>NZ_JADPEL010000028.1 GCF_015667795.1 Clostridium sp. D53t1_180928_C8
TAGTATACATAGAACTTGAAGAAGGTAAGTATGTAATAAAGTTAATACCTGTAAAAGATAGTTACTCATATATATACGCATATAAGAGATAGGAGGAGAAAGTTATGGATATTATAACAGTAATAAAAGTTGTTGGAACAATACTAACAGTTGTGGCAAGTTCAATAGAAGCAACAAGTAAGAAGTAAGAAGTAAGAAGTAAGAAGTAAGGTATCATCACAATTAATAAGAATAATAAATTAATTGTGATGATATTATAACAATAAGCTAATTTTTTTTTATAACAATAATAAACTACTGTAAAATATCGTTGGAATAGTAGTGTCGATATAACGATAGTGACGATATTTTCAGAAGAAATAAGATTGAGGAGAAATAATAGAAGAAGTCTAAGTAAAGATGTAATTTATCTTAAACATAGGATAAAGAGAAAAATTGTAATTACAATCAATCTAAGTACACCTAAAAAGCAATGATAGCACATCAGAAAGCAGAGATTTTAGAAAATGTGAATAAATGTAGCCATAGTAATAAAAAACTGCGAAGAGATGGTAAATTGAATGTTTTCTAAATAATATTGTAAGCAATAAAGAAAAATCAGTGAATAATAGCCTAACAACTATGCAAGCTAGGATAACAAGGCATGAAAGACTATGAGATGTTGAATGTACAGGAAATCCTAAGCTCAATAATTCCAGTTGAAATCAAGGATAAGTCATAACATATAATATGTGATAGGAAAAACTAAATTCACTAAAAAATAAAAAGAATTGAAATAATAAAACATAAAAATAATGAAAATTGGAACTTGGGAATATGAACTAAGGACTTGGGACTTGGAAAGAGTAACGGGGGGATAGGGGGGCTAAAGCCTTATAATAAAATAAGAATTGAAATAGATTAATAAAAATCTATTTCAATAAAAAATAAAATAAATAATAAAAGATAAATATAATCAGAATAAGTAAATACAATAATAAAATAATTATAAATAAAAATAAATGATTAATAAATTTCAATAATAATAAGTAATAAATAAAATAGAATCAATATATAACGATATAATCAAGAAGATATAATAGCTGTATCAATTAATGCAAATAGAATTAATAAAATCCAATAAATCAATAATAGATAATAAAATCATAATAGAAGTAGATATAAATATAATCTATCAATAAGAGAAATACATAGAAAAACAAATATGTAAGAAGGTAAAAATCAAGAAAGTAAGAATCAATAATAAGAGTAAAAATAAAAGCAAGAAAAAAGAATGGGGAATAGATTAATAAGAAGTTATAATAACTATACCAATTGATATCAATAGAGTTAAGAAAGCCTAATAAATTGCAATAGATAATAAAATCACTCAAAGAGAAGTAGATAAAAATCCAATCTACCAATAAAGAGAAATACATCAGAAAGCAACAATAACATACTAGAAAGCAGAGATTTCAGAAAGTGAGAATAAATAATAACACTCAAAATAAAAACAACAAAGAAAGACTAAATCAACTGTTTTAACTTATGTAATGAAATATATATTATAAATCTGAGTAAAGAGTTAATGTTTCTAATAAAAGAAGCATTAACTATTTTTATATTTTAGGAGGGGTAGATATGAATAAGTCAGATTATAATGGAGTATACGAAGAGTTAGTCGAATTACTAGGATTAGAAAATACATTAAAAATACATAAATATTTCAGAGGTCAACAAGTGAACTTTCCAATGAGATTATATTCTAAAGAGTACATAGAAGAATATCTTATAAAGAATTACAATGGTAAGAACTTGAAAGAATTATCTAAGAAGCTAGATTACACAACTAATTGGTTGAGGAAGATGTTAAATAAGATTGAATTTAGTTAGTGTAGTATTGGATAGATAAAGTTTGTAAGTAGGTCTAACTTAGGTTGAATAGAAGTAAAGAAAATCAACAAGTTGGATGTAAGGACATATTAAATTTCTAAATAGGGGTAAAAAGAGTTACATAAAAAGATAATGTAGGTAAGAAAAGAGTGAAAGCTCTATGCGACCATACGTCCAAGGTCAATGAAATTAATAATAGAAGAAGAAGGTAATAAGTCCTAAATAGAACCAGAATCAAGACTAAGATGTATAATTCCCGTAAATCCCGAAAACCCGTAAAAAATAATATGTCTATAATAAACAGGAGAAAAATAAATAAGTTTTTTATAACAATAATAAAATCTTACGGGATTACGGGGAAAATGGGGAAGTAAGATGAATCCAATAATAAGAGCGTAATAAATGATTGGGGGGAAAGGGGGCAAAGTAGTAGAGAAAAATAAAATAAAAAAATAAAAATTTATATTTTATAAATAAAACTTTTATCTACTTATCTACCTTTCCACCTTTAGTATCTAAGAAAATTGTAATAGAAAATATCGTCATAACCGTAGTACCGATAGTGTCGATATTTTCAGTAGAAATAGGTTAATGATTATAGGAGAATAAAAATGAATATAGATAAAGTAAATAAGATAGAACAGGTTGCTATATACTGTAGAGTAAGCACAATAGAACAAGCAGAAGAAGGATATAGTATAGATGAGCAAGAAAGACTTCTAAGAGATTGGTACAATAAAATGAACTATTCAGTATATAAAGTGTATTTAGATAGAGGAATAAGTGGTAAAGATATAAAAAATAGAGCAGCATTAAAGGAACTTCTAAAGGATTCAGAGGAGAGAAAGTTTCAGATGGTGATTTCTTGGAAGATTAATAGAATCAGTAGAAAGCTTTCAGATGTTCTAAAGATAGTAGATATACTAGAGCAGAATAATATAGATTTCAATTCTTATTCAGAGCAGTTTGATAATAGTACTCCAGCAGGAAAAATGCAATTTCAGATGATGGCATTGATAGGAGAGTTTGAGAGAGGTACTATAGCTCAAAATGTAAAAATGGGAATGTGTGCAAAAGCAAAATCAGGAGAATGGTGTGGAGGTAGAGTTTTAGGGTATGACCTAGTACCAATAGATAGTCAAGAAGGAGCTAAAAGAAGAAAAACTAAATTAAAGATTAATGAAAAGGAAGCAGAAGCAGTAAAATTTATCTTCAATGAATATGGTAATGGAAAAGGATATAAAGCTATTACTAATCAACTGAATAAGCTAGGTTACAAGACTAAGAAAGGAAATGATTTTTCGGTAGGTTCAATACGAGAAATTCTAACTAACCCAGTATACATAGGAAAAGTTAGGTATAATGTAAGACAGAACTGGTCAGAGAAAAGAAGAAGAAATATAAATGCTAATCCAATAATAACAGATGGAATACATGAACCTGTAATAGATGAAGGGTTATGGGATAAGGTACAAGCAATAATGGAAAGTAAGAAAGGTAAGCCTTCAAGAATATATGATGGTGAGTATCCACTAACGGGAATACTAAGATGTCCTAAATGTGGAGCGGGTATGGTTATTTCAAGAACTACCAATAAGTTAGCTGATGGAACTAAGAAGAGAATAGCTTACTACTGTTGTGGAGCATGGAAGAATAAAGGTACAAGTGTATGTAATTCTAATACCATAAGAGTTGATAAAGCTAATGAGTATGTATTTAGCAAGTTATCAGAATTACTTTCTAATGAGAAAATGGTTAAATCTATAGTAAATAACATTAATAAGGAAAGACATAAAAAGATAAATCCAGCTAAGAAGGAGTTAGAAAGAATAGATAAAGAGTTAGAAAAGATAGATAGGAAGAAAACTAAACTTTTCGAAGCATATGAGGAAGAAGTAATATCTAAGGAAGAGTTCAAGGAAAGAAAAGATGAGCTAAATAAAAGAGCGCAAAGTCTTCAAGAGGAAAAAGAACCATTTCTAGTTACACTTTCAGATGATGTAAGTGAAGAAATACCATATGAATTCATAAAGAGTATATTAGAGAATTTTAGTAAAGTTCTAACAGAGAGTGCAACTAGAGAGCAACAGAAGAAGTTGCTTCACATTATAATATCAGAAATAACTATAAATGAAGTAAGGGAGATAGATTCAATAAAATTAAAAATAAATGATAGCTTGGTTGAATATATAAGTAAAGAAGAAGGAGTATTTATAGAGGGTACTCCTTCTTCTTTTATGTTAAGAAATGTTGGAGTAAAGACATTAAATTTAGATATTGCTATATAGAAATAATAGAAAATAAGGGAGTATTGAGAGTGATAATAATAAATATTATAATATAAATTATTAAGAATCTAATTAAAATTTATATCAATAGAGGTACGTATATTTATGAGAATAAGGGTAATGTTATGGATTTTTACTATTATGATGTTAATAGTATATTGTTTCTATGTTTGGCTTGGATTTACAGGAAATATAATGTGGATGCAGAGTTTTAGTGAATCAGTAAGATATCATGGATATGAGTGGAAGAATATAGGTACAATTTTTTACTTATTCTTCTTCTTGGGAGCATTTTTTATTAATCGAAGATTAGTTGAAAAGTTTATGAATACTAAAAGTAGGATATTATTTATTATACCAATAATACTTTTATGGGGGATAGAAATTGTAAGGTTATTTAATATAACATAGAAGATAGAGTATGTTTAGTTTGCTTATATATGAGTAGAGAGCGAAAAGAGAAGTTGTTATATAATACATAATTCTTTTAAACAAAAATTAATATTTAATTAGATAAATTGGAATTTTTAAGTGAGGTGTAATCATGCCATTTTTTGATGATATACGATATAAGAATAAGTCAATAGCTGTAAGCAGACAGAGTTTTAATACGATTGCAATATTGTTTCTAGGTATAGTGTTAGGAGTATTTTCAAAGTTCTTAGATACTACTGCAAGAAATGAATTGCCTTATATACTTGAACATTTAGATGTTACAAACTTTCTTGGAAGATTTGCAATTTGGATATTGATAGCTGTATGCGTCTCAATTTTTAGTAATTCTCCACTCAGAGCATCAATTAATGTGTTTATGTTTTTCATAGGAATGGTATCAAGCTATTATTTGTATTCAAAATTTGTAGCTGGATTTTTCCCAAGTAGCTATGCGATGATATGGTTTGGTTTTACAACCCTTTCACCATTATTGGCATCAATATGTTGGTATGCAAAAGGGGAAAGTAATTTAGCATTTATTCTTTCTGTGATGATAATTGCTGTGCTGTTTAATATGACATTTACTTATGGATGGATTTACTTTGATATGCGTTCAATATTAGAACTTATAGTGTTTATCTGTGGACTGATAGTCTTAAAACGCAATAGTATCAAAGAATCCATTGCAATGTTGATAATAGGAATTGTATTGGCGTTTGTACTTAACTGGATAATTCCATTTCACTTTGGCTAGACAAATTACAGGTTAACTAATAGATAAAATATAAAAACCTCACTTACTGCCAATACGGAGAACCGTATCACAAATAAATGAGGGAAATGGTCTTGGTCAAGTTATTTCAAGGGCTAAGACTATTTTTATTGATGAAAATATATTTACAAATTATGTTATAATTAATTTTAAGTAAAAGATAAAAATGAATTTGTATAGTGATTGAGTTATTTATAAAGAGTGATTACTACAACCCGATATAAGAAGACAATTAGAGTCGGGAAAATATAGGTGTTTGTCAATATAATGTAATTACAGCGATATGGAGAAGGAGAAAATCTTATGAATGGTTGGAATGAAGGAATTACTAATGCAATAGCATATATTGAAGAAAATTTGACTGAAGATATTAATATAAATGAAATAGCCGATAAAGCATATGTGTCAAGTTTCTACTTTCAAAAAATATTCAATATATTATGTGGATTTACAGTAGGTGAATATATAAGGAAGCGTCGTCTGACACTTGCAGCACAGGAACTTTGTTCTACCAATATCAAAGTGATTGATGTTGCGATGAAATACGGTTATGATTCACCAGATAGTTTTGCCAGAGCGTTTGCTAAGTTTCATGGGATAAGTCCTTCTATAGCAAGAGAAAAAGGTAGTAAATTGAATTCTTTTGCACCGCTGAAAATTAAACTTACATTGGAGGGTGGTAATATGTTAGAGTACAAGATTGTTGAAAAGTCGCAGTTTACAGTAATGGGAAGAGCACGAAAGTTTGATAATAAAACTTCCTATAGTGAAATTCCTAAGTTTTGGCAGGAGCATATGGAAAGCGTTGAGAACAAAGTTGTGTGTGGTATGTATGGAATATGTATAGATAGTGATGGAGAGAATTTTGATTATTTAATTGCTGATAACTATATTCCATGGAATGAGATTCCGGAGGGATATGAAACAAAAGTGATTCCAGCAGGTACATGGGCAATATTTCCTTGTCGTGGGTCATTACCAAAAGCATTGCAGGATGTGAACACAAAGATATGGAGCGAGTGGCTGCCGTCTTGTAAGTCATATAAGCTTGTAGGTAACTACAATATTGAGATGTACACACGACCTTGTGAAAATGAGGATTGTAACTATAGTGAAATTTGGGTACCTATAGAAAGAGTGTAACTTTTTATTTATAGTGCCAGTACAACAGTAACGTTAACTAGAGTGATATTTTTATATAACTACAAATTAAAAAGTAATAATGAAAATATTTAAAATTAAATGATATAATATTACAAAAAAATGCAAAAAAACTAGAAATAATATATTTATATTAAGTTATTACATAAGTTTTAAAGTATAAATTAAAAAAATAGATAAAATTGTAATATAATTGTTTACAGAGGAAAGTTTTTTATATATAATATGATAGAAAAGAAAAAATTAAAATTAATATTTGATTTAGAGCGTGTTACCAATAGAGCACTAGCTTTCCTATATTTATAGGAAAGCTTTTTTTTATTCAATTTTTTTACAAATAATACAAATAAATCAATAAAATTTTAATTTTTATTAATTATATGGAGGTAATAATATGAAAGTAAAAGTTAAGAGACTACTAAGTTGTATATTAGCTATTGCATTAATTATTGGAATAGTTCAACCACCTACGGTTAGTGCTAGCCCTATAGTAGAAGCTGATACAACAAAAGAAGGATATGAAATTTATCCTAACCCACATCAAATTGACTACTTAACGGGGGAATTTGTTATACGTAAAGACGTAAACGTAGTTTATGATAGCACAATAGATGCTGTAACTAAAAAGCGTATGACAGAAGTTTTAGAGTCAAAAGATAAGAAGATTACAGTTTCAGAAGAAGTTGTAAGTGGTAAAACTAATATTTTAGTTGGAACATATTTATCAAATGAATACGCAAGTAATTATATACAAGAGAAAAATCAAGTAGATGTAAGCCTATTTGAAAAGAATGATTCATATTTTATGTCAGCAAAAGATGGAGAAATTTCTATCTTAGGTAAAAATACAGATGCTGCATTCTATGGAATAACAAGCTTAAAGCATATATTTAATCAAATGGATGGATCTACTATTAAGAATTTTGAAATTAAAGATTATGCTGATACACCAATACGTGGATTCATTGAAGGTTACTATGGTGTTCCATGGACAAATGAAGATCGTATGTCTTTAATGAAATTTGGTGGAGACTTTAAGATGACAGCTTATATCTTTGCACCAAAAGATGATTTATATCATACTAGAAAATGGAGAGAA
Source organism: Clostridium sp. D53t1_180928_C8 (assembly GCF_015667795.1). Lineage (GTDB taxonomy): Bacteria > Bacillota > Clostridia > Clostridiales > Clostridiaceae > Clostridium. The sequence continues at coordinate 7,628 of NZ_JADPEL010000028.1, forward strand.
CTATATCCAAAAGAAGAGTTAGATAAAATTGCTGAAATGGTAAAAGTAGGTGAAGAGACAAAAACAAAATTTGTTTGGACAGCTCATCCTTTTATGGGAGGATTTAACTCAAATGACTTTGATGGAGAAATGGAAAAATTAATAGCAAAATTCGAACAATTATATTCTGTAGGTGTTCGTCAATTTGGTGTTCTAGGTGATGACGTTGGTAGCCTTGATAGACAAATTCTTGCTAATATGATGACTCAATTATCAGAATGGGGTAAGAAAAAAGGAGATGTACATGACTGGGTATTCTGTCCAGTAGGATACAATGCTGGATGGCAAGGTGATTATTCAGAATTAAATTTCTTAGATGCAAACTTCCCTGAAGATGTTCAAATTTTCTGGACTGGTAACTCAGTATGTGCGCCAATTATTCAAAATACATTAGATAATTTTAAAAATCATAGAGCGCCAGAAGGTGTAACAAGAAGAAGTCCATTATTCTGGTTAAACTGGCCTGTTAATGATATCAACATGCATAGATTAATGTTAGGTAAAGGAAGTCTTTTACATACAGATATTAATATTGAAGATTTAGCTGGTGTAGTTACAAATCCTATGCAAGATGCAGAACCATCAAAAATAAGTCTTTTTGCTATAGCAGATTATGCTTGGAATATAAAAGAGTTTAATGAAGATAAGAGTTGGGAAGATTCTTTCAAATATGTAGATGCTAATGCATCAGAAGCATTATATACAATAGCTAAGCATACATCAGATCCTGCTCCGAATGGACATGGACTAGTATTAGGAGAATCAGAAGAGATAAGACCTTTATTAGATGAATTTATTTCTAAATTAAATGAAAATCAAGAAATTTCTGAAGTTGGAAATACTTTAGTAAATGAAATGGATATAATAATTAATGCTTGTGATGAGTTTATTAAAACTAGCACTAATGCAAGAATGGTTGAACAAATTACACCATTTGCTAATTCATTAAAAGATTTAGCTACAGCTATTAAGAGCTATGTTCAAGCAGCAATTAACTTAGAAGCTAATGATAATGATTCAGCTGTACAAAATTTTGCTGAAGGAACTACTTCTTATGAAAATAGCAAATCACATGATAGATTAACAATTGATGGAACTAAAAAGGCTCAACCAGGTTCAAAACGTTTAGTTCCTTTCGTAGAAGCCGTTAGAGATGCACTTTCTGATGAAATTAACTCATTAGTTAATGGTGGAGAAAAGTTAGTATTAACTGCAGAAACAAATATATCAAATGTTTATAATGGTAAAATTGAAAATATTATAGATGGTAAAAATGATACTCATATATGGAATGGAGTATATGAAGCTAAAGATCAATATTATCAAGTTAATTTAAGTAAGCCAACTACAATCTACGGTGTAGATATATTAAATGGTACTAATGGAAAGCAAGAAGATACTTTTGGACATGCTAAAGTACAATACACAACTGATGGTCAAACTTGGGAAAATATAAACAACAAAACTTATGGACCATATGCAGTAAATGTTAAGATTACTGGTGTAGAAATTAAAAATGTTGTTGGTGTGAGATATATCTGTACTGCAACAGATAGTGGTAACAAATGGCCTGCTATGAGAGAATTTAAAGTATTAACTTCTCCAGAAGTAGTAGAAGCACCAACTTTCACAAGTGAAGTAATTCGTACAACTGATGGATGGAGTGTTTATTCTGGACCAGAATCTAATATGTTAGATGGTGATCCAAATACTAGTGTTCACTACAATGTAAGACAAAATACTACACCAGCAAATACTACAATTGCAGGAGACTATGTAGGAGTAAAATTAAGTGAGCCAATAGTTCTTGGTAAAATTAATATTCTTCAAGGACCAAATGCAGGTTCAAATGATTACTTCAAAAATGTTACATTAGAATATTCTTTAGATGGTAGAGAATATACTCCGATAGAAACTTATGAAAACACTAGAGATATAGTAATAGACTTATCAGATAGAAATATTGAAGCTCAATATGTACGTTTAAGAAATAATAGAGATCAAGGAAATTGGATTGGTTTTAGAGAATTTAAAGTTGATGCAAAGATTAACCATAATGGTAAGGTATATACTAATGTAGAGGCTTATAAAGAGCATCCAGCAGATTATTTTAATGATAATGCTAGTATGGTAGGGCTTTCAGATATTACTTTAGAAAACAATCAATATATTGGATTAATGTTAGATCGTATTCATGAATTAACAGAGATTGTTATAAATGGAACATCATTAGAAAATGTTACATTACAAGTTTCTAAGAATGGTTATGAATGGACTAACTTAGATAACAAAACACTAAGTGAAAACACTGATGCAAGATATGTTCGTTTAATTAATTTAGGTTCAGGAGCAGTTACTTTCAATGTAAATGAATTTAGAGTAACTTCAAGGGAATTCGGTAAGCCAACAGTAATTGAAAATAATATGGGAAGAATTTATGCTGGTAAGGTAGAGGATTTATTTGATAAAGACCGTACAACAGCTATACAATTTGAAAGACTTCAAACTAAGGGAGACAATATGATTTTTGATTTAGGTCAAGAGATTGATTTAGATCAATTAAAAGTAGTTGTTCATGACTCGCATAAAGACTATATCAGAGATGGTGCAGTTTATGCTTCAACAGAAAAAGGAAACTGGGGAGATGCTGTATTATTAATAGGTGATCAAGAACCTAATACAACAAATGATGATAGCAATATAAATGATATATTTACAGGGCATGAAATTTCATACAATGTAGCTGAAGCAAGTAATATAAATAAAAAAGCTAGATATATTAAGTTAGAAATAACTCAATCATATGGTCATAGATGGACTAGAATTAATGAAATTGAAATAAATGGTGGAGCATATATTCCAACGGTTAATAATCCAACATTTAAATCAAATGTTTCAGATACTCAAAATGGATTATATGAATATTTAGTTGATGGTGATATTACTACAATGTATATTCCAAATTCAAATGAAGGATACCTTAATTATTCATTATCTGATAATCTTGATGTAAATCATATTAAAGTAATGCAAAATGCTAAGAATATCTCAAATGCACTAGTCACAGCAAGAATTGTAGCTCCTAATGGGGATATACAATCAGTAGAATTAGGGAATTTAAATAAAGGTACAAATGAATTTGTTTTACCTGCTGGAACTAAGATTTTAGATGTTAAGTTTGAGTGGAATGGAGTTATTCCAAATTTAGTAGAATTAATATTTGATTCAACTTTAAATGAAACTGTAAACAAAGATAGATTACAAGAATTAGTGAATGAAACTATAGATACTACAACTTGGACAACTAACACTGCAAAAGCATATAAGGAAGCTATAGAAGTAGCTAAAGCTATACTTAATAATAATTATGCAGCACAAGGAACAGTAGATAGTGCAGTAAAAGAAATAGAAAAAGCAAAAGCTAGTAAAGAAGAAAAGTGTAATAGTGAAGAAGTACAAGCTGTTATAGATGCAGCTATAACAGATAGTTCAAAATACACAGCTAAAACTTGGGCTAATTATCAAAAAGCTTTAAATGCTATTAAGAGTGCTATGGAAGATAGCAATAACTTATCAGTTAAAGAAGCTGAAAGATTAATAAGTGAGTTAAATAATGCAAAAGAAGCTTTAGTTTATAACCCAGCAAACAGAGAAGAAGCTGAAATTACTTTAGAGGATATTAATGTATTTATTGCTAATGTTACTGCTCCAGAGAAGGTTTATACTACAAATTCTTGGACAGCATTAAATGATGCAAAAGCAGAAATTGAGAGATTACTTGAATTAAATAAAACAGAACCTCAAGACCCAGCAGTATTTGAGGCTGCAAAAGAAGCTATATTAGAGGCAAAAAATTCTTTAGTAAATATTACTTCTTTAGTAGCAGTAATTGAAGAATTTGAAGCAATAGTTGATTCAAGCATCTACACAGAAGATTCTTATAAAGCTTATGAATTAAAAGTTACTGAGGCAAAAGAATTATTAATAGACGGTACTGTTGAAGCTATTGAAGCTGCAATAGTTGCTATAACTGAAGCTAAAAACAACTTAGAATTAGTAGGCTCAAGCGAAAGTATTGAAGGATTAATTGTTGAAATTAAGGGATTAAAAAGTGAAAACTATACTACTAATTCATTCCAAGTATTAATGGATAAAGTAGCAGAAGTTGAAGGTATGAACTTTAATAATATGACAGCTGAAGAATTAAAGAACGTAGAAAATGAGTTATTAACATTAAAGAATACTTTAGTTGATGTAACTGCATTACGTGCTCAAATTGAAATCGCTAATGGATTTGATGCTAGTTTATATACTACAAGCAGCTACAAAATGTTAGTAGATTTAATTGCTACTGCGGATGAGTTATTTGTATCTGGTACTGCAGAAACTATACAAGGATTAGTTACTAAAATTGATGAAGCTACTAAGAATCTTGTATTAAGAGTAAACCAAGAAGATGTTAAAGCTTATATCAATAGTATAGAAGAAATAGAAGCAGATAAATATACTGAAGAAACTGTTGCTAAGTATAATGAAGCATTAGCAGTATTAAAAGCTATGTTAGAAAATGTAGAAAATACTTCAGCTACAGAGTTTGTAAGTGCTAAGAAGGCTTTTGAAGATGCAAAAGCTGCTTTAGAGTTAAAACCAGTAGTACCAACACCAGAACCAGGTGATGGAAATAACGGAAACAACCAAGGTAATGGAAACAACCAAGGTAATGGAAACAACCAAGGTAACGGAAATAACCAAGGTAATGGAAACAACCAAGGTAATGGAAACAACCAAGGTAACGGAAATAACCAAAGTAACGGAAATAATAATCTTCCACAAACAGGAGGATTAGATACTAGAAATGTTTTATTTGTTGGAATCTTATTACTATCTTTAGGAATAATAGTTGTTTATTCTAAAAAGTCAAAAGTTAAACAACAATAAGATATTAAATTAAAGTAGATAATTAGAATGTAAAATTGGATTATATCTTTAATATTAAGGATATAATCCAGTTTTTTTTGTTTAAGAGTAATATATTGTAATATATAATGATTATACAAAATATTTAATTAATATAATTATAAAAGTTATTAGGATAAATAAAATCCTAGTAGTTTTTTATTTAAAATGTTATTCTTTTTATAATTATTTTGATAGTTATAGCAGAATTAGTTTATATTTAATAGATAAGATAGTAAAATTGTAATAAAAACAAAAGAAGTTAGGAGATGTTATGAAAGATACTTGGAAGGAAAAATGGAGTGAGGATTTAGACTTTCTTAAGGATAATCTAATTAAAAAGCATAAAAATTTATTTTTTAAAATAAATTTTTATGAATTTAATGAAATGATAGAAAAACTTAAAGAAGAAGTAGATAATTTAGAATATGATGATATGAAGGTTGAGATAAGCAGAATAGTTGCAGCTGTTGGTGATGCACATACATCTGTATTATTTCCAGTTAATAAATATTTACCAGTTAAATTTTATTGCTTTGATGATGGAGTTTATATAATTAAGGTAAGTGAGAATTATAATGAATTGCTATATAAAAAGGTAGATTATATTGAGGGTATTGCTATAGATGAAGTGTTATCAGATTTATCTAATATTATTTCACATGAAAATGAATTCTTATTAAAAGCACAATTAGCTAAATATTTGCAAGCTGTAGATGTTTTATATGGACTTTACATATGTAATGATAAAGAAGAAGTAAAGATAACAGTAGAAGGAAAAGAAATATCTTTAAATACAGTTTCACCAGATAAATTAAAGTATATAGAAGTTACCAAACTACCGATATATGCAAAAAATAGTTATAGTAACTATTGGTTTGAGAAAATTAATGATGAAATATATATTAAATATAATAGTTGTAGGGAAGATGGAATAAAAACCTTGAATGAAAAGATTAATGAAACTATAGATTTTATTAATTATAACAATATTGCGAAAGTTACTATTGATTTAAGGAATAATTTAGGTGGAGATTCTACATTAATACAACCTATTATAAATTTTATAAAAGGTAATGATAAAATAAATAGAAAAGAGAACTTAAAGATTATTATAGGTAGGGAGACTTTTTCATCAGCCTTATTAAATGCATATGAATTTAAATTTGATACTAATGCTGAAATAATAGGTGAACCTTCTGGTGGAAAGCCAAATTGTTATGGAGAGATACTTAAGTTTACATTGCCTAATAGTAGGTTTATTGTAAATTATTCAACTAGATATTATAAGTTAATAGAAGATGATACTATATTAGCTTTGTATCCAGATATAAATATTCAAGAAAGTATTAGTGATTATTATTAATTTATGATGAAAGATTAGATAGGAATTAAGTTTAATTTGGAGGTACATAAAATGGATGGTACAAGAAGAAGTAATATAAAAATAGGATCGAAGGTGTTAGTAGTTCAAAAACAAGATCAAAGAACGGGTAAGTTAACAGAAGGAATAGTTATGAAGATACTAACAAAATCTCTAGAACATCATCATGGTATTAAAGTTATGCTTGAAGATGGCATTGTAGGTAGAGTAAAAGAAATATTAACTTAATAGGTTTAGTCTTAACTGTTATTTTGTATTACTGAAAATAGTGAGGATATAAATATGGATTATGTTAGATATATAAGAGAAAAAGTAGGTCATGATTCAATAAATTTAACTGGCGTAAATGTGTTAATAATAAATGAAAATAATGAAATATTATTACAAAAGAGAGGAACCTTTCCATATAAATGGGGATTGATAGGTGGAATTACAGAGTTAGGAGAATCTCTTGAGTCTACTGCAGTTAGAGAGACAAAGGAGGAGTCAGGATTAGATATAAGGGAATTAGAGCTTTTAGGAACAACATCAGGTGAGAATTGTTTTATAGAATTTCCTCATGGAGATAAGGCATTTTTTATAACGATAGGATACGTATGTAAAAGCTATAGTGGTGAATTAAGTATGGATAACTTTGAAACAAAAGATTTATGTTTTTTTAGTTATGACGAATTACCGGAAAATATACCTAGAAGTCATAAAGTATTTATAGATAAATATTATAGTTTATAAATTATAATTAGATAAAACAGTAATTAAAAATGAACATTATGCTTCTAAGGTGTAGTACATAAGATTACTTCAATAATAATAATATTATTATTATTGAAATTAACCAGGGAAAACTTTTGTTTTCCCTGGTTAATTTTGCTTTGATTAAATAGAATCATCAGTAAGGTTACCAATATCCAAGTTGCCATTACCAGAAATATTGCTAAGAAGTCCTGCAAAATCAGAGTTGGAAAAATTAGAGTTAGAAAGGTTGGGACTATTAAAGTTATTATTACCATAGTTTCCAATATTAAAGTTGCCATTATTAGAGTTATTAGATCCGATATTATTACACCAACCATTACTAAATCCACTGCAACCAAAGACCTTATTATAATCACCCCAAAAACTACCAGGCCCAAAGCCACCACCAAATATAAAGAATATTATTAGTGTATAAAGCCAAGAGTTATTAAAAGCTGATGCATTATTACAAGGGTTATAGTAATTATTATTACAGCAGGAGGAGTCATTATCACAATTTCTTAACATGTATATCATCTCCTATCATTAGATTTTATAATATATACTATTTATAAAAGAGCAGTTTGTTTAAATTATTTTAAGTATATAAATATAAGTTATAATTATAATGAAGAGTTATAAAGCAAAAGGTAATGAATGAGAGGGAAATTATGCAGATAAATAGATTATTTGAAATTATATATATTCTCTTAGAAAGGAAAATTGTAACAGCAAAAGAATTAGCAGAAAGATTTGAAGTGTCACAAAGAACTATTTATAGAGATATCGAAATACTTTCTACCACCGGAATTCCAGTATATATGACGAAAGGAAAAGGTGGGGGGATATCAATATTACCGGAGTTTATATTAAATAAAGCTGTGTTAACAGAAGAGGAAAAGTCAGAGATATTATCATCAATAAAAGCAGTTAATGCTATAAGTTTTAATGATGCGGAACCAGAAAAGGTAATTAGAAAGTTAAATAATATCTTAGGTGAAAATGATACTGATTGGATAGAGGTTGATTTTTCAAATTGGGGTAATGTAGAAAGAGAAAAAGAAACCTTTTATAATGTTAAATATGCAATATTAAATAAGAGAATAATTAACTTCCAGTATATGAGTGGGAGGGGAGAAAATATTAATAGAAAAGTATACCCATTAAAGTTGTATTTTAAGGGACAAAGTTGGTACATATATGGATACTGTAAAATAAGAAGTGACTATAGGTTTTTTAAACTAAGAAGAATAAAGGATTTAAATATTTCTAAAGAAACTTTCAATATTGAAGTACCTAAAACTATAATGAAAGAAGAGAATATTTATGAAGGTGAGTTTGTAACTTTAAAAATGAAGATTTCTTCTAAAATGGCATATAGAGTATATGATGAATTTGAAAGTTTCAAACAGTTACAGGATGGAAGTTTTATTGCAGAAATAGAATATCCAAAAGGTCAATGGATATTTAGTTATATATATTCATTTGGGGAAGAATGTGAAGTTTTAGAACCAGAGGAGATAAGAAAAGAAGTAAAAGATAAAATAAAAAAAATGATTTTAAAGTATTCTTAATATGACATATTGCTGTCATATTAACCTAAGTATAATAATCTTATCAAATATATGGAGGTTATTAATATGAATTATGAAATTGTAAATTTAGAAGAAAAGATAATAGTAGGGGTTAGTGCTATTACAAGCAATGAAGATCCTAAGATGGAGAAAGTTATTGGGGGGCTTTGGGAAAAGTTATATCAAGATGGAATTAATAAAATAATAAAAAATAAAGTAAATGAATATGCAATAGCTCTTTATTCAGATTATAAAAATAATAAATATTGTGTTACAGTAGGTAATGAAGTAACAAGTGTAAAGAACGAAGAGCTTACAGTAAAAAAGATTCCAGCAGGAAAGTATGCTAAGTTCTCTATAGAAGGACATATGCAAAAGTCAGTTTCAAAAGCTTGGAATGAGATTTGGCAAATAGATTTAGATAGAAGTTATAAGGCTGATTTTGAAGAATATTTAAATTCAGATTTTGATAATGCTAAAATAGATATTTATATTTCTTTAAATTAAATTTATATTTAGAAACTGTAAAAGGAGATTAAAGTTATATGCATGAGGTTATTGCAAAAGGAATATTATCTAGAACTAATGGAATGAATATTTATAGAGGATGTACTCATGGATGTATATATTGTGATGCAAGAAGTATTTGTTATGGAATGGATCATGTTTTTGAAAATATAGAAATTAAAGCTAATGCACCAGAGTTATTAGAAGATGCACTTAATAAAAAAAGAAAGAAATGTATGATTGGAACAGGTGCAATGAGTGACCCATATATTCAATTAGAAGAAAAGGTTAAAAATACAAGAAAGTGTTTAGAGATAATTGAAGAGCGAGGATTTGGACTGGCAATACAAACTAAATCTAATAGAATATTAAGGGATTTGGAATTATTAAAAAGTATAAATAATAAGGCAAAGTGCGTTGTGCAGATGACATTAACAACTTATAATGAAGATTTATGTAAAATAATAGAGCCTAATGTTTCTACAACAAAGGAACGTTTTGAAGTGTTAAAAATAATGAGGGATAATGGAATTCCTACAGTAGTTTGGATATGTCCTATATTGCCATATATAAATGATACTGAAGAAAATATAAGGGGAATATTGAATTATTGTATAGAAGCTAAAGTTAAAGGAATTATAGTATTTGGTATTGGTTTAACATTAAGAGATGGAAATAGAGAGTATTATTATAAAAATCTAGATAAGAATTTTAAAGGTTTGAAAGAAAAATATATAAGTAGGTATGGGAATAGTTATGAAGTAATAAGTGAAAATCATGAAATATTAATGAAAATTATTAAAGAAACCTGTAAGAAGAATAATATTATTTTTGGGCTGGAGGAAGTTTTTGAATACATGAAAACTTTTGAAGAGAAAAATAATGAAATTCAAGTAAGGTTTGATATATAGTCTTAGATATGAGATAAGAATATATTTTAAAATAGAAAATGATTATAGCAATAAAGTTATAATCATTTTCTATTTTGTATTAGTATTAATAAATATAATGCTAATACATGTTTTTAAATACATTTAGCACATTTAACATACCATAACCCCATTGAGGATTAGGATAAATATCACCAATTCTCATTGATACACCGCGTATGATATAACTTTTTAAGGTTTGAGAGTGAATATCAGGATTATTACCATCTATTATTCCCCATTGAAGAATCATGGCACAAACTCCTGTTACTATTGCAGCAGCAACACATGTACCGTTAACAATAGCAGTTTTATTATTGGATGTAACTGTTAAGGCATTAACTCCTCCAGCAGCAACATCAACAGTACTAATAGAATTTATATCAGGAGACATACCTGAATAACTTAATGTATTATTATTATTTTGATTGTAAGCAGCCACAGTAATTGTGTAATCAGAGTTACCAGGGTTAGTTATCGTATTATAAATATCAGATGGGCTAAGTCTAGTATTATCATTTACTAAACCTTTCTGAGAAATCCAAATATTAAAATGAGCATCTAAAAGAGAATTTCCTATAAGCCTTAATTTCCATATACCAGGTTGTAAATCGTAAAAACGAACTCTTATAAGTTCATCACCTGTAATTTCTTCAGGAATATAATAATTTGCCTTAATGAAGGTTTTTTCAAAAATATAAGTATAATTAATTGTTTTATTTATTTGAGAGTTGAGAACACCACTATTTTCTCCAGAGGGGGAGATTATGTCCAATGATACTATATTTGGCACATCAACCCATATTTCTAACCATAAATTTTTTTCTTCTGGAGGTATATCTAAATCAATTACTTTAATTGGATCACTTTCAGTAAGTATTCCAGAAGCATGGTTTCCAGTATTTCTTTCATTTCCTGTAGGCGTTATTATTGCAATTTGGGCATTAATACAAATAAAGTCAATAAATTGATCTAGTATTCCATTTCCCTTATGAGTTCCTAAGTTACTACCTAAAGGTAAATAAATTAATAAGGGTTTAGAATTATTTAATGAGTATTCATATAAAAATTCTAAGGCTGCAAATAGTGATGATACATTATATACAGGAACAGAGCCTCCAAAGGATGATTTATATCCAAAATCTTCAATTAATTTAACTACAATGAATCTACATTCATTAGCAACTCCTTTAAGTTTAGGATTTTTTCCAGAAGCACCAATTATTCCTGCCATTTCTGTACCGTGACCAAAGTCATCTTTACTTGGAACTATTGAATAGGGATCATTTCCTTTAAAAAACTCATCTATAGCCAACTGTATTTCATTATTTTCATATATTGTACCAAATGGAATATTAATATCTTTAATAGGTTTAGTAGATTTTATTGTTTGATCCCAGATTAAATCTACTCTAGATTTCTTAAATTCATCCATAAACTCTTCATTTAAATAATCAATACCAGTGTCTATTATTGCTACATCAATACCTTTACCGGTTAATTTTAAAGGTAAATCTAACTGTAAAAAGTTTACTTGGGATGCTTCAATTGGAGAAATCTCTTGTAATGTATACATAGCAGAAGGTTTTATATAAACTATAGTTGAAAATTTGAAACCATCATCAATAATATCAAGCTTTGCTTTGGGAATATATAGTATTGCATATTTATCATTAATAATGTTTATAAATAAATCAGGATAAGCTTCAAATTCCTTTATAATATCACCTTGGTATTCTATTAAATAATTAAAATAGTCAGGATTACTTATATAATTATCTATTGAAAAATTTCTTTTCATAAAATCCTCCTAAGTATTTATTGGAATTCTTATAAATAGATTATTAATACTATACTCTATATACTCTGAATCAACTATATTAGAATCAGATCTTATACTCATAAGGCTATTTAATTGAGTTTGATTATTATATATTTTTGCTATTGAACTAAAGGTTCCTAATAAATTTAATTCTCCGTATCCTAAATCTTTATTAGGATACTTATAATTAGGATTTCTTAATGTACCATAAATAAGATAGCTTCTAATTTTATTTGAATACATACTTATATCATTACTTTTAAGTATTCCCCACTGAAGGAGTAGAGCACAAACACCAACAGTTATAGCCGTAGCTGCGGAACTACCAGAAAGTGTAGTAGAGCCGCCACCGGGCTTTGTTGTTAGAACATTTACTCCTATAGTAGCTATGTCAGGTTTAATTCTACCTATATTATAATCCCATCCTTTACCGGACTCAGCTAAAACTACTTGGTTTTCTCCATAATATGCAACTGAAACTGTATTTTGAGCGGTAGAAGGAAGCGTTAAGGTAGTAGTATTATTGGGTTCCATAAACACTAAACCACTTGGAAGGGTTATATGTGGTGGTAGCCATATATCATATCTACCACCAATTATATATTCACCAATTAATTTGATCTTCCATGATCCAGGTTTTAAGTTTTTAAATTGAATGCTAATTACATTAGATCCCGTAAAGTTATCTGGAAGACGATATGAAACAGTAATTTCTGTTGAAGTGAAAACAAATTTATATTTTTCAATTTTATTTATTTTAGACTTTATAATTTGAGATGATTCTCCAGTAGGTGATATAATTTCAACTGAAGCGCTATTAGGTTTTTGTATCCAGATATTAAAACTAAGATGTTTAATTGCTCTTGGAATTTTTAATTCTTGAGTTGATATATCATTTTTAGATTTTATATATCCAGTTGTGTGACCTTCAGCAGCACCTTCATTTCCCACACCTGTAACTAAGCAAAGCCCCCTTATTAATGCAAGTGAATTTAAATAGCGGCTAATAAGGTTTCTACCGTCATGGCTACCTTCAGTTGAACCAAAGCCTGTATAGATAACCATGGCTTTATTTTTTAATTTAAAGAATTCTTTTTTTAAAAACTCTAATCCAGCAACACATTCTGAAGTATTATAAATAGGCACATCATCTATTAAGTTATCCTTTAACATAGACTTAAAATTAGTAGATTCCATGAGCTTAACAATTATGAAATTACATTTATGAGCTACACCTTGAAATTCGCTGGTAGTACCCCTAGCACCTATAATTCCAGCTATTTTGGTACCATGTCCACGTTCGTCTTTAGTTGGAACAATGCTATACGGATTTTCATTGTTTTTATAAGCTTTTATAGCTGAATTTATTTCTTCATTACTATAAACCTTACCTATAAACACATCTGAATTATTATCAGAGTTATCTTGAATATTTTGATCCCATATTTTTAAAATACGAGAAGTACCATCTTCCCAAATAAATTCTTCATTTAGATAATCAATGCCGGTATCAACAATGCCAATTGTAACACCATAACCATCAAGATTTAAATAAGGGTTTATTTTTATGTTATTAATATTATCCACATAAGTTGGTGATATATTTTGTAGTACTACCATCATTCTAAAATCGATGTAAACTATTGATGGAACATCTTTTAAGAGTCTTTCTCTATCTTCAGGTAGAAAGGATACAACTGCTAAGGTACTAGAAATTATATCTCCAGCAGCATAAGAAATTTTATCTATTTCTTCTTTAAAGTTGCCTCTATATTCTACTAAAAAATTCTCAGTCAATGGATCGAAATAAAAAGACTTTTTATTATTCATTATGGTATCTCCAAAACTTAATAATACTTAATATATTAAGTTAAATCTCAATTAATGAATTAAATTTATAGATTAACAAATACTACAATTAGAATTTAAATTATTGTGAAATCATAAGTTATAATAGATATTTATAGGAGTTAACATAATAATGGTATTAAAAAAAATAATATTAAAGGTTCTAATTTTCCACCTGCTTTTTAGTGGGTTTATAAATAATTTTATGAATGTATATGGTATAACTATTTCAGATAAACCTATAAATGCAAGTGTATTACTATATACATATAAAGATAAATATATAAGTGAAATAAAAGAAGAGCTTGAGAAAATTGAAAATAATAATAAAGATAAAATAAGTTTTAATTTTTATGATGCAAATAAAAGTCAAGAGTTGCAAAATAAGCAATTAGAAGAAGTACTTAAAAATGGAACTGATATAATATTATTAAATATGGTAGATATAGGTTATGATAAATATTTAGTAGATAAAATTAAAGGACAAAACATACCAGTAATATTTTTTAATAGGGAACCATTTTCTTTAGTAAACATAAAATCATATGGAAAAGCAGTATTTGTGGGTAATGATTCAGAAGAGGCAGGAATCTTACAGGGAGAAATAATTACAGAGTTATGGAAGAAAAATAAAAAAAAATTTGATAGAAATGATGATAATATACTTCAGTATATTTTTATCAAGGGAGAAAAAAATAATTTAGATGCAAAACTAAGAAGTGAGTATGTTATAAAAACTATAAATAAAAATGGTGTTGATAATATTGAAATTGCATCTGAATTTTGTAATTGGGATAGGGATATTGCTAAAAATATAGTAAAATCACTTTTATTACAGTATGGAAACTCTATAGAAGCGATTATTTGTAATAATGATGAGATGGCAATAGGAAGTGTAATTGCTTTAGAGGAATTTGGATATAGTTCAAAAGAAAAAGTTATTATTGTTGGAGTAGATGGTACAGAAGAGGCTATAAACCTAATTAAACAAGGAAAGATGTCTGGAACAGTTGTGCAGCAACCATATAAAATGTCAGATGCATTATATAAAATATCTATAAATATGGTAGAAAGAAAACAACCACTTGAAAATACAGGATATAGTTTTGATAGTAGCGGTATAGGAGTACGTATACCATATACAAAATATATTATAAATGAACAGTTATTAAAATAAAGGAACTAGTAGAGTAAACTATTTATAAGTAGTTTACTCTACTAGTTTTTTATTTTAATTTAAATTCTCATTATCAAGTAACTTAAATAAAGTATATTAATTTCATTTTATAAGTAATGATATGAAAACTAGGAATAAATGTTCAAAGTGAAAAATTAGTTATATTAAATAAATTTTTTCATAATAATATATCCAAAATGCTTGTAAAAATAGTATTAAACTACAAAGCCAGACTGCTTTAATGCTTAATATAAGCGATATTAAAGTTCCAGGAATAGAGCCAAAAGCAAAAGAAAAGGTGAGAATTGCAAAAGTAATTAATTTTTTTAATGATTCCTTATTTTTCTTATCTAATGCACTAAATAGTAGTATTCCAACAGTTCTAATATTGCCAGTACATATAGTTGTATTAAATCCAGTTCCAAGACAATCTCTAAATAAACATAATTGATATCCCATAAGAAATGATACTAAATTGGTAACTATAACATCTGGAAAAGATTTAGGAATTAATCCTATTAAAAATAAAGCAATGCTTTCTAAAATAAGAGCAAATTTTCTCCAATCACCTTTAAATTTAAAAGTGGTAAGTATAGCTCTAAGTAATTCACTAAATGCAGCACCTAGGATACAAGTCATAATAGGAAGAAAGTAACTTAGTGCCTCTAACCACTCTCCAAGTGCAATATTAATTCCTAATTTAGACATATTAGCAGTATGCATATTAGCTAATATATTATTTCGTGTTATATAAGTATATCCATTCATATATCCACCAACAAAAGTAGTTATTATAATAAATAAAGGCTTTTCCCAAGGGAATAATTTTTTATTGCTATTTTTCATATTACTCAACCTTTTTGCAATTAAATAATAAACATCTAATATAGTATGCCTTAAATTAACTTAGTATAATCAATAAAATAGTTTTAAGTTGAAAATGTTTGTTAGTAATAAAAAAGCGTAGTTCCATTATGATGGATTTACGCTTTACTTATTTTTATTAAAATGGATCAGGATCTATATTTAATACTGTTTTTTTTGGATAAGGACTAGTTTTAGATTGTGCAGTTACAGTAAAGTCATATCTAGAGCCTAAAGATTGACTAGATGGAATAACAGTTGTAATTTTAATAACCTTACTTGTATTTGGAGCTAAGCTTGCCAGTATGGCCAAATCATCCTGATAAAGTGTATTGGCAGGAATATCAGCTATTTTTACATTATCAATATATAAACTATAAGGGAGAGAAACCTTTTGAATTATTAAAGTAAAATCATCATACCCACCACCGGTATTTTGAAAGTAGTCAAGAATAATGGCTGTATTTCCAGGGGGAGTAACAATAAATGCTGTTGAGTCATTTATTTTATATATAGGGTTAGGGTTTAAGGAAACTCCAGGAGGTAATACACAATTTAAGATATTGCTTGATTCACCACCATATACTTTAGTAGTAGATATATCATTATAATATGAAGTAACAGTAGCTTGAGTATTTATTGTAGTTCCAACTCTAGATGATGCTTGAGGTTTTACAGTAAATAATATATATCCAGATTGAGAAGGAATTAATTGAGGGATAGTTATAATAATATTTTTAGATGTAGGATTATAAGCTGCAGTACATAAACTTGTTGTATCAATTGAATAGAATACAAAGTTGATATCAACAGGAATAGTTAAGGTTCCATTAAGAAGATTAATAGCACTATTATTTTGGAATATTAATTTAAATTGAAGTAGTGAGTTAACATTTATATTAGCATTTGAAGTATAAGTTGTGGAATTTGTTTTATCGGTAACACTTAGGTTCATTAATATATTAGGATGATTTATTGTTAAAGTTAAGCTTTTGATAATTGTAGAGTAACTACTGCTTTGAGCTTGTTGATACAAGCATTGAAGAGTATTAGTTTGTGTTGATGTTGTAGTATTTAGTGTTTTAGTTGAATTAGTTATTTTAGCTGTAAAAATATAAGTTATTGTTTGAGAAGATGACCTAGCATCAATAGTTCCCTCAGTAGGAAAAGTAACTACATTTGAAGATACATTAGGAGTAATAGTTATATTATTTCTATAGGATGGGCCTAAATAATTTTGTCCACCATTTGGTAAGATGTCTTTAGCATATAACCCATAAACAATAGTACCTTGAGGAACAGTAATTGAAAGTGTATAAGTTATTAGAGAGCCTACTTTGAAAGTACTGGTAAAGTTAGTTTTTGTAAGTGCAATAGCTAATGAAGAAAGTGAAACTGAAGCACTTTTATTTAAGTTGCTATATTGAAAATTGGTACTACTAGCATTATAAACTTGAGAGTAAGGATTAGTTGTAGTAGCTGTAGTAGTTATAGTAACTCCAGGGGAAAGTACTGAGCTTATCGTAACTTTATAAGACAAGGTTATAAAAGTCCCTGGGGCTAATTTATTTATATAAATTACAATATTATTTCCTTGGATAGTAGGTGAATTATAGCTACCAGTACCAGTAATATTTATACTACTTTGATTAAGAGTAAACCAACTAGCTGATAAAGTATCATTAAGTGTAAAGTCAAAAGCATCTGTCTCAGTACCAAGATTACTAGAATTACTAATTGTAACTGTATAGGTGTATATTTCATTTGATTGTATAGCACTTTTATTTGGACCTGTTACAGTTTTTGTTAAAGTTAAGTTAGGAGTACCTATATTAAAATTAACTTGTGCTCTAGTGCTATAAGCATAACCATAAGTGTTTATACCTTTTAATTTCATTAAATTTGCATTTTGAGCAGAAGAACCTAATAAAGCAATAGGGACTTTAAAATCAATTGTACCAGAAGAGAGTCCTGCAATATCTCCATAATTAAAATCAACTCCATGAGGGCTTATTAGTTGTGGAGATACAGTTGGTGTGATACCAGTATATATATAGTTAAGACTAGTTATTGGATCAGCAGATAATGGGAAAAAGTCATCTATATATACTTGTTTTTGGATAGCCTGCAAAGTTGAAGCACTATAAGTTAGTAAATATTCAGCTAAATCACCGGGAGCTAAAGAATTTATTGCTTTAGGAGTTCCATCCTTATAATAACCTTTAACAAATTGTTTAGTTATACTTCCAATACCTATACTAGAACTAACATTAGTATTATCAGTTGCTGTAGAGAGTAGTGAAACAAGAGTACCAGAAATATCTGTAGTAGCTAAAAATGGATCAGAAGCAACTACAGGTAAATTAAAGTGTTGACTATCAAATTTATATCTATAATAACTATCTACCTTGGCACTGAGTGTAACAGTTTTTGAAGAGTTTGCAGTAGCTAAAGAAAAATTATAGGTTATATAGTATCCTTGCATAGTAGGATCATCTACCGCAGAGATTGGTATAGATGAGCTTGAAATATAAAATATTCCATCAGGTAAGAAATAATTAACAATGATATTTTGAATATTATAATATTGTCCTACTTTATATACATAGATGTAGGTTATAGCTGTTTGTACATCGACTATTGACTTACTAATAGAGGTTGTTATTATTAAATCCATAGCTGAAAATCTACAATTACTATTGTAAGTTGAATTAATAAGTGGATCAGCAGAAGTCATATTAATTGACATATTTAGAGTAGTTCCATGAACTATTAAATTACCTTGATTACTATTATATTTATTCCATATAGCATAACTAAATATTAAAGTAGTACTACTACTAATTGATAAATTAATATTTCCCCAATAAAGTTGGGTATAAAGTTTACCGTTTATATTTACTAAGTTTACAGTAGGTGCTGAGAATTTAGATGCATCAGTACCAGAAAGGTTCATATTACCTATATATCTTATACCATCATCTAATAATATAGTTATATTTACTAAAGAAGCAGAAAGTGAGTTATTAGTAAATTTACAAGTTGCTGTAGTTACTTGAGTATAATCAGTTAATGAAGCTGATGTTCCAGCACCTTTTAAAACTTTAGAAGATGTAGTAATTATTCCTGTAAACATAGTAGTTATATAAGTCATAGAAATTTGTTGAGTAAGCACTTGATTACCTATATCGTAAAATCCTCTAGGCATAGTATCTACTTGGCAAGAAACTGTTATTCCGGAAAAATTATATCCAAAAGGAATTACAGTTCCATTTTTAAATTTAGTATTACATTTTACTGTAATGCTAAATACAAAACTGATTTCCATAGGTGCAATGTCTTTTAGATTAACCCAGGAATAAGTAATGCTATTATCAGCATTAGTTACACTAGAGGTTTGGGTTACTGTTGATGCTGAGAGTGCCATACCATCAGGTAAAGTAAGTTTAATGTCTAAATTATATAATCTTTGACTAGAACTAAGATTTTGTATATTTATATTAAATGAAGATGTATTTCCTATTATAATTGGGATGTTTTGAGTATTACTAATATTCAGATTTAGTATATTAGAAGGCATAATAGATCACTCCTTAAAATTTATTCATTATATTATATTTAAGGTTCAATAATTATGTTACGTAAAGAATAAAAAAAATGTCTAATATACAATAATTTTGTAACTAAAGAGAGTTTTACTTAATATAGTATATTAGAGTTTTTAGAAATCTCTAAGATTAAAGAAAAGGAGATAATAAAATGGCATTAATACAACGGTATTCATCTGTTGACAAAGTTGTTTTAGTTTCAACAGGAAACACATTTATGGTTTGTGGTAATAGCAGCGTACCAGATGTAAATACCTCTGATTTAATAAAAATAGATGGAACCACAACAAGAGATTGGACACAATCTGGAAGTACTGCAAATTTAAATATTATAAGCAATAGTACTGTATTGTATGCAGAGCTTGTATGGTATTCTACTGTATTTAGTAATGTATCAGGAGCTTTAGATTTAAGAAGTATTCAAGACAGTTCAATAACATTTACAACATCTAAAGGAAGTTATCAAATTACACCTCAATATATAGATAGTTATACAGGTGCATCAGGAACTGTAGATAGATATAGAGCAGCTGATGTTACAACTTATGTGCAAGCAGCATTAGCAGGGAATTATACGGTTTCTAATGTTCCTATTAGTGTTCCAGCTACAGGATTAAGTAATTCAAGAGGTGGATGGTCATTATCAGTAATTTACAGAAATGATTTATTTAAACCACAAAAGGTTCTTTATAATTCAGGTATATCAGTAGCAACACCAAGTACTCCATTGCAAACAACACTTACAGGGTTTACTACTAGTTCTGATACTACACTATTAAAAGGTAGTATAAATATAATTTGTGCTAATGGTCAGCCTTTAATAGGAAACGAGTATGTAATGGCTGGACCATCTTTTGCTCAATTAAGCAATATAGGAAATACAGTATTTAGTCCAAATCCTAATCCAGGAACAGTTCCTAATAACGCAGGAAATAATTTTTTTGCGGGGTTAATTAATATAGCTGATCCAGTAAATTCTAGTAATGGACTTTTAAATATAAATGGAACTAATGGAACTCATAATAATGATGGATTTGTTCCTATGCAAGCAGTGGGAAATAGAAATAAGTGGGACATTACTAATGTGGATATATCAAATACTTTAGTTACTAATCAAACAATAATTGCAGGTCAAATGACAACAAGTACAGATGTAGATGGAATTCAATTAGTGGCTTTAGGGACACAAGTATATTCAAAAGCTCCAAATATTATAGGAACATTAGATGCATATGATATTGATGGTGATGGTGAATACAATGTTCAAGTTGGAGAAGCACAAGTTTATGCTATCCATATAAAAAATGATGGAGATGTAGATGCAAATAATGTTATAGTATCAGCCACTATTGATTCAACAACTACTTTTGTTCCAGGATCTGTAGTTATAAATGGAGTAACTAATTCTACAGCTAATATATTAAATGGAATTAATATTGGAACAGTAAGTGCTAGTGCAGTTGTAAATATATTATTTACTGTTAAGGTTAATGCATTACCTTCAGGTGGGTTATTATATCAAAATGCAAATTATAGTTATCAATTTACTTCAGGATTAGATATAATTACAAATAATTGTATTACTAATACTATAGAATTAATAGTTCAACAGGGATTATTAACTATTACTAAATCAGCATCTAAAACTACAATGAATGTAAATGATACGGTAACTTATACAATAGATATTAAAAATACTGGTACAGAAATTGGGAAAAATTTATTTTTCCAAGATAAAATGGATTCAAGTTGTTCAGTTGTAGCAGAAAGTGTAGTAATAGATGGAGTAGCTCACACAGATTATGACCCAGTAACAGGATTTAGTTTGCTTGATTTAGCAGTTGGTAATAGCACTGAAATAGTATTTCAAGCAAAAGTAAATTCATTACCTGCATCAACAAAGATAACTAATGTTAGTTTTATTTCTTATGGATATGTATATAATCAATATGGATATTTAAGAGAAAAAACTGCTATTAGCAATCCAACTAATATACAAGTTCAATTTGTGGATGTAATTGGAGAAAGGTGTAATAATAATTATTATCCTAATATAGGAGATACAGTAACTTATACACTTAGTTTAACTAATATAGGTAATATTTCAGCAACAGGAGTTCAAGTATTAGAGCCAAGCGTACCAGGAGCTACTTTCGTTAGTGGTAGTGTTATTATTAATGGAACAAGTAGTTCAGCTTTAAATCCATTTACAGGATTTATTTTATCAAATCCAATAAATGCAAATCAAACAACCAATATACAATATCAAGTCTTGGTAAATAGTATTAATCCAGATAGTTTAATTCAAAATACAGCTAAGATTCCATTTAAGTATCAAATCACTACTGGTGGAACTGTAATTAATTCAGAAAAAGATTCTAATACAGTAGATACAGTAACTAATTATGTATGTATAAATGCAGTTAAAACTGTTGATAAAGCATATGCATTAATAAATGATATTTTATATTATACAGTACAAATAACTAATTATGGAAATATAAATGCTACTAATACCGTATTTTTAGATAGTTTACAATCAAATATTTCTTTTGTAGCAGGAACAGTAGTTATAAATGGAATAACTTATCCAGCATATAATCCAACAGTAGGATTTACACTAGGTAGTATATGCCCAAATGATTCTATAGATGTTACTTTCCAAGTTAAAGTAAATACCTTGCCAAACCCTAATATAGTATACAATGCAGCTAATTTAGTTTATAGTTATAAGCCAGATCCAAATGGAAGTGTTTTAACAAGTACTAAATTTACCAATATAGTTGAAACTACTATAAATCAAGCTCAATATACAGTAGTTAAATCAGTAGATAAGATTTATGCACAAACTGGAGATCCTGTAGTGTATACAACAACTATAGCTAATACAGGTACTGTAAATTTAACAAATATAAAATTTGCAGATTATATAGGAGTATTTTTAAATTTTGTATCTGGAACTGTCTATATTAACGGTGTTAATTATCCAACTCTTAATCCTTCCACACAATTTCCAATAGATGATTTACATCCTGGAGATACTACAACAATAATATTTGCTACAACAATAGTATCAAATACTCCAGTTGGCTATATTCCTAATATGTCTGAAGTTACTTTAAGTTATAAAGAAAATCCAGATAGTCCTATAATAACTAAAACAGTATATTCAAATCAAGTTATAACCTATGATCCATATGCAAAAATAGATTTAGTAAAGAGTGTGGATAAGTTATATGCAGCTGTAGGAGATACTTTAACTTACTCTTTTACAGTAACTAATAATGGAAATGCTAATGCATTAAATACTCTATTTAATGATACAATTCAAGCAGAATCATCATTTGTATCAGGATCTGTTTTGTTAAATGGTGTAAGTAAGCCAGATTATAATCCAGTAACAGGATTTACACTAGGAACAATGAATAGTGGTCAAGTTGTAACAGTGCAATTCCAAGTAACAGTAAATAGTTTACCAAGTCCTAATACTATTAAAAATAATGCAACAACATCTTATAGTTATTATGTTGATCCAACGGGGCAACCAATAAATAAGACTTCAACTTCTAATATAGTAACTACAGTAATTAATTCTTATTCAGCAACATTAACTAAATCTGTAGATAAAATGTATTCAACAATTGGTGATATATTAAATTATACTGTTACTGTAAATAATACAGGAACAGTAACATTAACAAATGCTACTTTAACTGATTTAATTCCAAGTGGAGTAACTTTTGTAGCAGGTTCAGTAGTAATTGGTGGTATAAGTAATCCAAGTGTTAATCCAAATACAGGCTTTTCAATAACTGATATATTACCAGGTGGAAATGTTGTAATAACATTTAAAGCAACAGTAACTAGCGTTCCAACTCCACCACAAATTAAAAATACTGCTAATTTAGCTTTCAAATATCAAATGAGTCCAACCTCACCATATATTAATGGTACTCTAACAAGTAATACTGTAACAACTAATGTAAATACTATGGCAGTAACTAACACAAAGAGTGTAAGTAAAATGTATGCAACAGTACCAGATACTTTAACTTATACTTCTGTTATAGTTAACAAAGGTAACGTAAGTATTACAAATACTAATTTTATTGATAATGTACCAAATAATTTAACTTTTGTAACTGGATCAGTAAAGATAAATGGAACAGCTTATTCTTCTTATGATCCTAATGTTGGATTTACTTTAGGAAGTATTAATGCAGGAGCAAATGTAATAGTAACCTTTGATGTAACAGTAGATAGTGTGCCATCAAATGGATATGTTACAAATTCATCTATTATAAATTATCAATATAATATTGATCCAACTGCACCTTATATTTCAGCTTCAGTAATAAGTAATACTGTAACAACCTATATAAATTTAGGTGATTTAACAATAATTAAAGCTGCAGATAGAAGTATTGTGAGATTAACTAATATTATCACTTATAATTTTGTTATTACTAATATAGGTAACACATTATTGAAGAATGTATTATTTGAAGATATATTACAAGCTGAGTCTTCATTTAATAGTGGTACAGTATATGTAAATGGAGTAAATATGCCAAGCTATAATCCTAATACAGGATTTAGTTTAAGTGATATTCCAGTAGGACAACAAACTACTATTAGTTTTAAGGTAACTGCTAATTCAATTCCAGCTAACAATGAGTTGTTGAATAGTGGCAATGTAAATTATGCTTATTATGTAGATCCAAATGGAAGTTTAACAACTAAGACAAAAACTTCAAATACAACAACTGTATATGTATATGATACTATTGTATCTACTAATAAATCTGTAGATAAAGCAATAGCTAAAATAGGAGATACTTTAAACTTTACTATTACAGTTAGTAATGAGGGAAATGTTTCAGCACAACATGTTGTATTTAAAGATACTTTAGATAGTAATATTTCATTTATCACAAATTCTGTATATATAAATGGAACTCAACAAACAGGATATAATCCTAATACAGGGTTTAATTTAGCTGATATAGCAGCAGGCACAACAACAACAGTTACTTTTGCAGCAATAATTATTAGTAGACCAGCTAATAATATTATCTATAACTATGCAGCAATTAATTATGACTATACTGTAGGAACACAAATTATTACTGCTAATATTAACACTAATACTACTCAAACTTATGTTGCAGTAGGTGAGTTAACTATTACAAAAGCAGTAGATAAATATTATGCAACAGTTGGAGATAATTTAGCTTATTCAGTACTAATTACTAATACAGGTTCAGTAAATGCAACAAATTTAACTTTCCAAGATTTAATTCCAGCATCAGCTTCATTTAATACTGGAACAATTATAGTAGATGGAGTAGCACAATCAAGCTATAATCCAAATACAGGTTTTGCTTTAACAGATTTAACACCAAAGCAAGCTCATACAGTAACGTTCAGTATTAAAGCACTTTCATTACCTCAAAGTGGTGAAATTGATAATACCGCTGATGTAACATTCACTTATAAGTTAACATCAACAGATAGTCCAGTAACAATAACAACTCCTTCTAACACTGTTATAACCTATATTAAAGTAGGTAATTTATCAGCTACAAAGACTGTTGATAAAGCATATGCAACAATAGGAGATATACTAAATTATACTGTTACTATTAATAATTTAGGCAATGCAAATTGCTTTAATGTATTTTTCCAAGATATGATTCAATTTGATGCTGGTTTTGTAACTGGTTCTGTAAAAATTAATGGAGTATCCTATGGTTCTTATAATCCCAATACAGGATTTAATTTGGATGCTATTGCTGGGTATGGAACTACAGTTGTTACCTTTGCTGTAACAGTAAAAACTTTACCAATAAGCAATTATATTTATAACTTTGCAACAGATAGCTATAGTTATTATATAGACCCAACTAATCAACCAGTAGTAGTTGAAGGTCAAACTAATACAGTAAACACAAGAATTAATGTAGGTAGCGTAACTCCAACTAAGTCAGTTAGTAAGGCTTATGCAACTATAGGTGATTTAATAACTTATACAGTTAATGTTGTAAATACAGGTAATACAGTTGCTAGCAATGTAAATTTTAGAGATGTTATTCCTACAGGTTTAACATTTGTTACAGGTTCAGTAACTATTAATGGAACTTCTTATGCAAGCTATAATCCTTATTCAAGTTTCACGTTAGGAAATATTAATTCTGGTAATACTGTAGTAGTAGTTTTCCAAGCTACTGTAACATCAGTACCAAATCCATCATTAGCAAGTAATACAGCTAATTTAACATTTAGCTATAGAGTAAATCCAAGTGGATCAGATATTCCAGTACAAATTAATTCAAATACTGTAACAACTCAAATTAATTTAGGTTCATTATCATTAGCTAAAACTGTAGATAAGATGTATGCTACAATGGGAGATGTATTGACTTATACTGTTGTTGTAACTAATAATGGTAATATAAATGCTAATAGTGTAATATTCACAGACAACTTGCAAAGTGATGTAACATTTAATGCAGGTTCAGTAAAAGTCAATGGAACAACTCAGCCAAGTTATGACCCTACTATAGGATTTAGTTTAGGCAATATAGCGCCATTGATTAGTGTAACAGTAGTATTTACAGTTACTGTAATTCAAAATCCAACACATGCTTCAGTATTAAACTACGCAGTAGGAACATTCACTTATCAAGTTGATCCTAATGGTCAATATTATAGTAGTTCTTATCAATCTAATACAGTATATACTACAATTATTCAACCAAGTTTAACTTCAACTAAAACTGTTGATAAAGCATATGCAACTATTCAAGATGTTTTAAACTATGGTGTTTTAGTTAAAAATACAGGTAATACAACTATTTCACAATTATTATTTACAGACTTTTTATCAAATGGTGCAGCATTCTTAGCAGGTACAGTAATAATTGATGGAGTAAGTTATCCAACTTATGATCCAACAGCTGGATTTAACTTGCCAAATATACTTGTATCAGGAAATACTTCACTAATCCAATTCCAAGCAACAGTAACAACATTTCCCAATCCACCACAAGTAACAAACTATGGTGTATCAAATGGTATTTACTATATAGACCCACAAGGGCCAAGCTATCCTATTACTGCAACATCAAATACTGTAACAACTAATGTTAATATAGGTAGTTTATCTAATACTAAAACAGTAGATAATATGTATGCAAAGGTTAATGATACAATAAACTATACTTCTACAATTACTAATACAGGTAATGTAAATGCAACAAACTTATTCTTTACAGATATAATGCAATCAGGATTAATGTTTGTAGCTGGAACAGTAATGATAAATGGTGTTGTATATCCATCATATGATCCAACAGTTGGATTTAGTTTATCTAATTTAGCACCATCTCAAACTGTAACTGTAGAATTTGGAGCTAAGATAATTTCATTACCAACTCCAGCATATGTAACAAACACCTCTAATATTAACTTTAGTTATCAAATAAATCCAACTGGAACAATTATAACTAAGGATCAACCAAGTAATGCAGTAAATACTAATGTAGTATTGGGTAAAATAACAACAACTAAGGTTGTGGATAAATCTATAGCTACTTTAGGGGACGATTTAACCTATACTATCACATTAACTAATGTAGGAAATGTAATTGACTATAATGTTATATTTCAAGATATACCATCAGCTGGGGTAACGTTTAAAACTGGTAGTGTAATAGTAAATGGAGTAAATAAACCATTATTTAATCCAACAGCTGGATTTAGTTTAGGAAATATACCAATAGGTAATGTAGTAACAATACAATTTGTAGCAACAGTGGTTTCAGTTCCTAGTACTAATCAAGTAACTAACCAAGCAGTTGTTAATTATCAATATCCAGTAGATCCAAAACAACCATATTACACTGATACTAGTTATTCTAATACTGTGACAACAAATATAGCATATGGAAACTTAAGTGTTACTAAGGCTGTTAATAAAAAGTTTGCAACTATTGGTGAACAACTCACTTATACAATTACTATTGTTAATACAGGCAACATTAATGCTACTAATGTTGTATTCCAAGATCCAAATCCAAGAAATACAGTATTTGTTATTGGTTCAGTAACAGTAAATGGAATAGCATATACAAATTATAATCCAGCAGCTGGATTTGATTTAGGTATAATGACACCAGGTCAAATCATAACAGTTGTTTATAAAGTTCAAGTTATTGAATTATGTTAAGATAAAATTGTATTATCAGAAAAAGTTAATGTTTTAAAAGACTTTAAGAGTTATTAATTGAGAAGTTATCATGTAAATATATTTCTATAGTCATATATGATAGCTTCTTTTAATTAAATTTATATATACTTATAATAATAAGTAAGTTAATATAGCTAGTGAAATAAATGCTTTACTAGCTATATTTTTTTTGAATTTTAGGTTTTAAATTTATATTTTTAAGTTTTATAGTGTTAATAAATGAAATGGAGATAAAGAATGAATAAGAAAGTAAGTATATCAAAAATTACAGATTATGATAATTTTAAATGTAGTGCAGATAAATGCAAATTTACATGTTGTAAAGGATGGGATATAAATGTAGATAAGAATACTTTTAACAAGTGGAAAAGTGAAGAAAATAAATTTAATTATATTTTACAGAATTTAAAATTAAAAGAGACAGAAGATAAAAAGGAATACTTTTTAGATAAATATACTCATGAGACATGTCCATTATTAGATAAAAATGGTTTGTGTAAAATAGTGAAGAACCATGGAGATGAATACATATCTTTAACGTGTCAAACATTTCCTAGAATAAAAAATATATTAGGAGATAGAAATGAATTTACTTTATCATGTTGTTGTCCAGAAGTTTTAGAAATTATAAGTAATATTGATGGAAAAATTAATATGATATGTAAAGATAATAATGAGTCTATAGGTTCTTCATTAGAGCTTAAAGTAAGAGAAGCATTAGTTAGTATAATTCAGCATAATGGATTAGCATTAGAATATAAACTAATAATTTGTTTCCAAATGCTATTAACTATTTTAGAAAATGTACATATTCAAAAAAGAAGACTATTTACGGAAATAGAAAAATATAAAGACAAAGAATATATAACAGAGCTTCAAGAGATGTATAGCAAAGTAAATTTAAATATAGATGAGTCTATAGAGGAACTTAATAATTTGTTTTTAGATATAGTAGAAAACTATAGGGAGGTTTCAGGACTAGAAAGTATTTTAGAGAAGATTTCAAGTTTTGCAGAAGAAATAGAAATAGAATATCTTTGTGAACAGTGGGATGATTACAAAGGAAAATTCGAAAAATATAATGAATTTATTGAAAATTGTATAGTATCTAAAGTTTTAGCAAGTTGTAATAGTAATGATATTGAAGAGGTAGTACTTTCTTTTGAGATAATTATATTAGAATATTTACTAATCAGATATGCACTTTTCTTAAAATATTGTATTAGCGAAGAGGAAGGATTAGATATACAAAGTATAAAGGATTATGTAGTGGTATTTTCAAGAGTTATTGGAAATAATACTGAAGCTGTTATAGAGTTTATTAATGAAGGCTTTAGTAGTGAAATTTTAGAAGTCGGATATATATGCTTTATAAGTTTATATTAACATAATAAATTATTACCTATGAAATCAATAGTATTAGTATAAATTTAATAAATATTCAAATAATATTTATTAATGCTATTTACCATTGTTAAATTAATATAAAGATTTTGGAGGGGAAAATGAAATTAAATAATAATATATATGTTTTAAAATTAAAATCAGTGATGAATCCAGAAGAATTTATATATCCAACATTGATAAAAAATGATGATAAACTTTTACTAATCGATACTGGCAATCCAGGGCAGTTTGAAGAAATAAAAAATGCAATTGAAAACGAAGGTCTTAGCTTTGATAAAATAGTAGCTATAATACTTACTCACCAAGACATAGACCATGTAGGTACAGCTTATGAAATTATTAATGAAATTCCTAATGTGCAAGTTCTTGCTTCAGAAGTTGAAGAAAAATATATAAATGGAAGTAAAACTCCTACAAAATTAAATTATTTAGAAGATAATTTTAATGATTTACCAGAACAAGCAAAGATATTATACGAAAAGATGAAAAAGTTTTATAATTGTAATAAGGTTAATATAGATTTGACTTTAAGTGATGGATATACTATTCCTGGCTTTGAGAATATAATAGTTTTAGATACTGCTGGGCATACCCCTGGTCATATAAGTTTATATGATAAGGAAAGTAAAATATTAATAGTTGGAGATGCTTTTATAATTAAAGATGAAAGTTTAAGCTTTGCAGATTCTGATTTAAACTTTAATGATGAAATGTATTCAAAATCAATAAAGAAGTTATGTAAATATGATATAAAAACAGTTATTTGTTATCATGGCGGAGTTTATAATAATAATGTAAATGATAATATCAAGATGCTAGCTAATAAAAAATATTAATTTTAGGTATTACATCAATAAAAAAAAATATGTTATACTTTGAAAGACAATGCGTTGTACCTATGGTCATACCACTTGCCATAGGTACAAACGCATTTTTTATTTTATTAGGAAAAGATGGAGAGGATATAGATGAATATTGATAATGAGAAATTAAGAGCAATAGAAAGTGTTATGGGACAAATAGAAAAACAGTTTGGAAAAGGTTCAATTACTAGGCTTGGAGGCAATACATCCTTAGATGTAGAATCTGTATCAACAGGTTCACTAGCGTTAGATATAGCTTTAGGAATTGGAGGATTTCCAAAGGGTAGAGTAGTAGAAATTTATGGTCCAGAATCTTCAGGTAAAACAACAATTGCTCTTAGTGTAATAGCAGAAGCACAAAAATTAGGTGGAGCAGCAGCTTTTGTTGATGCTGAACATGCTTTAGATCCATCATATGCAAAAAAGTTAGGAGTAAAAACAGATGATTTAATATTAAGTCAGCCAGATACTGGTGAGCAGGCTTTAGAAATAACAGAAGCACTTATAAGGTCAAATGCAATAGATGTAATAGTTGTAGATTCTGTTGCAGCTCTTGTTCCTAGGGCCGAAATAGAGGGGGAAATGGGTGATTCTCATATTGGATTACAAGCAAGATTAATGTCTCAAGCGTTAAGAAAGATAACTGCGGCTATTAATAAGTCTAAATGTATTGTAATTTTTATAAATCAATTAAGAGAAAAAATTGGAATTATGTTTGGAAATCCAGAAACAACTGCTGGTGGGAGAGCTCTTAAGTTTTATGCTTCAGTAAGGTTAGATATAAGAAAGATTGATACTATAAAAAATGGTGATACTTTTTTAGGAAATAGAACTAGGGTAAAAGTAATTAAAAATAAGGTTGCACCTCCATTTAAACAAGCAGAATTTGACATTATGTATAATGAAGGAATTTCAAGAGAAGGAAATTTAATAGATGTTGGTGTAAATGAAGGGATTGTTGAAAAAAGTGGAGCTTGGTTTTCTTATAATGATATAAGACTTGGACAAGGAAGAGAAAACTCTAAAGTTTATTTAAAAGAAAATTCAGATATTGCTTTAGAAATAGAAAATATAATAAGAGAAAAATATAATATACCAGAAGTAGTATATGAGGTATCTGAAATTGATAAAGTTATTGATAATAAGGAGTAATAAGCTTTATTAAAGTAGGGAGTTATTAAAAATATTTTTAATAACTCCTTTTTGTATGTAATATAACGTAGAAAGAAGGAGTTGTTAGTTACTTTAAATGTTAAATATCGGGAAAAATTACATGTGAAAATTTAAATTTAGGGTATTACATGCAATTTTTAAATTATGATATACTTACTCAGTCGACAAAGTAAAGAAATAATAATAAATAGAAAAAATTAGTTGAAATAAAGGAGTAAAAAATATGGATAAAAGTATGCCTAGAAACGATAAAGAAGGATTGATTTATGGAGCCATTATATGTGCATTAAGTTGTTTATTTATGGCTACTATGAATATTTGTATTAATATGGGGGGAATAAATAAAGATTCAATAATGTTATCAATAAAAGTATTTCCAGTAGTATTTGTAATTGCAATGTTAATTGAGGGGCTTATTGTAGGAAAAATATCTGATAAATTAGTGAAAATTTTTAGTTCGCCAACAGATAGTATAAATGCTTATATTTTATTTAAGGCATTTTTCACTGTTATTGGAATGTCTATTATAATGACACTTATAGGTGGGGTACTAGGATTTGGATTTAATACAGAGGTTTTGAAAGAATTTCCAATATCCTGGCCACGAAATTTTTGTGTAGTTATTTTCTTAGAACTTATTATTGTACAACCTATAGCAAGAAAGGTTATGAGAATTATTCATGAAAAGAGTGATAATTCTTTAGAGCTAGAAAAAGACATTGCATAATTAAATAAAATTGCGAAGGAAAATAAAAGTTAAGGGCCTAACGGCCAAGGTAAAGTGATTAATATAGCTTGTGCTAATTAATCATAGGTAAGTGTTTGCTGACGCAAACGTTAAAGAGTTAAGGATAAAATTAATTCGTAATTCCTTTGAATATATATTTTAGAAACTTCGTAAGAAGTTTCTTCCTTAACTAGCCGCAAGGCCCTTACCATTGACGTAGTCAATTTTTAAACCTTTTTGAACTAGCGAAGCGCTGTTCAAAAAACTTAACCGGACAAAGGCCCTTAACTAAATAAATTGCTTCACAATTTATTAATATAGGGTATTAAAAATATAAGAGTTAAGTTATATAAACTGTAGTTCCGTAAGGAATATTATCATAAATCCATTTAGCATTTACTTTAGCAAGTCTTATGCATCCATTACTAATTTTAAATCCAAGTCTACCATCTCTAATAGTATTATCTAAGTTATATAAAATTGAATGAAATAAATAGTTTCCTTTAAATTGTGTATAGTAATAACAAATATATCCATGATTTTCTCCAAAAGAGTAACCTTTTGCACCAACTTGGAAGGTTCCTAAAGGTGTAGGCGTAGAAGGTTTCCCAATGGAGCAAAGGTATTTTTTTTGTAATTTCCAGTTGTTTTTATAGCCTAAAAATATATTTACTTGAAAATTTTTAGTATCTACCCAAATTAAATATTTAGTACCACTAGATAGATTATTTTTATTTACAAAATCTGTAGAGGTAGCAATATAATTTGATGGAGCTCTAAGATTAGATGATATTATAGATTTTTTTAAAATATACTTATGATATAAGTTTTTTATATTATTATAAAAGT
>NZ_JADPEL010000029.1 GCF_015667795.1 Clostridium sp. D53t1_180928_C8
CTAAACTACTATTATCCATATTGGATACCTCCTTGTATTATAGTTGTGGTCGGCAAACCTACTATAATTTTACAACGGAGGTTTTTTTATTTCTACTCACCGCTAGAAGCTTTCCGGAACCACAGGTCGAACCTGTGGTATTCTAAATACAAAAAAATCGCCGCAAGATATAATCTTGCGACAATAAATCCTACGTAACCTAAAAGGTTATTATTATTTTATCCTTATTTATTTTCTTTTATTCTTAGTTTATATTTTAAATTTTATCTCTTCTATACTTGACACATTCTTTTATAACAATTAAAATTTAATGACTATTATTTTAAGGAGAAGGATGAAATGATAATCGGAAGAGAACTATCTGATGAAAAAGTTTATTTAGATAATACAATAAAAAAGATAAATGATTTATTAAAAAGCTATGGTGCTTCTAGCGAAGAACAAGATAAAGAAATAATAAAGCATAGAAAGTTTTTATGGGATAATAGAAACGAACTTGATGAAGTTGAAATAAATGAAAACTGTGGACAAGTGGCTTTAAATGAACAGCTACATTCAAAGAAAATATCAAGAATTAGAACTTTAGAAAAACAACTTTCAAACCCATACTTTGCAAGATTAGACTTTAAAGAAGATGGAGAAGAAACAGAAAGCTTTTATATTGGTTTATCTACAGTAGAAGATGAAGATAATTTTGATATTTTTGTATTTGATTGGCGTTCACCTGTTGCTAATATGTTTTATGACTTCGAAGCTGGCCCTGCATATTATGATGCACCAGTTAGAAGAATAGAAGGTCATATCGAATTTACAAGACAATATAATATTAGAAATGGTGAAATAGTATTTATGCATAATTCTAATGAGAGTCTTTGTGATGAAGCTTTAACTTCAATGTTAAGTGGTAATGCTACAGATAAAATGAAAAACATAGTTGCTTCTATTCAAAAGGAACAAAATGATATTATTAGAAGTGATGATAGCAAAGTACTATTTATACAAGGTGCAGCTGGATCTGGTAAAACTTCTATCGCATTACATAGATCTGCTTACCTTTTATATAAGCATAGGAAAAATTTAAGTGCAGAAAACATTTTAATATTTAGCCCTAATGAAGTTTTTGCTGAATACATCTCTGATGTATTGCCTGAACTAGGTGAAAGTAATATTCGTCAAACTACTTTCGAACTTTACTCAAAAAGATTCTTACCAGCTAATTATTTATATGAAAATAAAAATGACCATTTAGACTATATTTATTCTAATCATACTAATAAAAGTGAGTTTAAATTAAGAAGTAAATCTATGGAATATAAAAATACTACAGACTTTATGGATACCTTAAATAAATTTATAGTAGATATTCCAAGACTTATAACAAATGTAACACCTATTACAATTGAAGGTAATCAAATAGTAAGTAGAAAATCTGTTGAAAAAACTATATTTGAAAGATTTAAAGATATTCCATTCTTAAATAGAATTGAAGTTGTTAAACAAAGCTTATTCTCTCAAGTAGAAAATAAATATTTATCATCAAAAGATAATTCACACTTTGATTATGTAGAAGATAAAAAAACTTTCTATGATTACTGTAAAAATCAAGTTGATATTCAAGTTGATGCTATGCTTAGCACATTAGATAGTGTTGCTATATATAAATTACTTTGGAATAATATAAAAAGATATACTAATGTAGATTTAACTTCAATAAAAGAAATTACATTAAATTCTTTAAATAAAAATGAAGTTAAATATGAAGATATTACACCAATAATTTATATCAGAGCTGCTTTAGAAGGCTTTAGAAGCTATGGTAATATGAAGCATGTTCTTGTAGATGAATGTCAAGATTATAGCCCATTATTCTATGAAATAGTTAAAAAATCATTCCCAAATGCTTCGTTAACTATTATTGGTGATTTAAATCAAAGAATTGATAAACATTCTAATGTAAAAAGTAGAAATAGTATTACTGATGTATTTAATGATGTTAAAACTGTAGTATTAACTAAGAGCTATCGTTCAACTGGTAATATAACAAACTTTACTAAAGATATATTAGACACTCATGAGCCTATAGAAGCTGTTGATAGAATTGGTGATAATCCTACTATTTATATGGTAAATGAAAACTTAACTTTAAAAATATCTGAAAAAATTAATGAAATGAAAAATAAAGGCTTTAAATCTATAGCTATTATTTGTAAAAATAAAGAAAAATGTGAAAACTTATATTACTCTTTAAAAGAAATAAATTCAAATGTTAACTTAATTATTAGTGATAAATGTGAATTTAAAATTGGAGTTAATGTAATTTCATCTTATTTAGCAAAAGGACTAGAATTTGATGGTGTTATATTAGCCGATGGTGAAAATTATTTATCTAATGAAGATAAACATTTATTCTATACAGCTTGTACAAGAGCTCTTCATGAATTAAATATATATACTAATACTTCATTAGAAAATATTTTACCAAAAGATGACTCACTTTATAAAATAATAAGCGAATAAATAAAAATAAGATAATGCTATATTCTAGCATTATCTTATTTTTTTATTTATTCTTTACTACCTTTAAGCATTTCACCAATAGCTGCTATGCTACCAAGTGATGATAATGTTTCATTTGGTAAAATAAGCTTATTAGCTGGGTTATTAGCCATTTCTTTAAGCGCCTCAACTTGTTTAAGTGCTATAACTCTTTCATCAGTACCTGAATTTATTATAGCTTGGTTAACCTTCATAATAGCTTCTGCTTCTGCTATTGCTATTTGTTCAATAGCCTTTGCTTTACCTTCTGCTTCTAGTAATTGAGATTCTTTTAAACCTTCTGCTCTTCTAATATTAGCTTCTTTTTCTGCTTCAGCTTCAAGAATCTTAGCTCGCTTTTCACCTTCAGC
This sequence comes from Clostridium sp. D53t1_180928_C8, assembly GCF_015667795.1. Lineage (GTDB taxonomy): Bacteria > Bacillota > Clostridia > Clostridiales > Clostridiaceae > Clostridium. Next base: position 2,907 of record NZ_JADPEL010000029.1, read on the forward strand.
CTTTTCAATTTGAGATTGTCTTTGACCTTCTGCAACTAAAATAGTAGCTCTCTTATCTCTTTCAGCTTTCATTTGCTTTTCCATAGCTTGTTGTATTTCAGCTGGTGGAATTATGTTTTTAATTTCAACTGATAGTACCTTAATACCATAAGCATCTGTTACTTCATCAATAATACCTAATAATGATTGATTAATACTATCTCTTCCTGCTAGTACTTCATCAAGTGTCATATTACCTAAAATATTTCTTATATTAGTTGTTGCAGAGTAAACTATACCTGATTTATAATCTTCAATATTATAAACTGCATCCTTTGCATTAAGCATCTTATAGAAAATAACATTATCAACAGAAATCTTAACATTATCTTTAGTAATAACTGATTGTGGTGGTACGTCTAAAATTTGTTGTTTAGTTGATACCTTTTTTCTTACAAAGTCTACACCTGGAATTACAAAATGCCAACCTGGCTCTAAAATTCTATGGAATTGTCCTAACCTTTCTACCACATATAAATACCCTGTATTTACTACTTTAATAGATGATAATAACACTAATAGAATAATAACTAATAATGCTATTAAAAATATTAATCCTGACATATTAATCCTCCTTTAAATTTACAATTAATTTGTTTCCTTCTATACCTGTAATGATATATTCTTTTCCTTTTTCAATAACTTTCCCTTTATTATAAGCAGTCCAATAAATACCACTTACTTTTATCTTTGATGTTTCCCCCATATCTTCATTTGCTACCATCACCTTACCAATATATGTTTGTTCCATAGTTGGTAATTGATTTACATCAGCTTTAAATTTCTTTTTTGCCCAAGGATAACCAATAGAAACGGTTGCAACACCTACAACTAAAAATGCTATGATTTGCCATGTAACTGATAATCCTAATAAAGAAAGTATTATAGCAACTAAAGCTCCAATTGAGAACCACATAAATATAAAACTACTTGTAACAATATCAATAGCAATTACAAAAATAGCAACTAGAATCCAAATAATTACCTCAACCATTAACTCTTCCCCCTTTCAATATTATTTTAAGCTATTAATAAAATTACTCATTAACAACTTATATAGCTTAATTATATACCATATATTTCTTTTTTTATAGTTTAAATGTTCATAACCAAGCACTAACTATAAACTTATTATAATATATGAATAATTATTTTGCAAGTTATTTTTTACATTTAAATAGGTTATTTTATACCTTTTAAAAAGTTTATTCTTCTTTCTTTATCTAAATTCATTGATTTTCTAAGGTTTTCCTTTTATTATTTAGTTATATGTATTTTATTAGCCTTCTAATACAATACTAAATTTATATAATGTAACGGAGATGATATTATGGATTTTATTAAAGTAGGATCTGCTTGTCCTAAAACAAGAGTTTCAGATGTTCTTTATAACGTTGAAAATATATGTTCTTGTATAAAAGAATCTTATAAGCAAGAAGTTAAATTTGTAGTTTTTCCAGAGCTATCGATTACTTCTTATACTTGTGGTGATTTATTTTTAACTTCATCACTTTTAAATAAAGCTATTGATGGCCTAAAAATAATTTGTGAAGAAAGCCGTAGCAAAGACATGCTAATAGCTGTTGGTTGTCCATTAGTACATAATAATGTTCTATATAATTGTGCATGTATTATTTTTGATGGAAAGATTCTTGGTATAGTGCCAAAATCATATATTCCAAACTATAGTGAATTTTATGAAAAAAGATGGTTTACTGAAGCTGCTATGCTAATAGATGAAAGCTTAACACTATCATTCCAAGAAAATATTCCATTTGGAACAAATTTAATTTTTTGTGCTGGTGATTATAAGTTTGGTATTGAAATTTGTGAAGACCTTTGGGTTACAATACCTCCTAGTTCTTATCTTTCATTATTAGGTGCTAACATCATTGGTAACCTTTCAGCTTCTAATGAACTAGTAAGTAAAAAAGATTATAGAGTTTCATTAGTTTCTAATCAAAGTGCTAGATGTATGTCTTCATATATTTATTCATCTGCAGGAGTTCATGAATCTACTACAGACTTATTATTTAGTGGTCACTTAATAATTAGTGAAAATGGCTCTATACTAAAAGAAAATAATAGATTCCAAAGAGAAAATGATGTTATAACATCTTGTATTGATGTATTTAAGCTTAATTCTGAAAGATTAAAAAATTTAAGCTATAGAGCATCATCACAAATAGTGCCTTTTAAAGCACAATATATAAACTTTAACTTTAATAGTACTAAAATTACAAACTTTGATAGATATATTGATAAGCATCCATTTGTTCCTTCAAATGATCACGAAAGAGAAGAAAGATGTAAGGAAATATTCAACATACAAGCTTCTGCTCTTGCAAAGCGTTTAGAGCATACTAACCTAAAAAAAGCTGTTATAGGTATTTCTGGCGGTCTTGACTCTACTCTTGCTCTTTTAGTTGTAGTTAAAACATTTAAGCTACTAGGTATTGATAATAAAAATATTATAACAATTACAATGCCTGGCTTTGGAACAACAGATAGAACTTATAATAATGCCTTAACATTATGTAATGAACTAGGTACTGATTTAAGAGAAATAAATATAGTTGATGCTGCACTTCAACACTTTAAAGATATTGGTCATGATAAAGATATACATGATGTAACTTATGAAAATGTTCAAGCTAGAGAAAGAACTCAAATTCTTATGGACTTAGCTAATAAGGAAGGTGGATTATTAATAGGTACAGGTGATCTTTCAGAATTAGCACTTGGATGGTGTACTTACAATGGTGATCATATGAGTATGTATTCAGTTAATCCTTCAATTCCAAAAACATTAGTAAGATATTTAGTAAAATATGTTGCTGAAAAAGAATCTAACCAAGAAGTATCTCATACACTGTTAGATATTTTAGATACGCCTGTTAGCCCTGAACTTTTACCAAAAGGCGAAAAAGGTGATATTGTTCAAAAAACTGAAGATATTGTAGGCCCATACGAATTACACGATTTCTTCTTATATCATTTTATAAAACATGGTTCATCTAAAGAAAGAATATTACTTTTAGCTCAAACAGCTTTTAAAGATGATTATTCTAATAAGGAAATAGAAAAATGGTTAGATAAATTTATTTATAGATTCTTTACACAACAATTTAAGAGAAGTGCGTTGCCTGATGGACCTAAAGTTGGTTCAATATCTCTTAGCCCTCGTGGTGACTGGAGAATGCCTTCAGATGCTTCATTTAATTCATTTAAGTAATTCTCATAAATTATTTATAATCTCAATTGAAAAGAAGAGTGAAAGATTATTCTTCACTCTTCTTTACTAATTCTATTCCAATTTCTTTATGTTCATCACCATTATATTGTAATAAGTATACATTATCTTTTAAAACTTCTCCACCAAATGTATCTATACCTTCATCCGTTAATCCAATATTCTCCAAAACCTCATCGCCATTTGAAGAAACTATATTTATTCCTTCATAGACATCCTTATCTGTTGAAATTAATATAACAAACTCATTCTCCTTTGACTCTGATAAATCTAACATAGCTACTGAATTACCACTTTTGATTATCTTATCTAAATTTAATACCTTATGATTTCCTAAATCAAAACTTTCCTTATATTTTGCAATAACACATTGATTTTCTTCACCATCTTTAATACAGAAAAATCCTAAATATGATCCATTGATTTCTTTAACTGCTAATTCTTCAATCTTTCCCTTATAAGCTTTTCCATCATCCATACTTATGATTCCTTCAACTTGTTCTTTTATATAGTTTTCTGTAGTATATGTATAAAATTTAAATCCATTATTATATAAATTAAATAATACAACTCCTATTATCAGTACTAAAAGAACTATACTTCCTAGTAATATTTTTTTTGTCTTTCCTTGCATTTTATCTCCTCCCTATCTTCCCCTTATACCTTTTTATTCTACATATTCCTGTAAATTCCTTCAATATAAATAATAAAAATAGAGAAGTTAATGTTATATATTAACTTCTCTATTTTTATTATCTTCTAACTTCTTTTAATTTTTCTTCTACCATAGAAATTAGCTTCTTCTTATCATCTTCATTATTAACTACATCCATAACGTTCATATCTATAACTAAAACCTCAGATGCATTATAATGATTATTAACCCAATTATCATATCCTTCCCATAGGAATTTATAATATTCTTTTAAACTATCATCAATTTCAAATTCTCTTCCTCTAAGATTAATTCTATTGATTACAGTTTCAAAAGACCCTTTAAGGTATATCATAATATCAGGAGCTTTCTTAGGAAGCTCTTCTAACTCTTCCATCATATTACCTAATAAATTTTCATATATGTTCATCTCTAAATCTGATATTCTACCTAGTTCCATATTTTTCTTAGCAAAATACCAATCCTCATATATTGATCTATCTAAAACATTATTATCATTAACTAATGCTTCTTTAATACTCTTAAATCTAGTATTTAAAAAATATAGTTGTAATAAGAAAGGATATCTTTTTCTTTGTATTTCCTCTTCTGATTCACTATAAAATAATGGTAAAAGTGGATTATCATCTACACTTTCATAAAAAACTTCTGAATTGAAATGTTCCCCTAGAATTTTAGCTACTGAACTTTTACCTAATCCTATCATTCCACCAACAACTAACAACATACTTCACCTATCCTTCATCTTTAGTGCTAATTAATGATAACTTGTATTTATTCTTAAATCAAGTCTTGACAATACTTAAAATTAAAAATAAGACATGTTAATTTTTATATCAACATGTCTTACTTTAAAAACTATTTATTTTTCATTATATCTATATATCTTACAGCACTTAATGCAGCTATATTTCCTTCTCCAGCTGACTTAATATATTGATATGGCTTACCAACACAATCTCCTGCTGCAAAGCATCCAGGAATATTACTTTTCATTTCTCTGTCAACATTGATATGACCATCAACAATTTCAAGCCCTGGAACTAATTGTCCTGGTGAAATACTATCTTTAAGAACAAATACTCCATCTGTTTCTAAATCTAAACCATCAAGCTTTAATGATGAAACTTTATTTTCTCCAATAATCTCTAATGGTTTCTTATCAACAATTTCTATATTTTCACTTATTTCATATTCACCTTTATACATAGGTACATAATAGACTTTTCCTGCAAGCTCACTTACATAATTAGCTTCTTCTTCAGCTTCTTTATTATATCCTATAATAGAAACTGTTTTTCCTCTGTAAAGAGGCGCATCACAAGTTGCACAATAGCCTACACCTCTACCTAGCAATTCAATTTCCCCTTTAAGAGGTTTAGTATATTCCATTCCAGTAGCTAAAATTACAGCTGTGGCTTCATACATTTTATCATTTACCATTAAAGTGAAGTAATCACCCATAGCATAGATATTATTAATTCTTTCCTCTGTAATTTCTATCCCCATATTATCTATATGCTCTGCAAATTTATCTTTTATTTGTGCTCCATTCATTCCATAAAAACCTAAATAATTATTTATTTTAGGAGCTTTTATTATTTTATTGCTTAAATCCTTACTTCCAAAAATAATAAATTTTTTATTTCTTATCTTTGCATTTAGCGCAGCTGATAAACCTGCTGGACCGCTACCTACTATGGCTAAATCATATCTTTCCATAGTATTCTCCTATTATAAGTGCTTTTCTATAGCTTCTTTTAATTGAGGCTTTGGCATAAATCCAACTAATGTATCTACTGGTGCTCCATTTTTAAATACCATTATTGTTGGTATACTTGCAACTCTAAATTTTCCTGCTAAATTAGGACATTCATCTACATTAACCTTTGTAAATTTAGCATTTGTTAATTCTCCTGCAACTTCTTCATATATAGGCCCTATCATCTTACAAGGACCACACCATTCAGCCCAGAAATCTACTACACTAATACCATCAAAATCAATAACTTCTGAATTAAATTCATTTTCTTTTAAATGTTTAACCATTACAATTCCTCCTATACCCCCTTAGGGGGTTATAAATATTATTTGTTTTATTGTACAGCGATAATGATTATTAGTCAATAATTTTATCCTTATATTTAGTTTACCCTTTTTTAACCTAAAAATTCTGTGATAAAGTTACCTAATTAACCTTTGCATACCTGTTTAATTTATTATAAATTCCACCCCTCTCTATAAGTTCTTTATGATTTCCTCTTTCTTCTATTCCTTTATCAGTTAATACTATTATTTCATCTGCATTTTTTATTGTAGATAATCTATGAGCAACAACTATAGTTGTCCTATCCTTACAAAGCTCTTCTAATGATTTTTGAATTAAATATTCAGTTACATTATCTAATGCTGATGTTGCTTCATCTAATATTAAAATTGGTGGATTTTTTAGAAATACTCTAGCAATTGATATTCTTTGCTTTTGACCTCCTGATAATTTTATTCCACGCTCTCCAATATAAGTATCATATCCATCTTTTAATCCCATTATAAATTCGTGAATATTTGCCTTCTTTGCAGCTTCAATAACTTCCTCATCACTAGCATTTTGTTTTCCATATTTTATATTTTCTTTTATAGTGCCAGTATATAAAAATACTTCCTGTTGGACTATACCAATATTTTTTCTTAAAGAATCTAACTTAATATCATATATACTCTTTCCATCTATTTTTATATCACCTTTATCAACATCATAAAATCGAGGTATTAAATTACAAAATGTTGTTTTACCTCCACCTGATGGACCAACTAAAGCTAACATTTTTCCCTTTTCTATAGATAATGAAATTTTATCTAATATTTCTTCATTTTCATAACTGAAACTTACATTTTCAAATTCTATACTTCCTTTGACTTTCGATAAATTCACTGCTGTATCTTTTTCTTTCTCTTCTTCAATATCCATAATTTCAATAAATCTTTTAAATCCAGTCATTCCATTTTGATATTGCTCTACAAAATTAATAAGCTTTTTAATTGGCTCTGTAAATAATTTAACATATAACATATAAGCCAAAAAATCTCCTAAATTAATAGCATTATAATATGTAAAAATTCCACCTGCTATTAATACAACATAATCTAATATATCTACACCAAAGTTGACACCAGCAAAATACTCTGCCATAACTTTATAAGCCTTTTTTCTTACTTCTTTAAACTTATTATTGCCTTTATTAAATTTTTCATTTTCATACTCTTCTGCAACAAATGCTTTTGATATTCTTATTCCCGAAATTGAATTTTCTAATGTTGAATTTATTGCAGATGTGTGTACTCTAGTTTCCATAAAAGATTTATTCATTTTTTTTCTTTTATTAAGAGTAAATATTACTATGAAAGGAACAAACGCAAATATTAAAATTGTAAGAGGTAAATTTATAGTAGATAATATTATAAATGATCCTAAAAACATTATTATTGAAATAAATAAATCCTCTGGTCCATGATGAGCAAGTTCTGATACCTCCATTAAATCATTTATCATTCTACTCATTAAATCTCCAGTCTTTGTATTATCAAAATATGAATTTGGAAGTTTTTCAAGATGCTCAAACATATCTCTTCTCATATCACCTTGCATTCTAACTCCAACAAGGTGTCCAAAATATTGCATAAAATAGCAACATCCAGCCTTAATCAAATATAATATCATTAAAACAATTGCAAATATTCCTATAACTTTTATCTGTTTATTAGGAATAGCGTCATTAACTAAAGTTCTTGTCATCATTGGATATATTAAATTACATAATGTTGCTATAGTAGCAACTAATAAATCTGCAAAAAATAACCCTCTATAGGGCTTATAATATGAAATAAACTTTCTAATCATTAAATCTCTCCTTTTTATTTTATACATAGAAAAGAAGAACAAGAATATCCTCCTTGTTCTTCTTTCGCCTTAACAACTGACTATACACCTTCAACACAACTATGAATATCTAATACTCCAGCTTCTTCATCAGAAATTGGAATTAAAATAGTACATAGAAAATTTTCTTCTTTCCTAGCATAAAAATACGAATCACTACCTACTCTTAATTTATTGCTGTATCTATTTTTTCGAATCTTATATCTTTTGTTATCATATGATTTACCTATGAAATACTTTGCTGTTTCTCTTTTTATAATCACTCTATAAAGCATTAACTATCCCCTTTAGTTCATCATTAGCTTTTGTAATATTATCTATATTAAATTTTAAAATAATCTTTTAATATCATCTTATCTTCATCACTAAAATTATAGTCTTCAATGTTTCTTTTCCCAATCCATTTTATACTATTTATATTTTTATGACATGTTATATATTCCTTTACACTACCTGTAAATACTTTTAGTTTTTCTTCACCGTCTAAACTATACTCATTAAAAGGCTTTAAATCAAATACTGTACATTTAATATCTTTATCAATGGCTTTACATATGCACCTTTCTTCTGTTTCTTTTCCTTTTATTTCTTTTCCAAATATGCCCCATTTTCTTTCATTTCTTTTTCCTCTTTCTGCAATTAACACATTACCAAAATCATCATAAATAATAATTGAACATCTTGTTACCATCCCCATCTTTACCTCCAATTAACACTTAATTTTTAATGAATTTACTTATTACTATTAATTATAATATTTTTTAACCTAATTTTAAACATTATTTTCTTTTTTATTACAAATTTATTTATATTTTTTGCTAAAATTTATTTTCTATCTAATGTATATATAATACAATTCTTGTTAATAATTGAAATGAGGTGATTTTAATGGGATTTATTAAATTTTTACCACTTATTATATTATTGCTTTTTTCATTAAAATTTTTAATTTCATATGTAGAGAAAGCTACTCTTGCTTTAAATAAAAAAGAAATTGAAAAACAAATTAAAACAGGAGTACTATCAATAAAAGATTTGCAAAAAAATAACTATGATACATTTATAAAAATTATAAATATTTATCTTAATATATTAGGTTTTAAAGAAATTACACTACTTCCTACTGGAAATAGTAGTTTAACGAATTTTAAATCCTTACTAAACAATGAAGATATATTTGTAAGTTGTATTCAAAATGATTTACTAGGCAAAACTCCAAAAGATGAAGATAGATGGGAGTTAACTGATAGATCTGATGTGCAAAGCTTTTTAGGTAGAATAATTATTAATGATTGTAAAAAGGGAATTCTTATTACTAATAGTACCTTTTCTGATAAAGCCATAGAATTCATTAACGATTTTAACAATCAAAATCTTGGAATAGAAATTAAGCTTATTGATGGTTATGAACTTACAAAATCAATAAGAAATCATAATTATTATATTATGAAAGAAGGTTTAATGAATGAAATTAAATACAATATATAGTTATTTCATAATAATTTTATTTGCCCCTTTGATAGGAAAATTAACAAAAAAAATTATTACATATTATAAATCATATAAAAACTTTAAGAGCGATACTCAACTATACAATTTAGTTCATAGGTTAACCCCTCATGAATTTGAAATTTGGTGTAGTGAATATTTATCAACCCTAGGATTCTCTAATATCATTATTCTTCCTTTAGGCCTAGATGGCGGAAAAGATATTATTTGTGAAAAAGATTCTCAGAAGTTTTATATCAAATGTAAAAGATATTCTATTAATGACTCCATATCACCTTTTCATATTGAAAAATTATTAGGTGCTATGATTTCAGATAATATAAATAATGGAATAATTATAACTACAGGAAGTATATCTGATGATGTAAAATCTATTTTAAGCAAAGTAAATAAATCATATAATATAAAAATAATAAGTTCTACAGAATTAGATATTCCATACACTGAATATATGCTTAAAACCAATTAATTTAGCTATCTCATTTTCCTCTCAATATATTAGGGATGTGTCATTTTTAATGCACATCCCTTTAAAAATTTATTTTATTAACAAATATTTTTTGTACAAACCTCCTATTTCATTTTTATAATCATAATGTTATAATAAAAAAAAATTTTATAAACCATAAGGAGAATTTATGTATACTAATTATATTTTTGATTTATATGGAACACTTGTTGATATTAATACAGATGAAGAAAGTATAGAATTTTGGTCCAAGCTATCTTTATTCTATTCTTTTAAAGGCGCTATATACGATGCTACTGAACTTAAGGACTCATATAAAGCCTTAGTTAATCTAACTTTATCTAATTTAGATAATACATCTTATCCTGACTTTCCACTTGAATCTATCTTTTCTACACTTTATACAAATAAAGGAGTTATACCTTCTAATGATCTAATAACTGATACTGCTCATCTTTTCAGAACTTTATCTATAAAATATATAAAATTATATGACAATGTACTTGAACTATTAGAATTATTAAAGAAAAAAGGTAAGAAAATTTATTTACTATCTAATGCACAGAGGATATTTACTCTTTATGAAATGAAATTATTAGGAATTGAAAAATATTTTGATGATATTTTCTTTTCTGCTGATTATAAAGTATGTAAACCAGATATGAAATTTTATAATACTCTAATAAATAAACATAATTTAGATGTAAAAAATAGTATTATGATTGGTAATGACTACCTATGCGATATTGAAGGTGCTTCAAAAGTTGGTTTAGATTCTTTATATCTACATTCAAATCTTTCACCTGAAATTAAAGGAGAACTTAAAAGCACATATTCAATTATGGATTTCGAACTAACTAAAATCTACGAACTTATAAAATAAATTGCGAACTACAGCGAGAACGAAAAATGTAATATTACTTTTCCGGTAAGCGGTGAAATTTTCGCCTTGAATTTATATAATTGATTCCGTAAAACTAGCGTTAAGCAGCTAAGGCGACCATTAGGAGCTTCGAAGCTTTAGCTAGTTTTATGGAAATAATAATATAAATTCTTAACGAAATTATATTACTTAATGGAGGTTATATCATTAATTTTCGGCATCACGGCATTTAAACTTTAGTTGGCACTTTTATTGTCTTCAACTACTATTTTCTTATCTAAGTCCGGAACCCTAATCATAATAAGCCCACCAATAATGAATAATATTATTAAGCTTATAATTCCGTTATTGGTCTTTCCTGTCATTTGAGTTACAACTCCAACTAAGAATGGTCCTAAAACTGCTGCAAATTTTCCAAAAATACTATAAAATCCAAAATACTCTGCCGATTTCTCCTTTGGAACAAGTTTTGCAAAATATGATCTTGAAATAGCTTGTATACCACCTTGCGCTGATCCAACTAACATTGCTAGTATCCAAAAATCTACTGTAGTTTTAATAAAATACCCATAACAGCAAATTAATGCATATGTTACTATTCCAAATAATATTAACTTTTTACCACCATACTTTTCTGAAAGCTTTCCATAAATAATTGTAAAAGGGAAAGCAACAAATTGTGTTAAAAGTAATATTACAAGTAATGCTGTCATTGATATTCCTAAATCTGTTCCATATGAAGTTGCCATACCAATTATAGTATGTACACCATCTATATAAAAGAAATATGCAGTTAAAAATAACAATATAGCTCTATCCTTCTTTATATTTTTTAATGTATTAAGTAAATCCTTAAAAGAGTTTTTTATTATATGGCTTTGCTTTTCAACATAATATTTTTGATTAACATTCTTTAATAAAGGAATTGTAAATCCTCCCCACCATAAAGCAGTAATTAAAAATGTAATTTTACATGCTAATGGCACACTTATTTGTATAATTCCATTTTGAGATAATAGAACTACAACAATACAAATAATAAAAGGAATAGTGCTACCTATATATCCCATACCATATCCCATAGAAGATACGTAATCCATTCTATCTTCAGTAGTAACATCTACTAAAAAAGCATCATAAAAAACATTTGCTCCACAGAAGCCTATTGTACTTAAAGTATATACTATCAATAAAAATACTGGTTCATCTGCAGGTACAAATATCAAAAACATTGTAGAAACTAATCCTAATATAAAAAATAAATTAAATAGCCTCTTCTTATTTCCTTTATAGTCAGCAATATTTCCTAATATAGGTGCAATCATAGCTACTATAAATGTTGCTATAGATATAGTATAGCCCCACAGTGCTGTAGAAGTTGATGACTTCATCCCTCCTTGTTCTGCAACCATTTTAAAATATATAGGTAATATAGTTGAAGTAATTGTCATTGAATATGCAGAATTTGCCCAGTCATATAAAATCCAACTCTTTTCACCTTTACTTATTTTCCCCATCCGCTTCCCCCTAAATATTTAATATTCTTTCTTCTACCTCTCCATCCATCTTATCTAACTTCAAGTCCATAAGTTTAGCTATTGTTGGTCCATGATTTATTAATTTTCCACTTTCTAATACTATCCCTCTTTTTATACCCTTACCTACAGCAATAAAAAATGTTTTATAATTTTTTCTACATGGTAAATATCCATGTGCTCCTTTTATTTTATGCTTTATTTTGCACTCATCAATATCTGATACTTCTTCTATAGTTTCACCTATAATTTCATCTATAAAATAGTAGCCTTCCCTTGCCTCTACCATGAAATCAGCTTCAGTATCCGCTCCTAAATCACTTATATCTTTTTCTTCGTAAATTTCTTCTATAGGACTATCTACCTCACTTTTTAATTCATTAAGTAATTCTTTTATTTTTCTTTTAGTATCATTATCATTTTTATCTTTCAAATAAATATATGAACTTCCATCACAGCTTTTTGCCACTGCCTTATAACTTTTTATTTTATTATTTTTAAGCTTTATAATATTATTTTTGTATAATATTGAGTTCAATTTAACAGCACTTTTAACATCTAACTGTGAATGATCCCCTAATGCTATTATTGTTGAATCATTATAAATTCCTGTAAATTTTAATACTTCTATTATTTCACCTAATCTTTTATCATGCCTTTCTAAAGCTTTAATAACCTTACTACTTTTAGTTCCGTAGTTATGCTTTTGACTATCTACATCTACTAAATGTAACAATAATAAATTAGGCTTCTTCTCTCTAATTGTTTTTTTTGCTACCTCAACTGCAAAATTATCTAAATAAGGTTGCTGAATACCATTTCTTAAATATCCAAATCTTTTATTCATCTTAATTTGATAAATTAAACTTCCTGCCATTGCTGATTTTAAAATTTGATTATCATAATTCCTAGTGCAACAAATTTCTGGCATATTATAAGTGATTTTACTTCTTCCACTTACAGGCCATAAAATAGAACATGTTTTTAACCCCTGTTTTTCTGCTACATCATAAATTGTGTCTCCTTTAATTGACTTGCTATACCAATACCAATTAGGATCATCATGTTTAAGATCTATAACCGTATTATTTATAATTCCATGATTTTTAGGATACCTTCCTGTTACAATAGTTGCATGTGCAGGATATGTTAAAGAAGGATAAATGCTATCAACATTTTTAATTAATGCACCTTCTTTTATAATTTTTGAGAAATTAGGTAGCTTTCTCAACACCTCTAGATCTTCACAAGAAACAGCATCAAAAGATATTACTATCATATATTTATTTTTCATTAAGCCCTCCAAATATAAATCTACTAATATATTATTATATTTATATTTATTTTAAGTTAATTTTTTGTAAATTTTTACCTCACATTTATATCTTAACATCTTTTCTCTATATATTGCACATAAAAATAATTCCTAAAACCAATTTAATCGATTTTAGGAATTATTAACTTAAACTCTATAATATTTGCTTCTATACTATATTCTATTTCAGAACTATTCTCCTCAGCTAATTTATTGCATATATAAAGTCCTAACCCCGAGCTGGTTATACCTTCTTTTTCTAATATACTATCATCACTATGTTTAACGAATGGCTCTAATAGACTTCCCCTTATTTTTTCTGGTATATTATAAATTTCATTTGTAATTTTAAAAACACTCTTATTTTCCTCACAATATACATCTATATTTATATAGTCTCCAGCATTATATTTAATTGCATTATCTAAAAGATTAATTAATATAGTATTAATTTCTTCTTTATTACATTTTACTTTTGCACTTTGTATATTATATTTTACCTTAATATTAGATTTAAGTAATCTAACATTAATATCTCTTATTTTTTTACTACTTATCTCTGCTAAATCAAATTCTTCTTTAATTAAGCTTTTCTTTACTTCTCCTCTAGAAATTTCAAGAATATTCTTCACCAATGAATTTAATTTATTGCTTTCCTTAAGCATTCTTTCTAATGCTCTATTTCTAAATTCCTCATCCATTTCTAAAATATTTTCACCGTATAATAATTGTGCATAACCGCTTATAGCTGTTATTGGTGTTTTAAGCTCATGAGTAGCATTGTTAAAGAATTCCCTACTTTTATTCCTTTCTTCTATTATAATTTCCATCTGATCCTTTATTTCATTTTTCATAAAATTAAAATTAGTTGCCAAAACTGAAACTTCATCTTTACCTTCAATTTTAACATCTTCCAGTACTTCTCCCTTTCCAAAGGTTTCAATTGCATCTGATAATTTATTTAAAGGGTTAGTAAACTTTTTAACAATAGCACCTATTGCAATTATAAGCATTATTAAAATAACAAATTGTCCAACAAAGATAGTTGTTAATATTTTTATATTTTCTCTATATTCATTAAAATAATCCTTTTGAACAATAATATTTCCATAATAACTTTCCTCAATATATATTGGATAATTATAAGTAGCAATATAAGATTTATCTATCTTTGTAATCATAAGCAAAGATTTTTTATTTTGACTTTTTTTTAAAATTGAATTTACCTTTTTTTCATTTATTAAATTCCCTCTACTTTTTACGATTTTATTATCCTCTAAAGCTATGGCAATATATTCACCAAACATATTATATAATCCATCAACAATATTCTTTGCTCCCTCTTCTAACTCTAATTCACTTCCACTAACATCACCTTGAAGAATAGAAAAGTTTCTTGCCATAAACCTTATAGTTTCCATATTAGACTGTATAGATTTTTCTAAGTTATTATTTATTATAATATAAATATAAATACTAAGAAAAACATTTAATATTCCAACTATAAGAATTGACCATAATGTAACTTTTCCTCTAATAGTATTAAGCATTTTATTACCTCATTACATAACCAACACCAAATACCGTTTCTAGTACTGTGCTGTTTTTCTCCTCCCCAAGTTTAGATCTTATCCTTCTAATATGAACATCAACAGTTCTTAAATCACCATCATATTCATCTCCCCACACCTTGTCCAATAATTCTTCTCTTGAAAATACTATATTTTTATTTCTATATAAAAAACTTAGTAAGTCAAACTCCTTCTTTTTTAATTCAATTTCAATTCCATCTTTATATACTTTTCTATCATTTAAATTTATATATAATCCTTTATCTAAAATTTCCTGGGTAATATTAGACATAATATTATTATTTTTGCTAACTCTTCTAAATATGCTTTTTATTCTTGCTGTTACTTCTCTAATTTCAAAAGGCTTTGTAATATAATCATCTGCTCCTATTTCAATACCGAGAATTTTATCTATAACATCATTTCTCGCTGTTAACATTATTACAAATGCTTTATTACAAATTTCCCTACATATTTGAAATCCATCTTTATCTGGAAGCATAATATCTAAAAGAACTAAATCCGGCTTAAATATTTCAATAATATTTATTGCATCTTGTCCTTTATATACCCCTCTTACCTCATATCCTTCTTTTCTTAATGCAAATGTTAATATATCATTTATTGAAATTTCATCTTCAACTACTAATATTCTCTTTTTCTCCATATAACCAATTAGTCCCCCACTCCAATGAAAATTACTATCTTAAAATAATTTTATCATATAAATTTATCATTCAATATCTAAATAAAATAATTCATGCTTCACTTTACCATTATCATCAAAATATTGAATAAGCATTCTTTTTTCTTCATCATCAAATACAACAATCCACGGATAATTCTTAAATTCATATACGTATTCTATTTTATTATCTTTTACTTTTCCTAAAAGCACCTTAGTTATAATACCTTCATCATTACATTCTTTAAGTATTAAATACTTATTTGAATTAGTGTTTGATATATAATTGAACTCTTCATCTTCATTAAAAACATTAATCTTTTTACTTTCTATATCAAATAACATAGTATTCTTTTCCTTTTGAATAACATCTACTGAATAATTATTTTTATTTTCTATTTCACTAGTATCTATTTCTTCAGTAATAAATGTACCTAATAGAATACTATTGCCTAGTACTTTACTAAACCAAGTTTCAGTCACTCTTTCTCCTAAATCAATTGTATATAAATGATTTATACTATATTTATCACCATATATTTGTATTTCATAAATTTCATTTTCTTTTTCTCCACCAAAAGCATAAAACTTATTATTATTTTTTGAATACATTACTTTTGTAATCAAAGGAAATTTCCCGCTATAATTATCCTCTAATGTTATTGCTTTATCTTCTTCATAGTCATATAAAACCATTGCTGTAGAATAACTTTTGAAATTACTTGTATCAAACTTTCCATATAAATTTCTATAAGAAAACTCTAACTTTTCATCATTCTCATCATAAATAAAATTTGCTACTACTCTATAAAAATAATTATCACTTCCTACAACCGAATAGTATTGATCACTTTTCCATGCTTTTTCATTACCATAATATTTTCTATCAATATACTCAGCATAATACCCATCTCCAATAGAATTATCCTTATCTTCTGTTACTCTAACTTTTTCCGGATTACTTAAAAACTCAATTTTTACTTTTGGAAGTTCCTTTACTTCTCCAGTTACACTATCTTTAATGAGATATGTTGAACCAGAATTTTTAATATTACTAGTTAAAGTTCTTCTATTTTTCTCTCCACTATTACTATAAACCTCCCACATTTCTATTTCCCTTACTTTAACCAATCCTTCTTCTTTTGAGTAATATACAATATAGTTTTCTTCATTATCTATATCCTTAGATTGTAAAACACCATAAATCTTATCTTCATAAAAAAAACGTGGTTCAAATTTAAATCCTTCTTCTACTTCTATATCTATATTTTCACTTTTTATTTTTTTAGAATTCTTAATTTCCTCCATTAACACATTATCGTCTACTACTATTGTCTTATCCTGTTCTATACATCCAATAAAAGTAACTATAACTAATAATAAAACATATATAATCTTTCTCATATACTCTCCCTTACTTTTTTAATTAAAGAATAAATACTAGCAATAACAATTCCAATTACCCCTCCTAATGCAAAGAAGAAATTAATATCATTAAAAATTATTCCAACTATAACACCAATCCCTACACCAAAAGCTATCCCTTTAGTTAAATACTCATAATCTTTTTCACTTAACATTAACTTTTTAAACATAATAACCTCTAATTCTTATACTTAATATAAATTAATTTTTCTAATTTAATAATACACCCTACTTATTACATAATATAATTTACTTGTTTCCAAATTGTTTCCTACAAAAAAAAGCTGTGGTATACCACAACTTTTAAAAATTTATTATTTTTAGTTTTATATTATAAAAGTCTGCTTCCTTCTTTGTCTTGAGTAATTTTACCAGCTTTCATAAGTCCACCTAAAGCCATCTTAAAGTAATTCTTACTAGTTCCAAAAACAGCTTTTATATCTTCTGGATTAGATTTATCGTTAAATTCCATAAATCCACCATTTTTTCTCATATAAGTTACTATTCTATCTTGAAGCTCATCTCTTTCACTTAATCTAGTTTTTCTTGGAGTTAATCCTATTACGCCATCTTCATAAAGTCTCTTAACTCTTAATTGCATTTCATAACCAGGATGAACTTCATTATAATATTCATTTGGTAATACTAACCCTCTATATTTAGCATCAATTGCAACATTTAAAGTTCCTGATGGAGTCTTTGAAAATACCATTGCAGTTACTTCATCTCCAACTTTAAAAGTACCTTCTTCAGCTATTTCTATATAGGGCTCTACTTCAGTAGTTGCTGCTAATCTTCCTGTTTTATCTACATATATGTAAAATAAATATTTCTTTCCTGTATGTAATTTATATCTTTGCTCTTTTAAAGGCACAAAAATATCTCTATCTAATCCAAAATCTATAAATGCGCCAAACTCTCCTTGATGAACTACCTTTAAATATGCTACATCACCTACTGTTGCTAAAGGCTTTTTAAAAGTAGCTATTGGTCTATCTTTAGAATCTCTATATATAAATACTTCTATTTCCTTACCAACTTCTACTCCCATCCCCTCTGCTAATGACTTTGGAAGTAGTACATCTTCCTTACTTTGTTTATCAACTAGGTAAAACCCAAAATCCTTTTCTCTATCTACTACTAACGTATTGTATTCTCCTATTCTTAACATATTTCCTCCTACTTTTTATATTTTTTACTTAATCTAACATAGTTATCTGCAGAATACTGAATACTTTCAATTTCTGCTTTTGTTAGTTCTCTTACAATCTTTGCTGGATTTCCTAAAATAAGAACTCCCCCTGGAAATTCTTTTCCTTGAGTAATTAAACTTCCTGCCCCTATAATAGTATTATTCCCAATTTTAGCATTATTTAATATTATTGACCCCATTCCAACAAGTACATTATCTGCAATATTACATCCATGTATTATTGCACCATGACCTATTGTTACATTGTTACCTATTATACATGGTGAATTACTATCAACATGTACAACTGAATTTTCTTGAATATTAGTATTTCTACCAATAATAATATTATTCATATCTCCTCTAAGCCTAGTTCCAAACCATATGTTTGCATTTTCTAAAACTTCAACTTTTCCTATTATATCAACACTTTCTGAAATATATGTATTTTCATCTATCTTTGGAGAAACTCCCTCAAATTCCATAACCATCATATTAGAACTCCCTTATTTTTTTATTTTACCATAAAAGTTTCACTTTATTTTATCACCCTTTATAATTATTGTCATTATTTTAATGTCTTTAATACTATATATTAATAGTGAATAATTTTAAGAGGCGAATTTGTGAGTAAAAGTAAAAGTAAACATAAAAACAAAGTAATCTTTGATCAGAATAAATTAAAATATTATTATGGCATTCCACATTGTCATTCAAGCTATTCAACCGGAAAAGGAACTCCTTTAGATTTATATGAATTTGCTATAAAATGTGGTCTAGATTTTCTATTTGTAACCGATCATAATGATTTTCTTGCGAATAAAACTATTGTTAAAGAACGTTCATTTACAAAATGGGAAGCAACAAATTATTTTTCTAACAAGATACGAAAAAACGAAGAGGATTTTTTACCAATTGTAGGATTTGAATGTAGAACTATTTCTTTTGGTGATTTTAATGTAATAAATCCTAGTAATTTTTTTACTGGGGCTGTAAAAGATTTAAGATTATTAACTTTATGGATGCTTAATAATCATCAAGCTTTTATAATCATTAATCATCCCCATAAAGAAATCGGTAAAATACAATATAATGAAGTTTTTAACAAAATTATTACATCCATAGAAGTATATAATGGTAATCCTGCAAGTAAATATACTAAACACGAAAAATACTATTATCAATTATTAGATAAAGGTTGGAAACTAGGTGCTGTTAATGGTCAGGATAATCATAGAATTAATTTTGATCAATCCGATAATTTAACAGCCTATATTGCAAATGATTTATCTAGAAATTCATTAATAGATGCTTTTAGAAGTCATAGAACTTATTCAACTGAATCACGATTTTTAAAATTACATTTTTCCATAGATGAAACCTTTATGGGAGATACCTTATCTATCTATTCTTCAAAAATAAAATTTTCTATTTTTACTGAAGATATTAGATATAAAATAAAAGAAATTCAAATAATATCAAATGGTGGTGCAATAATAAAAAAAATTGAAGATATTAATTTAAATAGTATTAAATATATATATGAACATCAAAGCTTAAATTCTGAAACCTGGTATGTAATCAGAATTCTCCAAGATGAAAACAAAACTGCAGTTAGTTCACCAATTTTTATTGTTCATTTAAATAATAACTACACCTAAAAACTGTTCACTTGAAGTTACATAAAGAATACAACTTTAAGTGAATAAAGTTGTTTCATTATTCATTAAAAATTAAAAGCGTTTAATTTTAAAATCCTCTTTATAGAAAATAATTTTAAAATTAAAACTTTTTCTATAAAGAGAACAGTTCAAATTAAACGCTTTATTTTTTATTGTTTTCTGCATTATTTAAATGCTTTACTCTATTTGGCTTAGCCTTAGGTCTAATTTCAATTTTCTTTTCTTTCTTTTTAGGTCCACCAGTTGTTTGAATATCCATAAACCATAAAAAGAAAGTTACTGTTAATATAGTTAATACAAAAGATACCCACCACATAACATTTCCACCTAAAATCATAGGCATACATATTTGTAAGATAAATAATGCTATAGCTATACCTAATGGTATATACTTATTAATTATTACTTTTGAAAACACATATTTTCTACCTAAAATCATTATTCCAAATACTATAGCTAATAAAACTACAAAGTAAAGTAGTGTGAATAAAAAATTCCCCATTAATCGTTCTCCTTCCTATAATCTCTACTATATATATTACTGTCAATTTAACATATTTTCAACCCAGTTTTATTTCCATTTATTGATAATTTGTTAATTTTTTTATTATTTTATATAATAACTTTTATTTTATGCTTCATTTTTCATATAAAATTTGATAAAATATATTAAAGATATTATAAATTTATTAAAGGGGTGTTATTATGGGTTTAAACCAAGCCTATCAACTTGATGAATTAGATCTTCAAATTTTAGATATATTAATTAAAGATTGTAGAACTCCATATTTAGAAATTGCAAGACTTTGCCATGTTAGTGGTGGTACAATTCATGTGCGTATGAAAAAAATGGAAGAACTAGGGATAATAAAAGGAACTAAAATTCTTTTAAATCTTCCTAAGTTAGGTTATGATGTTTGTTGTTTCGTAGGAATATATATTGATAAAACTTCATCTTTTTCAGAGGTTTTTGAGGAAATGTCAAAAATTAAAGAGGTTGTTGAATTACACTTAACTACTGGTGACTATTCTGTATTTGCTAAAGTTATTTGTAAAAACATAAGTGATCTTCAAGATATACTATTGAACAAAATAAATGTTATTTCTGGAATTCAAAGAACTGATACTATTATATCTTTAAATCAACCTATCGATAGAAATATATCGATTTAATTAATAATTAAATTGATATATGTTATTACTATGAATATAAATTGCTCCTTTGGAAAAAATAACTATGTTATTAAAAACCAAAGGAGTTGTTTTTTATGAAGATAATAGATACAATAGCACTAATACTTATTATAATTGGAGCCGTAAATTGGGGATTAGTAGGTTTTTTTGAATTTGATCTTGTTGCTGCAATATTTGGTGATATGAGTACATTTGCTAGAATTGTTTATGCTATCATTGGTATTGCTGGATTATACTCAATATCCTTTTTTGCAAAAGATAAATTTTTACAATAATAAAAAAGAGATTTGTAATTCATAAGATGCAAATCTCTTTTTTATCTCTATAATTCTTTAATAATATTAAACAACTCTATAGCGGCTTCCTTCGGCCCTTTTTGTTCTCTTCCTTTAACACCAAGGCAAGTTTTTATTTGACCTACTTTTACATTTGTATCAAACATAGTTTTAAAATATTTATCTATTAATACATCAGTGGCTTCTTGTTTCTGAGCTGGTCCAAAAGGATTTGCAAAATAACTTTCAACTAACCCTTTTTCAGTTGTAGTTCCCTTTGCCATTCTTGGTCCTGATTTAAATAATTTAATAGCTTCCTCTGAATTAGAAAAATACTCTATAGCTTTATCATTTTCCCCTATTTCAGTAAAATTATTAGCATATAGGAATAAATCTATTTTATATCCTTTAATTATTTCACTATATGGTGCTATAGGCATTACTAATCTAGCATTAATTTTATCTGGGTTCATAAATATACTTCTATCTATTTCTCTAAATGCATATCCTTGTGCTAAATCATCTAATCTAACAAATGCCCCTATCTCTGTACCATATCCATATATCTCACCATTAATTTCCTTAAAGGTTCCCATATCATCAAAAATAATACTCATATTACTTATATATTCTTCACTTAAAGTTCTAAATGCCTCTAAGCTTTCAGACTTTCCTGCTCCACTATCTCCCATTATTACTACATTAGCTTCTTTACCATTTTTCATTTGAACATTAACCATCGCACCATGTATAGGTAAATACCCTCTTTTTATCATTATTAAATTATGCAAGGTTAATATCATCTTCTTCATATATCCAAAATAATCTATCTCTTCTGAATAATTTATATATCCAAGCATTATATCATTTTCTTCATCATCATAAAATACTGTTTTTAACTCTTCCCTATCATTTATTCCAAAAACATAAACAATATCAGGGCGTCTTCCCCTACATTCTTCTCGTTTAGCCATTTCAAATAAATTACATAAAGTTATTCCATGATTCATAAAATCTCTATGGAAATATATATATGCTATTAACTCTCCAACCTTAGCTGGATAGCAGAACCAATGCTCCTTATTTATATGAGCATATTTTAAAGGATTATCATATACCTCTGAAAACATTCCATTTCTTGTATTCTTTTTAGGATATGTTATAAATGGTGGCTCTAATAAAATGCAGTCTATAAAATTAATATCTTCTAAAGCTTCATATCCATTAGGTATTGGCCACAATAATTTATTTATCATAATACTACAATTTCCACCAGCAGTTATCTGTCTAAAAACTTGTGGATTTCTTCCTAATACATTCTGCTCAATTTTTCTATAAAATCTTAAAATCAATTTTTCAAAAGCTGAATTTGCTTCTGTAAAATTCATAGCTGCTAAACCTTGACTAACCTTATCATTTTGAATAACTGTATATCTTTCCAATCTTCTCCAAAACAAATAAAAATCTTCTATTACATTGATAAACTCTTCCCTATTAGTTAAAAGTTCACTATATTTCGGATTTAATTCAACAACTTCTTTTACATCTATTATTGTTAACCATTTGAAAATTTTAGTAATATCTTCTCTTAAACTTGGTAGATCAGTAGTATTTAAAGCTTTAATTAGATATCTATATGATAATGTTCTTTTCTTCTCTGACTTCTTTAAATAGACACTTAAAACTCTCCTAAACCCCTCACTCTCTAATAAGCCTTCAAAATTAGTACAATATCTAGCTGAAAAGTTCATCAAAACTTTATCGTTGCTTATTGAAAATTCCTTCTTCATCTTTCTCCTCCTAACATTTTATTTTTTCTCACGCTTTATGGTATATTATACAATTATATCATATTATTCCATATATTTCATTCAATTTACTTGTTAAATATTTATAAACTAAAGATTTACAACATTAATATTGGTCAATAATTAAAAATATCCATATTTTTCGCTTAGGAGTTTTTATTTATGAAATTTTTTAAATATAATAATCATAGATTATTCAAATTAATTATTCCTCTTTTTATAATTATTCTTTCTTTATTTCTTTATCAAACAAATGATACTAATAATTATAAAAATCAAATGTCTGTCCATTATATAAATGTTGGTCAAGGAGATTGCATTTTAATTCAAGTTAATAATAAAAATTTACTTATTGATTCTGGTCCATCTAGTAGTAGAAAAAATTTATTAGATTATTTAGAAAACTTAAGTATAAAAAAATTAGATTATATAATTGCAACACACCCTCATGAAGATCATATTGGTAATATGGATACCATTATAAGAAGGTATAATATCGGAAGTTTTTACTCCCCAAAAGTTACTCACTCTTCAACTACTTTTGAAAATATGATTAGTTCTTTAGTTGATAAAAATCTTAAAATAAATATTTTAAATAATGGTGTAACTGGGATAGACCTAGGAGAAAAGACTTCAGTATCTGTATATTCACCATTAGAAAACCTATATAGTGACAATTTAAATGATTATTCTCCTATTATAAAAATTACGTTTCTAAATAACTCATTTTTATTTACAGGAGATGCTGAAATATCCACTGAAAATACTGTATTATCTCAAAATCTGAACTTAAAATGTGATATTTTAAAGGTAGGTCATCATGGGTCTTCTACATCTACATCCCATGATTTTATTGCTGCAGTAAATCCTTCTGTTGCCATTATATCAGTTGGTGAAAATAACTCTTATGGTCATCCAACTACTGAAACACTATCACGTCTTAAATCTTTAAATATTAAAACTATTAGAACAGATATTAATGGCTCAATAATTGCTATTTCTGATGGAAATAATATAAATATATACAATATTAAATAAATTCCTATAAATGATAGATGCGCCTAAATATTTAGGCGCATCTATCATTTAAGGATATTATCCTTAAAACAATGTAAACTTGTAATTTAATCTACAATATAATCTTCTGAATTTTCTATTTCACTTAATTCTTCTTTTACTACTTCTTCCTTATTATTCGCTATCTCTTTATCAGTATTTAATTCTTCCTCAACCTTTTCTATATTTTCTTCTATATTTTCTTCTTTATTATCTTCAATTTCTTCTTCATCTTGAATTTGTATATATTCTTTCCAAGTAATAAAAATCTTATATAAATTTACAACATCTTGTTCATTATATAATAATATAGTTTCTATTTTCTCCTTTGGCATTCTTTCAATATATTCTTTATCCTTTAATACTTTATGAAATGTTTTAGCTAAATTAGAACCACTAATAACATCACCTTCTCTATATATATTAAAAACCTTTTCTAAGTTTTTAAGACCTATAGATGTATTCATATTTCTCTCATACTCTTTTTGTATATCTAACGATTTGAATTCTTTATCAAAATCAAAATAAATATTATACTTATTGAACAAATATTTTATTACGGTAAAATCGTTATTCCCCGAAAAGGTGACTATAACCTTTTTCCCCATCTTTTTCATATTAATAAAATATTTTTTTGCAAGAATAAGTATTTCAACTACTTCACTTTTATTTTCTATCATATATTGAGTTACATGTATTTTTTTGTCAATTCTATTATATATACACGCACCAAATACCCCTATACATTTAGGTTTTTTATAAACATAATGTTCTAAATCAAAAAATATAATCTCTTCAGGCTTACATAACACCTCCTTACCTTCTAAAATTCTTTCAATATTATATTCTTCCACATCAACAAGATTTTCTCGAATAATCACACTATCACTCTTTCTTACATTATTTATCTCCTGTGTTAAAATTATTATATCTATATCTTTTTATTATATCATGTTATTAATATAGTGAATACCATTTATATTTCTTAGTTTTGAAATATGTAACAAATCTGTTTTTAATATTATGCTTCTATTGACCAAGCCCTACTTTTTTGGTATTATGTATGTATGAAAAATTTGATAATGATTTTCAATTAGAGGTGATATTGATGTGTATTTGCGATTTAAAACTTGGCGAAAAAGCTAAGATATATGAAATAAATGGAAATAATAAACTTACCAAAAGACTTTATGCTTTAGGTCTTATTCAAGGAACTGAAATAGAATTAAAAAGAGTTGCTCCTTTAGGTGATCCTTTAGTAGTTAACCTAAGAGGCTTTGATTTAGCTATTCGTAAAAAAGATGCTAAAAATATTATTTTAACAGCTTAATTATAAAAATAAGGGGATGACAACATGAAAAATGTAGCTTTACTTGGTAATCCCAACGTTGGAAAAACTACATTATTTAATAGTTTAACTGGTTCTAATCAAAGAGTTGGTAACTGGGCAGGAGTAACTGTAGATAAAAAGGAAGGATTTTTTGATGATTTTAAAATAGTAGACTTACCTGGTATATATGCTATGGATACTTTCTCAAATGAAGAAAAAGTCTCAAAAGAGTTTTTAAAAAATGGACAAGTAGATTTAATTTTAAATATTATAGATGCTTCTAACATTGATAGAAATTTATATTTAACTATGCAACTGAAGCAATTTAAAAAACCTATTATTTTAGCTGTCAACATGATAGATGTAGCTGAAAAAAAAGGAATAAATATTAATTATAAAGAGTTAGAAAAACTTCTAAACGTTACTGTTGTTCCTATCCAAGCTTCTAAAGAACAAGGTATAGATGACATAAAAAACGCTTTAAAAAATATCGATATTACTAAAATCGATAATGATGATTATAATTTTTCTTGTGAAAAGGAAACTTATGCTTACATAGAAAACCTATTAAATAAATGTACTATAAAAAATAATAAATCTAAAAAGACTGTAAAAGAAAAACTAGATAATATAATGCTAAATCCATGGCTTGCTTATCCTATTTTCTTTGCAATTATGGCTTTAACATTCCAAGTAACATTTGCTTGGATAGGACAACCACTTTCTGATTTATTAGATTCATTATTAAATGACTCACTAGTACCTATAATTGAAAATTTACTACACGGAACTGCACCTTGGTTCCAATCACTTATCATAGATGGTATTATCGGTGGAGTTGGTGGAATATTAGTATTACTACCTATAATTTTATCACTTTTCGCATGTATAACTATTTTAGAAGATAGTGGTTACATGGCAAGAGTTGCTTTTATAATGGATAAAATTATGAGAAAGATGGGCTTATCAGGGAAAGCTTTTATTCCTATGATTGTTGGTTTCGGTTGTTCTGCACCTGCAATTATGACCGCTAGAACTCTAGAAAGTGAAAAGGATAGAAAGTTGACTGCTTTATTAGTTCCTTTAATGAGTTGCAATGCTAGATTACCTGTTTATAGTATATTTGCTGCTGTATTTTTCCCTAACAGTATTGGTTTAGTTGTTGCTTCACTTTACTTCTTGGGTATACTATTAGCATTTATATTAGGTGTAATCTTTAAACATACAATATTTAAAAACGAAGAAGAACCTTTACTTATAGAATTACCTGAATATAAATTACCTTCACTAAAAAATCTTTTAAATCAGTTATATGCGAAAACAAAAGGATTTTTAGTAAAAGCTGGTACATTAATTTTTGCAATGAGTATAATTTTATGGTTCTTATCAAACTTTAATTTTTCTGGAATGACAGATGTTAATAATAGTATACTAGCCTCTATAGGTGGCTTTATTGCTCCAATATTTAAGCCTTTAGGTTTTGGAAATTGGCAATCTTCAGTATCATTATTAACAGGATTAATTGCTAAGGAAACTGTTGTTTCTTCAATGAGTGTAATATTTGCTGGTGACTTACAAACAATGCTTCCTCTTCATTTCACTGCACTGTCAGCATTATCATTCTTAGTATTTATTTTACTTTATACACCTTGCATCACAGTTGTTGGTACTATGAAAAAGGAATTTGGATCCAAATTAACCTTATTCTCTGTAACTTATCAACTAGTTTTAGCTTGGATAGTTTCATTCTTAGTATTTAACATAGGTTCATTATTTATTTAGAACGTTTTTATAAAGAAGGTGAATTTATTTGGAAATTTTTATTACAGCCTTATTAGTTATTGCTGCTGGATATATATTATTTAAAAATATAAAAAAATCTTCAAAGGATGGTTGCAACTGTTCAGGTTGTTCATCACACTGCTCGAAGTATAAAAAATAAGAACTGCAAATTTTGCAGTTCTTATTTTTTAATTAATTAAATTATGACCTTATTTTTCACTAAAAGTTTTTTGTAATATATTTTAATTGTTGCTGCTGTTGGTGATGCCAATAACATTCCTATAGGTCCAAAAAAACCTCCTCCTATAACAACTGCATATATAATCCAAAATGGCCTTACCCCAACTTTATTTCCTATAAGCTTAGGATCTAAATACCATCCATCGAACATCTGTAATGAAAACAATGTTAAAAATACAATTATCCCTTTCATAGGTGATACAAATATATTTATTAACAAACCTATTATCTCACCTATAAAAGGTCCAAAATAAGGTATCATATTAGTTATTCCTACTAATATGGATAGTAATATTGCATATTCGGATTTTACTATATTTAATAATATAAAAGCTAATACTCCTATTATCATAGAATCAATAGCTTTTATTCCTATATATGTTACTATCATAGAATTATAAATCTTAACAAATTCAATTATCTTATTGCTTTTTTCTTCTTTTAAAACTAAATACATCATCCTTTTACATTCACATAACAATCGTTCTCTATCCATAAGAATATATATAGCTACTAATAACCCAATAATAAACTTTAAAATTATCGATGATAAACTTACCATCTTCATTACTGAACCTTCTAAAGCGGACATAGCTATTTCTCCAGCTTTGTATATATATGTATCAACATTAACTTTAATACCTGTTGTTTTCATAAAACTACTTAATTCTTCTTGGTCTAATACATCATTAACAAACCCCTCAACAGAATTTATGTAATTAGGAATATCACTTCCTATTTCCTTTATATTTTCTATTAATCCTGGTATTCCATATAATCCACATATAGTTATTCCACCAATTAAAATAGCATAAGTTAAAGCTATAGCTACCCCCCTATTTAGTTTTGCTTTTAACTCAAACATCTTTACAATTGGAGTTAAAATATAAGCAATTACTATTCCATAAATAAATGCCATAGATAATGAAATAAATTTTTTGATTAAATTAATAAATAAATCAATATTATCTATCAACTTAAATGCTAGTAGTGCTACTATAATAGTAATTAATACAGCTATTATTAAGCCTCTATATTTATTATTTTTTAAAAACAAACACTTTTCACCCCATTTTTTGTCACATATTATATTAATTATAGCAAAAATACTATAAATTATATATTAAGATTTCATTATATTTTAATAAAAATCAATTGTTATATACTTAGTATTAAGCATTATATATTTTCTACTACTTCAACCCCTATTAAATCTAAAGCATTCTTAATAACTTTGCATGTAGCTTCAACTAAAACTAGTCTTGCCTTCATTAAATCTTTATCCTCTAAACTTAATATTAAATGCGAACTATAAAATTTATTTAATTCTTTTGTAACTTCAATTACATATTTTATTATTACAGATGGATCTAATTTCTCTACTGCTATATGAATTATAGAATTAAAATTTTCCAACCTCTTAACTAATTCAAATTCATCTTGAGAATTTAATTTATTAAAATTAGTATTTTTACTTATCTCTATATCATTGGATAATATAAATCTTGCACTATTATATACATTTTGGACATATAAAATTCTTTCACCTTCAATTAAAAGCTTTTTATTAAAATTAAATACAATATTTTTTTCTCTTGAGTCATTTAAAATAGTAAAGATTACTTCTCCTATAGCTAACTTTTTAATAATTTCTTTCTTATTTTCTAATGTTGGATTTTTTTCATTTATAGCTTCCAAAATTATAGAACTAACTTGTTGTATCATATTCTTCCAAGTACTACTTTTATCATTTCTTATCAAGACACTTTTATCCGTAACTTTAATTAATCCAGCACCTACATATAGACAATCATTTTCCCATTCATAACCTGATAACTCCAAAACCTTAAATAACTGTTTAAAATATAATGATTTATTTATTCCACTAACATATATAGATTTATAAAAATCATATTTCTCTTTTTTATAGACAGCTGCTGTTAAATCTTTTATTATATCTATTTGTATATCATCAGATCTTAAAACAATCGCTGGAGGCATATTATACTTATGAAGCTTTATTACTTTTACCCCATAAATATCATCTAATAGATTCTTTTCTTTTAATTTATCGATTTCAACTTTAACCTTATTATTATAAAAAGACTCTTCTAAATTTGAATCAGTTCTTATACTAAAAGCATTATGTGCTTCTTTAAACTCTTTTAAACTTAAATATTTAAATCTATTCCATATGCTTATAGCTTTTATATTACCTTCTTCTAATGCTTTAAAATATTTTTTTCCTTCAATATTAATTAATATATCTTTTTCTGCCTCTTTCTTAAACTTATGATATATCCTTAATACTTCTCCCACCATATTCTTTTCTAGAGCTTCTTCATCTCCCCATCTAATATATGAATATATTAGATTACCAAGTTGTTGTTCCCAATCCTTTATGTGATTTATCACTTTAACATTATACCCTTCCTTTTCAAACAATTTAGAAAGGACGGTTGCTAGCACAGCGTGGCATAAATTCTCTACTCCAAATTCTTTACACATATTAGGTGATAAGTATTCAATACATATTGTTTTCCCTAATCCAATATCAGATTTTCCATAATTATCACCTTTAAATATTATTTCTTCTAAAGTATTTTTTATAAATATCTCCCTATTAATAAAAAAATTTAAATACGGTCCTATATTTTCTATTTTTTCAAACATATCACTTTTTATATTTGCTTGTAAATCCTTTGCTATTATATTAGGATCTCTTCTATTAATCTTAGCAACTTCAAAACATGGGAATGTATAATCTCCCATTTCTGAATTTGGTGGAATTTCTATTAATTTTTCTATAGTTTCTAACCCTATATCAAATTGACTCTTTATAGCTGCTGCAACCTGGCTTTTATAATTCATTATTTACCTCATCTTTATAATATTATTTAATAAATTATAAGTAAAAAAAATATTTTTTGTCAACAAACCTTTATTTTTGTGCTACTTTTATATATCATAATAATTATATTAAGTATTAATGATAGGAATGGTGTTTATATGATTAGAGTTGGTATAATTCATATAGGTTCTAGTAAAATTAGATTAATGTTAGCAGAAGTTGAAGATATTGGATATTTTAAGATTATAGATGAGCTTAAAACTCCTTTTAAAGTTTGTTATGAATTATCAAAAGAATGTGTCTTATGTAGTGAAAAGCTTAATTATATCTTATCTACTTTAAGAACCTATAAATCCCTTTGTGAAGCTTCAGGAACAAAAGAAATTTTTACAATTACAACTAGTTTTTTTAATGATATTAAAGATAGCGAGTCTATAATATCTATGATAAAACTAAATCTAAATTTAGATTTAAAAATTTTATCTCCGGAAGAAGAAATTAAATTTACAGCATTAAGCGTAAATAGAAGCTTAAATACAACTAATTCCCTTATAGTTGAAATAACAGGCACATCAACAAATTTAATATCTATGAAAAATAGAGAAATTGCTAACTGGATATGTCTACCTTTTGGTGGAATAAACTTAGCTTATACTTTCAATATTGCTGATAGAATATTAAATTCTAATTTAGATGAATCAATCTCTTTTTTAAGAGATAAATTAAATGATATATCTTGGTTAAACAATGAATTTGAATCTATAATTCTTGTAGGTGATTTTGCTAAAACAGTTGTTAAAATAGATAAATTTAAAACGCATTATCCTCTTGAATTAATTAATAATTATGAATTATCACCAGTTGGAATTCATGAAATCTATAATGTTATAAAATGTAAGGATTTAAAACTTAGACGTAAAGTTGAAGGAATGGATTTAGATATGGTAGATAGCATATTTAGCTGCTTACTTATATTTAATGAGATAGTTAAAGTAGCAGATCCTGATAGCATAAGAGTATCTAATAACTCAATTAGAGAAGGTCTACTTTATGATTACCTTTATAAGAATTATGATGTAATAGAGAACAATCTAGATTATAGCATTTATGGTATATTAAATTCTTTAAATTCAAATATACCTCATGCACAACATGTATACTTCTTATCTTCTATTTTATTTGATGAACTAAAACCAATTCATAGATTAGAAGATAAATACTTAAACATATTAAAAACTGGAGCTATGCTTCACGATTGTGGAATTAGTATTAACTATCAAAATCATCATAAACATTCATTATATATTATCTTAAACTCATTTATTAATGAACTTACGCATAAGGAACATCTAATGAGTGCTGCAATTGCTGCTTCTCATAGATTTAATAACTATCATTTACCTTTAGCTCAATTTTCTTACTTAATAAACAAATTAGATATTGATATAATTAATAAGATTGGTGCTCTTGTAAAAATAGCTGAAGGTTTAGATAGAAGTCTTGTAGGTGTTGTAAAAAAATTAAGAGTTTATTTTGATGATGAAAAAGTTGTTATTACTGTTTCATCTCCAAGTAATTTAGATGTAGAAATACATCAAGCATTGCGTGGAAGAGATTTCTTTAAAGAAATATATCACAGAGATTTATTTATAGAAAAGGAAAGGTGGCAAAATTAATTGCCACCTTTTTATTAGATTCCAAATATTAATCTTGCCAATGTCATAAAAGCATTATAAATAAAGTTTACAGGTATTGATAAAATACTTCCTCCAATTAATATAATTGCAATAAGTATTAAAAATTGATATTGATATATCTTATCTGAAACCTTATAAAATGTTTTTGGCCATAAATCCCTAAATATTTCAAAACCTGCTAATCCTGGTATAGGTAATAAGTTAAACACAAATAAACTTATATTTACTGTAGCGATAAGTCTTATCATATTAATTAATATAAAGAATATTGTATCTGATAAAATATTAGGTAAGAATTTATATGTAGCTACATATAGTATTGTGCCTAAAAAACCAACTAATAAATTAGCTAATGGTGCTGCAATAGAAACCTTTATTGCATCCTTATACCCTCTTTTATATGCACTTGGATTAGTATTTAATGGTTTAGTCCATCCAAACCCAGCTATTAAAATCATTAAAAATCCAACTAAATCAACATGAGCAGCTGGATTTAAAGTTAATCTACCTTGAAATCTTGGGGTTTTATCTCCTAACTTATCTGCAACTAAAGACTTAGCATATCCTTGTGCTGTAAATGCTATTAAAATAGCTGGAATTTTCAAAATATATCCCAGTAATTGTAATTTAAATGAGCCCATTATTTCACTCCCTTCCTCTATTCTTTTAATTATTATACCATATATTATGGTATATATTATCATATTAATAATAAATTCATAAAAAAAGGATGATATGAATCACCTTATTCATATCATCTTTTTAAGTTTAACGTGAAGGTACTATTACATTATTACCTGAAGATCCTTCCGGTGCTCCATTAGAACCATCACCTGCTCCTTGATCCGGTGCTGGCTCTGGATCTGGTACTGGCTCTGGATCTGGTTTTGGTTCTGGATCCGGTGTTGGTTCTGGTGTCGGTTCTGGTGTCGGTTCTGGTGTTGGTGTTGGTGTCGGTGTTGGTGTCGGTGTTGGTGTTGATGAACCTGAGTTATTTGAACCATTTTGACTTCCATTACCACTATTTTGATTTTCAGAATTATTATTAGATGGTGGAGTAACAATATCCTCACTATTATCTATATAATCTTCTGGATTAATATTATGTCTATCATTGTATTCTTCTGATTCTGATTTATAATCAGACATCGCTTGCTTAAATGAAGCATAATCATATTCACTTGAACTTGGAATAATTCCTTCGTATACAAATCTTTCTAAGAACTTAGCATTTTGTTCTCTATCCATTAAGAATACCCAACCTAAATTCTTATATAATCCTCCATCTGCCAATTCTGGAATTGGTATTTGAAGCTGTTTAATATCTAAACTTGGGAATTTATAAATAGTATATGCCATATTTAGAGCTTGTATTGGCTCAATATTTGTTTTTATATGTTCCAACATACTATTCATTATTCCTAAATACTTACTTGGTTTAGTTTCTTTTAACTTTTCAGCTACTTTTATTAAAACTTCTCTTTGTCTATCTGTTCTAGCATATTCATCTCCAACGCCTTTTCTTATTCTTGCATAAGATAAAGCTTGTTTTCCATTTAGAACTTGTAATCCTGCTTGTGTAACTGGACAATCATTTCCACCTGTAGATTCACCTATATATTTGTTTAATTCATCAAGCATATAATCCTCTACATTTAACTCTAGTCCACCCATTTGATTAATAATTGCTTCAAATCCCCAGAAATTAATAATTACATATTTATCAAGACTAATACCATATGTCTCTTTTATAGTTTGAATTAATAAATCTGGTCCTCCATATGCTAATGCAGCATTTAATTTTCCTTCACCATGTCCTGGAATATTAACTAAAGTATCTCTGAATAATGAAGTTAATCTTATTTGCTTATTATTATTATCTAATGTAGCAATAATAATAGAGTCAGCTCTTGATGCTTCATCTAATGTTCTTGCATCAGTTCCTATTAAAAGAACATTTGTTATTCCTTCAACTTCCTTATATTCGGTTTCTGATATGGTCTCAGAAGGACTTAATCCTGAATATATTTTACTTCTAATATACATATACCCTGATGCAAGAGTACATATTAATAAAGCAAAAACAATAAGTGTAGATATTATAACCTTCTTCTTAGTTGACCACCTTTTCTTATTAGAACGTTTTTTTCCTTTTCTTTTTGGTTCACTCATATCTGTGCCATCCCTTCAAAAATATTAATTTTTAATATTAAAAGTTAAATGTATGCATTATTATTTCAAATATAGTTTATGTAATTTAAATTTTATAATTATAAATTAACAAATATAATAATACCACATTTTACAGGAAAATTTAAATTTTTAAGAATATTTTTGTAATTTGTTAAAATTTTATATAATTATTGTAAATCTCCCATTATACAATAGCTATTTTTTTCTCATTTTATCATTTTTTCAACAAATTAACTTATTTTTATACTTTTATATTTGAACTGTAAACATCTTTTATAACATTTTGGATATACTATAAAAGAGAAAGTTATATTTAAAACTAATATTTTATTGAATAAAAGAGAATTTAATATTTACTTATATTATTTAAAGTAT
The DNA here is from genome assembly GCF_015667795.1 of Clostridium sp. D53t1_180928_C8. Taxonomy (GTDB): domain Bacteria; phylum Bacillota; class Clostridia; order Clostridiales; family Clostridiaceae; genus Clostridium. The sequence goes on from NZ_JADPEL010000029.1 coordinate 37,879, forward strand.
TATTATAAGTATTGTGCAAAATTTAGATAATTGATGGAGGTCTTTTTATGAATATAAGTATTATTGGAATGCCTCTTTTTTATGGTTGTGATAAACCTGGTGTAGAAAAGGGACCTGAAGAATTAAGAAAAAACAACCTTATAAATATTTTTGAAGAAAATCATACCGTTTATGATTTAGGAGATATTAAAGTTGAAAAAGTAAATGCTGAAGATAAATTCTTAAGCAATTCAAAATTAAAGTATTTAGATCAAGTTGTTTCAGCAAATAATGGACTAGCTGCTAAAGTTTTAAGCGCATTTGAGAACAATACTTTACCTTTTATTGTTGGTGGTGATCACTCCTTAGCTTTAGGATCAATTGCCGGTGCTAGTAAATTTTTAGGAAATGACTTAGCTGTAATTTGGATTGATGCCCATGGAGATATAAATACTCATGAAACCTCACCATCTGGCAATATTCATGGAATGCCATTAGCTGCATCAATGGGTGTAGGATATAAAAAGTTAACATCTATTTTCTTCGATAATTTTAAAGTAAAACCAGAAAATGTTTTTATTCTAGCTTGTCGTGATTTAGATGCTGGTGAAGTAGCTTTGATAGATGAATTAAATATTAATGTTTGGACAAATAAAGAAATAAATAATAAAGGTACTGAAGTAATTATTTCTGAATTATTATCATCACTAAAGCAAAAAAATATAAAAAACATTCACCTTTCTTATGATATAGACTGTTTAGACCCAGAATATGTTCCTGGTACTGGTACTCCAGTTCATAACGGATTATCTTTTACTCAAAGCAAAGAATTATTAATATCTATTTTAGGTACAAGCTTGGTAAAATCTATAGATTTTGTAGAATATAATCCTGATTTAGATAAAAATAATAAAACTAAAGAAACCTGTATAGAATTATTAAAGCTTATATCTAAGAAATTAAAGTAAAAAAAACACTTTTATATTAATATAAATTAATATAAAAGTGTTTTTTATTATTAATTTGTTTATTAATATAAGTTGTGATATTATAAAATGAATAAGTAAAATTTTTGGAGGAAAAGATGAAATTATTATTTTTCGATACTGAAACAACTAGTGTAAGACCTGGCCATATATGTCAGTTAAGTTATATAACAGTAGATACATCTACTAAGCCACAAACAACTATAGGAAAAAACTTTTTCTTTACTGTTGATGAAATGGATCCTGCTGCACAAGAAGTTCATGGATTTTCACTAGAAAAACTATATGAATTATCTGATGGGTTAGAGTTTTTAGAGCAAATTCAAGATTTTATGGGTGATTTTTTTGATGCTGACTTCGTTATTGGTCACAATGTTCAATTTGATGTTAAATTTTTAAAACATGAAGTTAATTCTTTATACGAAGCTGGAATGATAGATTCAACTTGGGAACCTAAAAAAACATTTTGTACCATGGCTTATTATAAAAATATATGTAAAATTCCTTCTCCAAATGGTAATGGAATTAAAAACCCAAAACTTTCTGAAACAATTAACTATTTAGGAATTACCGATGAAGCAATTGCTAAAAAAGCTGATGAATTATTCCAAGGTAGCGGAAATTATCATGATGCTAGATTTGATACTGCTGCGGTTTATCTTTTAGTTATTGAAGGTATGAAGAAAAAACTAATAAAACCTGGCTTTTTCTCAAGCCAACTTTAATTTTAATTATATTAGCAAGTAATACATATAT
>NZ_JADPEL010000002.1:0-47111 GCF_015667795.1 Clostridium sp. D53t1_180928_C8
CTAAACTACTATTATCCATATTGGATACCTCCTTGTATTATAGTTGTGGTCGGCAAACCTACTATAATTTTACAACGGAGGTTTTTTTATTTCTACTCACCGCTAGAAGCTTTCCGGAACCACAGGTCGAACCTGTGGTATTCTAAATACAATAAAAAAGGTTGTAGTTTAAACTACAACCTATAACAATCTAAAATTATCTTCTATTTTGTTCTTTTTTAGCTCTTCTGCAAGCTAAACATCTTGTAGGTTCGTTATCGAATCCTTTTTCTTTGTAGAATTCTTGTTCTCCTACTGTGAATACGAATTCGCTTCCGCAATCTCTACATGTTAATGTCTTATCTGTCATAAATATTCCTCCTAAAATTAAAGATTCTAAATTGATATAATAATCTCTAATTTTCGAGAAACTATCTACCTAAATGAAACTTTTTTATTTGTTAGCAAATCTGCTACTCTTTTATAATAACATATTATATATTTAATTGCAACCTTTTTTAATGATATTTTAAAATTATTTAAATTTAATACAATATTTTCTATCAAAATACATTGTTTTTCCTTTTAATTTATCCCACTATCAACTTGCATATAATTAACTTTTTATATTTTAAATAAGATTACTTACAATAATAAAACGCCATTATAAAATATATAATTTCTAGTTTTTATTTTTTATTTTTTATTTTTTTTAAACATTGTTGCACCTAAAGTAGCCATTAAACCACCAATAGCAACAACTACCCCAGCCCCTATAGGAGCCCCTGTTTGCGGTAAGTTTCCATTTGGCTTTCCTGTACCTTGTGATGGTTCTTCTGGTTTAACTGATACTCCTGGTTCTTTATCGTCATCTGGAGTTTCTGGTTTTTCTGGTATCTCTGGTTTTTGATTATCTCCTGGATTTTCAGGTTCTTCTGGTATTTCTGGTGTTTCCTCTTCAGTTGCTACTCCAACAAAAGTAGGCTTAATTTCAAATATTTCTGTCTTTCCTATATTATCTGTCCATTGCAGTTTTACTGTCACAATATTAGTTGCTTCATCTAAAACAAATTCATTATAACCTTCTGTTAAGCTTCCTAGCTCTATCCACTCTCCTGATGATTTTTGAGCTGTAACCTTAGCACCTGAAATATTATCAATTCCTTGAACTACTGTTATTTTAGATGATAATTTATTATCTAAAATTTTATAAACTAATTCATCTCCTGCAACAATATCTCTGCTTGGTATATAGGCAGAGTTTAAGTTATTATCCCTTGTGTTTTCTGCTCTATCAATATATGTTCCCTTAGCAGTTGTAGTTACTAAGTATTCTTCAGTTAAATTATTTACAGTAAATTCTCTTACCTTTATCCAACGATCCCTGTATTTTGTTGATGTTGCTCTCAAATATCTAGCTTCAATATCTAAATCCTTAATTACAATATCATTAGGGCCAAAATCAACATCTATTTCAGTCCAATTTTCCCCATCTACAGAATATTCAAGTATTCCATTATTTATAAAGTCTTCATCATGACCTTGTAATAATCTTATATCTCTAACATTCATTGTCTTTCCTAAATCTATTTGAATGTAATCTCCCTCTTGAATAAATGGAGTTGTTACAAGTTGTGTTCCTGTATCATAATCATCTCCATAAATAGCTTGTCTGTGTGGTCTGTCAGGATTTATTGGTCTATTAGTTGTCATTGTTATCTCTGGCATACCCTCTGTATGGATTTTTATAGATTCCAAGTTAACTTTTGTATCATTTAATGCCCTTATTCTAAAGTACTTACCTGTAACAGGTTTTACTTCTCTAAATGATGAACCACTTTTTACTTCTTGCCAATTCCAACTTCTATTATCTAACGAAGTTTCTATTACAAAGTCTTCTGTATTTAAAACTCCTGTAGTAGTTAATGCAACTACTCTTTTTATATCATTTAATGCAATTCCTATAATTTCTCCTTCTTTTAAAGATACTTCTCCGATATTATCTAAGGATACAAATTCTTCATCTCCATCTGTTCCCTTTAGTATATTTACCTTTGATGAATCAACCTTTCCTAATGCCTTTTCACTACTTTTATTTACATTTACTTTAAAATCTCTAACAAATAACTTATTATCACTATCCTTAGTAGCTCTATATCTAACATATCTTGCTTCAATATCACATTCTACCAACACTTCTCTATTAGTTGGATTCGTAACTAACTCTGTCCAATTAGTACCATCGACAGAATATTCTAATGTTCCATCTAAAAGTATTTCTGTATCATATCCAGTTTTACCCATTAATAAATACACATTATTTAATTTTTCTACTGTCCCTAAGTCAAATCCTATATATTGATTAGATTTAATATTATCCTTTGACCAGAAACCATTATCTAGTAACTTATCAAACATCTTATCAGGTCCATGTGTCGCTTTAGGCATGTACCATTGTTCATATTCATTATGCTCTATATTTCCAATAGATGTGTAATTATACTCTTTATCTTTTAATACTGTTGTTTTATTATCAAAATATTTATTTCCAACTTCATGAGCTTCCCTTATAAATGGATCTACAACTAAATTAGCTATTAATTCCTTCTTACTATCTAATTCTAATAAGGCTTTTGTTCCCTTATATTTATTGCTCCAGAATCCAATCATATTATCTGATTTTATATCTTTCAACATTTCAACTGTCATTAATCCTGTATTAGCATACATTTCAAATTTTTCTAAATGACCTTCGATTTGTTCTAATAGCCTTTCATTTTCTAATGTATTTCTTAAGGTATCTGGAGTAGATTTCATTTTTTCAAATTCAGAAGTTAATTCATTTAGCTCACCACTTACATCTTCTCCTTTATTCCACTTTTCCCACATTGAATTTATAAGAGAATTTAATTCTGGTGAATCTGGTCTTCCTGTATCTAATCTTGTAGTGTGATTTGCAAATTCTTTTAATGAATCTTTAGCTTCCCCACCTACTATTTCTAATGCTGTATCCCAAGATCTATTATAGTCATAATTCTTAGTATTCCATGCATAGTCAGCACCTGTTATAGTTGATATTTTAGATGCTTCAGCAAATCTCATGGGATTAACAATAAATCCTGATATTTCATCATCTAAATTTGTATCTAAATCATATATTGGTCCTAATGCTAATTTATCCTCTTTATAATCATTAACAGGATAGTTCCACCATAACATCATTTTCTTACCGTATATATCAGTTACTTTATTAGCATCTTCCATAGATACTCCACCTGGAGGAATAACATCATTTCCAGTCCACATAACTTCTATATCTTCATCTAAAGTATTAGCAAAATCTTGTGTATATTGCTTTATATTTGTACTATTCATTTCAAACATAGAGCTAGCCCAATACTCTTTAGGAACTGTTATTAATGTTTTAACACCTTCTCTTGTCTTAACAAACTCTTCATTAAATCTATTTAATATTTCAGCCTGCTTAGCTCCTTCATTATTTTCTATATCATCCCAAAGTATGGCAAATCTTCTAACCCCCATATCATATAATGTTTGTGCTTTGTTAATTAAAGCTTGGAAATCTGCTTCTGCCTCTGCTGCATTTTCTCCATTTTCACCTTCAAACTTAATATCTAAACCTGGAGAAATAGCAAATACAAAGTCCACTTTATTTGCATCTGCAGTATGTATTAATTCTTGCATTCTATCAAGTTCTGATGCTGGATATGGTTCTCTCCAAAGCTTTCTATGATATGGATCAGATTTAGGTGCATATATATATGCATTCATCTTATTTTCACCATACATTCTTAGCTGATCTAGCCTTTCTTCTTGAGTCCAAGGTGTTCCATAAAACCCTTCTACTACAGCTCTTAATTTTACACTTGGTTCATCCTTTATAGTAACTTCTTCTATATTTTTATTATTATCATTTTCTATAATTTGCTTTAATGTTTGAACTCCATAAAAAGTCCCTGATTCATCATTACCTCTAATAATTATTTTATCGCCCTCTTCACTATCCCTAGTTACTAAAACATACCCTTCTTCTTTAGTAATCGTAGATGCATCTACTCCAGTTTCATTAAGAGCTTCTTCCAATTCAGTTATATTATCATTAACTTCACCTATATATATAGTTGTAGCACCTTCAACTAATGTTTCATTAACAGTTATATTCATGCTAGATAAAATACTTTTTAATAATTCAACAGCATACTTATCTGCTTCACTTCCTCCAATTATATTAATTGTTTCTGTTAATTCTACTTCATTTTGTAAAATTTCCATGCTTTGTGGTAATGGATTAATTGTTAAATTATTATTAGATAAAGTACTTACCACTTCTCTTGTTATTTCATTAGATGCTTGTACGCTTATTGATGCCATAGAATTTACAGCTAACATTGCTACTAAGCACATACCCAATTTCCTTGCAAATTTTGCTCTTGCCATATCTCATCTCTCCACTCTATAAAATATTTTCAATATAGTTTTTTCTATAAATTTAGCTTTTTTTACAAAAAAAAAGCTAAAGGATATAGAAAAAATCTATTCCCCTAGCTAATGCCTACTTATTTGTAGTTACACGCCTGTTAATTTATTAATTATATTAACTACACTTTACCATAGGCTTTCTTTTCGGTAAACATTTTCATACATAATCCCTAGAATTTTTCCATAATTTCTAAAATTTTTACTATAACTCTGATTTTATAAATTACTATATTGACACTCTTTTATTAATCACAGCATAATTTTAATATATCGTTAAAAAAATTAAAATTTTAAGACAATTTCGAATTTTCTCTCAGAAACCCTTTACACACTTTGTCGAATATTGTATATTATAGTTGTAATTTGTATAAACTAAAAAGTTAAATATATTTATGTAATATAAAGAAAGGGTGATATTATGGCTAATATCGGAATATTCGACGTTTTGGGTCCAATTATGATTGGTCCATCATCATCTCATACAGCTGGAGCTGCTAGACTTGGAAAAATAGCAGGAACAATTGTTAATAAACCTATTAAAGAAGTAAGTTTTCTTCTTCATGGATCATTTAGAGAAACATATAAGGGGCATGGAACCGATCGTGCTCTTGTTGCAGGAATATTAGGATTTCTTCCTGATGATCCTAACCTTAAAGATTCTATTTCAATTGCAAATGAAAAAGGAATAATCATTAGATTTCTTCCGGCTGATTTGGGACAAGTTCATCCTAATACAGTTAAATTTTTAATTAAAGATATTGATGATATTGAATGGGACGTACTAGGCTCTTCTATTGGTGGTGGATTAGTTGAAATCCATGAGATTAATGGAAAAAAAGTTAAAATAACTGGTGAATATCCTACTATTATTACTTGCCATGATGATGTTCCTGGTACTGTTTCTAAAATATCTACCCTTTTCTATGAAAATAAAATAAATATTGCTTTCATGTCACTTAGTAGAAATCAAAAAGGTAAAGATGCTACTATGACCTTAGAAGTTGACACTAATATTTCAGATGAAATTATAAATGAAATAAAATCAATAAATGGAGTAAACCGTGTTATTGTAATTAATTCTTTAGGAGGATTTTAACTATGAATATTGCAAAATCAGGTAAAGAACTTGTTAATATATGCCAAAAAGAACAAATATCTTTAAGCGAATATGCTATTCGTAAGGAAGTTGAAGCTAAAGGTGTTTCACGTGAAGAGTTATTTTCACAAATGAAAAATACACTCAATGCAATGAGAGAAAGTGCTACTTTAGGTAGAGAGAAAAAGGTGTATTCCCTTAGTGGACTTATTGGCGGAGATGCTTATCGTCTACAACAATATAGCAATTCTGGCAAATCCCTAATGGGTAGTGGTATTGTTACTGCAATGGCTATGGCTATGTCCTCCTCTGAAGTTAACGGTTCTATGGGTAAAATTGTAGCGTGTCCAACTGCTGGTTCATGCGGTATATTACCTGCAGTAATTTTAAGCGCTGGAGAATTATTAAATAAAACTGATGACGAGCTTATTACCGGATTATTTGCAGCTTCAGCTATAGGAATGATTATTGGAATGAACGCTACCTTCTCTGGTGCTGAAGGAGGATGTCAAGCTGAATGTGGTTCTGCTGCAGCAATGGCATCAGGTGCTGTTGTTGAACTTATGGGTGGAACTCCAGAAATGAGTTTAGATGCTGCCGCTATTATTTTCAAAAATGTATTAGGTCTTGTATGTGACCCTGTTGCTGGTTTAGTTGAAATACCTTGTGCAAAAAGAAATGTATCCGGTGCAATAAACGCCCTTTGTACAGCTGATTTAGTAATGGCTGGTGTAAATTCAAAGATTCCTTTTGATGATGCCCTTTCAGCAATGTATAAAGTTGGACTAGGAATGCCTGCTGAATTAAGAGAAACTGCTTTAGGCGGTGTTGCCATTACTGAAACTGGTTTAAAACTTAAAGAGAAAGTATTTGGAAAAACTAATAATTAATAGGGGGATTAAGATATGAATATTATATTTGGAACGATTCTTTTACTTATAGTTCTTGGATTATTTACTTTATTCAGTTATAAAGCTCCAAATGGAATGAAAGCTATGGGGGCACTAGCTAATGCCGCTTGTGCGAGCTTCTTAGTTGAAGCATTCCATGATGCATTCTTTGGAGGAGTATTAAATATTGGATTTTTACAAAGTGTTGGTGCCGCTAATGGTAGCTTAGGTGGGGTTGCTGCAGCAATACTTGTACCCCTAGCTCTTGGTGTTTCTCCAGTTTATGCAGTATTAGTTGGACTTGCATGTTCAGGATTTGGTATTTTACCTGGTTTTATTGCTGGATACCTTATATCTTATGTTATTAAATTCTTAGAAAAGAAAGTACCTGCTGGTTTAGACCTTATTGCTATTATAATTATTGCAGCTCCACTTTCTCGTTTAATAGCATCAGGTATGACACCAATTGTTAATAGTACATTATTAAAAATAGGTGATGTATTACTTTCATCTGCTAATTCAAGTCCTATAATTATGGGAATTATTCTTGGTGGAATATTAACAGTAGTTGCTACAGCTCCACTTAGCTCAATGGCTCTTACTGCTATGCTTGGATTAACAGGAGTCCCAATGGCTATAGGTGCCCTAGCAGTGTTTGGTTCTTCATTTATGAACTATGTATTCTTTGGAAAAATGAAATTTGGTTCTAAAAAAGATACTATTGCAGTTGCAATAGAACCTCTAACTCAAGCAGATATAATTAGTGCTAATCCTATTCCGGTTTACGTAACAAACTTTATAGGAGGTGCATTAAGTGGCATAATAGTTTCTCTTATGGGATTAGTAAATATGACCCCTGGTACTGCCACTCCAATTGCAGGCTTTGCAGTTATGTTTGCCTATAATCCAGCTATAAAGGTATTAATAGCTGCTGCTGGTTGTATTTTAGTAAGTGTTATCAGTGGATATATCGGATACTTCATCTTTAAGAATAAAAAAATTCTTACTGCTGATGAGATTAGAAATCCACAAGCAGCTTAATTAGCTTAAATATATTTTTTAAGGAAGAAGCCCATATGAAAATATTTATCAACGGGCTTCTTCCTTACTTTTAAAATCCATTACTTTATTTCTACTATTTATAAATATCAGTAATTCTTATTGTAAATATTAAATTTATATCAATAAATTTAATTAAAATGCTAATTTTCTAAAAATATTTATTATACTCTTATCATGCAAACTCTTTATAAGTGATACAAAAATGGGTAATCCTAATAATCCTATCATTCCAAATAAATGAACCCCTAACAACATACTCATTAATGTTATTAATGGATGAAGTCCTACTTGTTTTCCTACAAGCTTTGGTTCAATAATATTTCTAACAATAGTAATTGCTATATATAACGTGCCTATTCCTATTGCTACTTTATAATTTCCAGATATTATAGCAATAATAACCCATGGTATCATTACTCCCCCACTTCCTAATACAGGAAGTATATCAAATAGTGAAATAGTAAATGCAATAATCCCAGCATTGGATATTCCTATAATTGAAAGCCCTATCCAAATTTCAACAAACGTTATTATCATAATTAATGCATATGAATATATACACTTAAATACAGTATCAAATATATATCGCTTACTTTCTCTTAAAATAATCGTTACTTTACTTGGAATTAAGTTTTTTATAAAATTAATTATTCTATCAAAATCAATTGTAATAAAAAATGTTGCAATAACAGTGATTATTGTCTTTATAAATATACCAGGAATTAATGTTGCAATATGAGAAAGTCTTGTTACAGCATCAGTAGATAATCCACTTATAATCTTACCTATTGATTTTATAACCTCAAATGAGCCTTGTTCTAAAAGCAAAATAATCTCTTGATCTAAGGAGCTTATTACTCCCTCAATATTGCTAAATATATTTTCAATAAAAGGAATAAACATTCCTGTAAATAACTCTGGCAAACTACTAAATAGCTTTTTTATAAATACATAAGATTCACATCCAATGTTAACTACTAATAAAATTGTAAAAATAAAAAATATTATTACCATTAGTATAGAAATAATTCCACGTTTTAAGTTTGTTTTTTTTACTATAAATCTAATAGGATAACTTAAAATACATGCTATTATAAAAGCTATTATAAAAGGTATAAATATAGGAACTATAAACTTTAATATAAATAATGTTATAATAGCTATTACACTAAAATAGCATATTTTTATTAGAAAGTTTTTTTGCTTTTTTAATATTAATTCACTCTCAAAATTCAATATTGCTTCTCCCTCCTAGACACTATTTATATAAAATAAGAACATTAAATTTTTCTTTATCACACAAATAACTTTTAATTTCTCCATTTTACTTTTGGAATAAAATTAGTTATAAACTTTCCCTTTCCTCTTTTCTTTAAATAAAAATACCCAAAAAATGAAAATATAAATGCACCTATAAAATTAACAAATAAATCCTTCATAGTATCTATAAGGCCAATATCAAGATATCCTCCAACACCTAGACTTTTACCATTAATAATTACTTCCTGTATATTTTCAATGGTTACTGGAATATTATGTCCATCTGAATTTAACTTTACTGAATTTATAATATTTATAATGCTATCCTTTTGCATATCCATATTAAAGAATATATCCATTCCACATTCAAAAAACTCCCATAATACTCCTATTGTCATTGAAAAACAAAATGCTACCAAAGCTTGATATACTGGTGATAATGAAACTGAAACTCTTTCATTTCTATTTAAAATATCAACTAATGCAAAACCAATAGCTGCTGCTAAAAATCCATTTATAGTATGAAGCATAGTATCCCAAAATGGAAATTTAACATAATAGGCACAAATCTCCCCTAAAATTTCTGCCGCAAATATAAACAATAGAATAATTGTTTCTAAAACACTTGGAAGTTCTATATGAAACTTCTTTTGTATAAAACTTGGTATCATAAACAGCATTAATGTTAATATGCACAAAAATAAATTTTCATAATTTCCCCTCATAAATGCAAGTACCATTTCTATAACTACTATTGTTCTTAAAAAAATATATATTATAAAAGTACTCTTATTAGATTTAAATTTTTTTAATTCGATATTACCTTTATGCCTTAATCTTCTCATTAAACTCACCATTATAATAATAAAAATATACAGACTTAAATTTTTTAAAATAAATGAATGAAATAATAATTGCCAACACCTCAGCAAATGGAACGGAAATCCATAATCCTGTTACTTTAAATAAACTAGGTAGAATTGTAATTCCAATAATTAAAAATACAAATGTTCTTAAAAATGATAATATAGCTGATACCTTACCATTAGATAAAGCTGTAAACATGGATGATGCAAATATATTTAGCCCCTTAAACAAGAAAGCTATTGCAAATATAGGCAATCCTTTTGCTGCAATAATAAATACACTACTTCCAACAGGAGCAAAAATTGACACAAGATTTTTTGAAAATATTACACATAATATACAAACTGTTATAGAAGAAATAAGTAGCGTTCTCACACTTATTTTCAATATTTTCCTTAAATTCCTCCTATTTTCTTCTCCGTAATTATAACTTATAAGAGGTGATACCCCCATAGAATACCCCATATATATAGCAACCAAAAGTGAATCCGTATAAAGAAGAACACTAATTGCTGCAACTCCATCAGGTCCTATCATTTTCATCATAGCAATATTAAAAAGATAAATAGTTATACCTCCTGCTAAATTAGATACCATTTCTGAAGAACCATTCATAAGACTTTCTTTTAAAACTTTAGTATCAAATTTAGGTTTTATTAAATATAAAGTACCTTTTCTATTTACAATAAAATAAAGTAACCCTAAAATACCTGGAATAGAGTATCCAATTCCTGTCGCAAGTCCAGCTCCAGCAAGTCCCATGTTCAAACTTCCTATAAATATATAGTCAAGTATAATATTTGTTATTCCTCCTACTGCTACAAAACCTAAACCTAATGCTGATTTACCTGCTGTTACAAAAAAAGACTGAAAAATTACCTGAAGCATTAAAGCTGGCATAAAACCTAACATAATTTTCATATAATCATAACAATATTGAGATACAACATCATTAGCTCCTAAAACTTTAATTAATGGGTTTATAAAAACATTACCAATTACTAAAACAACAATACCAACTACAATTCCCATAAGTACTAATAAAGAGAAATTTTCTCTTGATTCTTTGCTCTTTCTCTCTCCCATTTTTCTAGCAACTATAGCACTACCACCAGTTGCTAACATAATACCTATTGTACTTATAACCATTATAAATGGACTAATAAGATTTACAGCAGATAACGCATCAGTGCCAACAAAATTAGATATAAAAATTCCATCTACCATAGTATACAAACTCATAAAAGTCATCATAATAACTGTTGGTATAGAAAATTTAATTAATGATGCTATAGTTATTTTCTGTGCTAAAACATTACTCATCTTTCTCCTCCTAAAAACTTAGAAATTAAGCTTATACTTTAAATTTTTACAAAAAAATAATGATAAATAAACTTATCAATTTAAGGCTTATAAATAACTTTTAAAACTTCTATATAATACAGATAATCTAACCCTATTCGCCCTTTCTATTGACTTCATCTATATCTATCATATAATCTAAAGTATACAGTAACTGTAATGTCAAGAGGTGAATATTAAAAATGGCTAATAAAAATTATATTCTTTTCACAACTGGTCAATTTGCAAAATTACATGATATTAATAAACGAACATTAATATACTACGATGATATTGGACTCTTTTCTCCAGCAATAAAAAAAGATAATGGTTATAGGTACTATACATATTTACAAAGTCCTGTTCTTGAAATGATTCTTACATTAAGAGAACTTGATATGTCAATTGAAGATATACAAAAATATCTAAACCACCGTTCTGCAGAAGCCTTATCTAACTTAATAACTACAAAACTTACTGAAATTGATAATAAAATTAAGACTTTAAAAAAAATAGATAATCTTCTTCTTGAAAAGAAGGAACTATTAAATATAGAGCTTTGTAGTAATCTAGATAAAATTGAAATTGTTGAATGTAAAGAAGAGTACTTATATCTTAGTGAATCTATAACAGATATAACTAATGAAATAGATTTATCAACCATGATTGAACACGCAAAAAAATTTCATACTAACCGCTTATTTAACCATAATTTTGGTAGTATGATTTCAATAGATAAATTAATTAAAAATGATTATAATAATGCTGATTACTTCTTTACAAAAATAAAAAAGCCAACAAAAAAATCAGGATTGTTTATTAAACCTAATGGTAGATATATAAAAGCCTATTGTAAAGGTAATTGGGATGGCCTTCCATATAAATATAATGAAATATTATCTTTTGCAAATGAAAATAACTTAAAGCTATTAGGTTATGCTTATGAAGAAGGAATTAATGAACTTACAATTAAAAATATGGATGAATATATAACACAAATTACAATTCATTGTGAATAAATACCTTAATTATAATCTGTGTTGCTAATAATTTAGTTTATAAATTTTATCCTTATATAAAAAACGTACCACTACTTATGGTACGTTTTTTTATCTATATAATATAATTTTTTATAGAGCTCCAATTCTCTTAAGTGTATCAGTAATATGTCTACCTTCTTCAACACCTTCAATAATTCTTCTAGCTCTTACACTATCACCTATGTTAACAACTTCAACATTAGTTCCAGCAAATTTACCTTGTAATTCTGCCATTAATGGAGAGTATGCTCTCATTCCTAAACATACAAATCCATAATCAAAATTAATTTCTTCATCTGCTCCATCTTTATTAACTATAAAGCTATGATCCTTAATTTCTAATAATGAAGTTTCAACTCTTACATCTACTTCCTTCTTCTTAAGCATAGTCATGAAGTCAAGCTTAGTTATTATATCCATACCATTACCTACAGCTGGCATTCTTTCAACTATAGTAACGTGAGAACCTTTGTGAGCAAAATATTCAACTACATCTAGTCCAACAGCTCCTCCACCTATAACTCCTATTTTCTTGCCTTCTAAGTTCATTTCATTAAACCTTTCAATATTATTTATTAATCCAAATATTGATAGCACTTTTGAATCTTCCTTATCAACTCTATCATGTAATCCAGCTATTGGAGGTAATAATGGAGTAGATCCTGTAGCATTAACAACTACATCTGGTTTTAAGTTTTCTATTGCTTCCATTGTAGCAGTAGTATTTTTAAATATATAAAGATTTCTTAACTTCTTAGCTCTGTTAATTAAGTAATCTGGGAAGTCATTAATTCTATCCTTAGCTGGCAATTTAGCTATTTCCCTAGCTAATCCCCCTAAATATGGCTTAGCTTCAAATAAGAATGTTGTACATCCAACTTCAGCAGCTGTACAGGCAGCTTCAAGACCTGCAGTTCCTCCACCAATAACAACAACATTAACTAGTTTGTTTACTTTCATTGAAGTATGAGCTTCTTCTCCTAAAATAACTTCTGGATTTATTGTACATCTTACTGGTCTATTTATTCCGATTCGATGTCCAGCACATCCAATATTACAAGATATACATTTTCTTAACTCATCTTCTCTTCCACTTTTTACTTTATTAACCCACTCTGGATCAGCTATAAGTCCACGTCCCATTGCTAATAAATCAGCATGTCCTTCTGCTAATATCTTTTCAGCAATTTCTGGGTTTCTAATATTTCCTGAAGTTATAACTGGCTTATTGAACTTTTCCTTAAAAGCTTTAGCCATATATGATCTCCAACCATCTTTTAAGTAGTTAGCATCTATTTGATATTGAAGCGTATCATTAACCGCTGCAGATACATTTAATATATCTATTTCATCAACAAGATATTCTATCATATTTAATGTATCTTCTAATGTATTTCCACCCTCCATAAATTCATCAGCACTAAATCTAAAGCTTATTGGGAACATTGGTCCTACTGCAGCTCTAACCTTTTCTAATACTAACTTAGGAAATCTTACTCTATTTTCTAAGCTTCCACCAAATTCATCCGTTCTTTTATTATATAATGGTGATAAGAATTGACATAATAAGTAAGAGTGTCCTCCATGAATCTCAACAGCATCAAATCCAGCCATTTGAGCTCTTCTTGCAGCATCTGCATACTTGTCTGCAATTTCATATATTTCCTCTACTGTAAGTGATCTTGGAATAGCTCCACCTGTTTTGGAAGGTACATTTGAAGAAGATACCGGAGTATGTCCTTCTATTCTTCCCGGTACAGCTGATGCTCCAGAATGATTTATTTGAATAGCAACACAAGCACCATGTCTATGTAATCTTTCAGTTAATCTAAATAAATTTGGTATATATCTATCATGGTCTAATCTAATTTGAGTTGTTCCATTTGAACCTACTGGAAAATCAACACAAGCATTTTCTACTATGATTAAACCAGTTCCACCTTTAGCTCTCTTTTCATAATATTGAACATGCTCTTCAGTGAAATCCCCCATTGCCCCACCATAGTTTGTTCCCATTGGAGGCATAGCAACTCTATTTCTGATAGTCATATTTTTAATTGTTAATGGTGTAAATATGTTTTGGTACTTATTCATCCTACATTCTCCTATAAATATATATTGATAAAGTTTTAACTTTTGTTTTCATACATTTCCTTAGATAAGTATAACCCTATAGCAATTATAAATCTAATGAATATTTTTATCTTTTTCTATAGATATAATCTATATAAAAGATATGAGTTAAGAAGTAAACATAAAGAGTTAAAGTAAAAAAACTCGGGTTTCTTTTTAATATAAACTTTAAAAATTCACATAACCGAATTATTCCATAAATTCTTCACTTTTACTTCAAAAATTAAAAGGCTGTGCATATATCTACAACAGCCTACTAATATTATTTATTTCTAGTGATATAGTCTTCTAATGCTTCCATTGCTAAAACATAACCTTTTTCACCGAACCCACACATTTGTCCTATGCAAGCTGGAGCTGTCTTAGATTCTTTTCTAAATTCTTCTCTAGCATGTACATTTGAAATATGAACTTCAACTGTCGGAATTCCAGTATTTCCTTTGATTGCATCATGTAAAGCTATGCTATAGTGAGTGTATGCACCTGGGTTTATAACAACACCATCAAATTTTTCAAAGTAAGCTCTTTGTAAGAAATCTATCATAGTTCCTTCACAGTTACTTTGAAGAAGTGTAACTTCATGTCCTCTTTTTTCCCCTTCTTCTTTTATGTAATGACAGATCTCAGTAAAACTCTTTGATCCATATATTCCTTTTTCTCTAACCCCTATCATGTTTATATTAGGTCCATTTATTACCATAAATTTCATAATTAATTCCTCCCAAATTTTAATTATTTACTACCAAATAAGAATTCTTTCATGTGTTCTATTGGCATTTCTTCTCCAGTCCAGCATTTGAATGCTTCTGCACCTTGGAATAACATCATTCCTAATCCATTTATACTTTTACATCCAACTTCCTCAGCTAATTCTAGTAATCTAGTTTTTGCTGGTTGATATACAACGTCACTTACTATAAGATCTGGTCTTAACATATCTTTTTCTATGTAAGTTTGACCAACGTATGGTTTCATACCCATTCCAGTAGCATTTGTGAATATTGCAGAGTCAGCAATTTCTTCTCTTAAAGCTTCCTTATCTTCTAATCTAAATAATTTAGCTTTACAGTTAGTTTTTTCATTTATTTTCTTAACTGTTTCTTCTGCTCTTGCAAAGAATTCATCATCTTGATTAAATATTGAAAGTTCAGCTACTCCATCTAAAGCTGCTTGTATACAAATTGCTGTAGCTGCTCCACCAGCTCCAACTATAGTCATCTTCTTACCAATAATATCAAATCCAGCATCACTTAATGATCTCATATAACCAACACCATCAGTTATATGTCCAGTTAAAATACCATTATCATTTATTACTGTATTTACAGCTCCTGCAAGTTCTGCAGCTGGAGTTAATTTATCTAAGTATTTATGAATAACAGTTTTATTTGGCATTGAAACATTGCATCCTCTAGCTTGCATTGCTTTTAAGCCTTTTACTGCATCTTCTAATCCATCATTTCCAACTTCAAATGCAAGGTAAGCATAATCTAAACCTAAGTATTGGAATGCTTCATTATGCATCTTTGGTGAGCTTGTATGCTTAATTGGTGTTGCTAATAATCCTATTAATGTAGTATAACCTGAAATACGTTTTTCCATTGTATTCTCTCCTTTATATCAATAGCCTCTTACTATAAGCTACTCTAATCAACTTAATCGTCTTAGTATTTTTGAATAAAAATAATGAACGTTAAATATTTAACACTTAATTCACTTTTATTATATTCTAGTATTCTATACTATTCCAATTGATTTTAACCACATTATCTATAGATACAACCTATATATTATATCATATTATATAACTATACTTTATGAATTCACTTAATAAATATCTATTTCATTATAAATAATATCCTAAATCTTAAACCTAATTTATTAAATTAATGAATTAGCTAGTGTAAAAGGAGTTTCTATTAATATATAAAAATAATGATGAATTTAAGATATAAGTATCTTAACTCATCATTATAAAAATCTTATGCAATTGATTCTTTATTTTTCTTTATCCATTTATAGTACTTATCTTGACATTCTATAGAACAAAACTTATTTCCATTCCAGAAGTCTACATAATTAGTTTCGCCATTACAAACACTACATTTAAGTGTTTCTTTGACTTTCATCATATTATATTGCCCCATATTTAATTTGTTGAATTTCATTTTATATGCCCCCTTATAATTTAAATTATTATATATATTTTATCACTTTTATATCTAATTAGTAATTCTTTTTATAGATATTTTCTATCAATTTTATAGTTTTTTTCTATATTTTTATTATATATAATTCATTTCCTATTACATACATTAGTTAAATTATTGACATATTATTTCATCTAATATATTATTTATCGTAGCGTTAAATAGTTATATTCCATTAATAAAATATTCAACACTTAATTTTCAATCTGTTAATTTACAACCTTTACATAGGCTAAATATTATCAGCATTTTAATATTAATTATTGGGAGATAATTTTATGAAGTTTAATTTTACAAAAGGAAAAAATAAATCTACTGAGCTTGCTATAAGAATGGCAATATCTCTTGTACTAGCTCTAATTATCGGCTCTGCTTTCATATTACTAAGAGAAACATTAATTGCTAATGATAAAATCTTTATATGGAATACTATTAATAATATTTTATTTCAAGATATAACTACTGATGAAGGAAGAAACTCTATAGGTATCTTTTACATATTAGGGCAGCTATTTATTAACTGTCTTCAATTAATAATAATTCCAATGGTATTTTCATCAATAGCACTTGCTATGTGTCATATTAGTGATACTAAAAAACTTGGAAGAATATCATCAAAAACACTATTAGGATTTTTAGCTACATCTGTATTTGCATTAGCAACTGCATGTCTATTTGGTTTTACTGCTTACAAGCTTGGCTTCTTTAATATTAATCTTTCTAGCGACGTTGCTACATCTGTGACTACAGCTAGTGGAAATAATCCCTTGCTTGTAATACTTAATGCTGTTCCTAATAACATAGCTAACGTTATGACAAATAATTCAATGGTATTATCCATAGTATTTTTAGCTGTAGTTGTTGGTTTATGTATTAATTCTCTTGGTGAGAAAATATTAGTTTTAAAGAGTTTACTTATTGATATTAATAATATAATTAGTGTATTTTTAGGGTTTATTATAACTAAATTTAGTCCTATTGCTGTTTTCGTATTAGTTACTAGAACTTTTGCAGTATATGGGCTAGATCGTTTAAAACCGGCTTTAGCATATATGCTTACAGTTGCAATTGCATCAATAATATTTTTAATGATTGCTTACCCACTATTTGTTTATTTATTAACTAAATTAAATCCAATTATATTTATGAAAAAAATTGCTAAAGTTGCTCTTTTAGGTTTTTCAGCTGCAGCCTCTTCTGCTGCATTATCATTAAATGAAAAAACAACAGTTGAAGAACTTGGAGTTGATAAAGATATTGCCTCTTTTGTACTTCCCTTAGGAATGACTATTAATATGAATGGTACTGCAATAATGCAAGTAATAGCAGCTATATTTATTGCTGCTAGTTCTGGTTACTCATTAACTATTCAAAATATAATATTAATAGCAGTTTTAGCACTAATAGCTTCTATAGGAACACCATCTGCACCTGGTTCATCATCAATAATACTTTTCACAGTATTAACAGGAATGGGATTTAATAATGAAGCTACACTTATAGCTTATTCATTAATTATTGCTATAAATAGACCTATAGATATGCTTATTACTTGTTTAAATGTAATTGGCGATTCTGCAACTGCTGTTGTTGTTGCTAACTCTGAAGGCTCTTTAGATAAAAATATCTATAATAATTAAATTAAAAGGAGTATCTACTACTATCTTAGATACTCCTTTTAATATTTTAAAATTACACTAATAATACCCTATCTATATATTGTTTTCACTTATATTTCCTTGATTATATTCTATATTATTGTCCATTATCTTATTTCCTTCATGTAATGTAAAGGCTGTTGGAATAATGGATAATATTGCAGCTATAACACCAATCCTTCCAATTGGAATTTCTATTTCATAATTAAAAAAATCATAAACTCTCTTCTTAAAGCCTTTATTTATTAAAGCTTCTGTATTTATTTTCTCTTTTAACTCTGAAGTTAATTTTATATCATCAAAACTATTCTTTATTTTGCTTCTTACTTCATCATCAAATAATGAATCAAAATCTTTATTATCCAATTAAATTCCCTCCTTTTCAATAATCCTTTTTAACGCTATTTTACCTCGCTTAAGTCTAGTCTTTATAGTATTTTCTTTTTCTCCAAGTATAATTGCAATTTCTGTTATTTTCATTTCTTCAAAATAAAACATATATAGCAATACTCTATATTTTTCAGGAATTTTCATTAAAGCTAATCTTATATTTTTAGCTGTTAAGGTTTTTAATATAATCTCTTCTGTAGCCTTATTATCATTAATAAAGTCTATATATAGAGATATATCGTCTAATTTAAATTTATTTTTCTTCTTTAATATATCAAAGCAAGTATTTATGGATATTTTATAAATCCAAGTATATATTGATGAATCTCCTTTATATCTTCTTATATTTTTAAACACCTTAAGAAACACTTCTTGAGTTGCATCTTCTGCCTCTTCTATATTACCTAGTTGTACAAAACATAGCTTTAATATCTTATCACCATAAACTTCTATAATTTCTTCTACTACAGCCTGACTATCATCATTTATTCTATTTAATAACTCTTTCCCCCTTAGGTTATCTATCATCATTCTATTACATACCACTCTCTCATTTTTTTATCAAAACCTGTTTTATTAATTTCTTCTAATCTATTTATTAATTCATCTCCAAGCTCAGTATCTCCTCTTTCATAAGCAATTCTCATTAATGGGTAAATATATTCCTTATTCATAGGATCATTTTTCAACTTTTCATATAGCCAATTATATCCTTCATCTATTTTATAATCTAATATCAGCTTTTCACCTTCATTTAACTTCTTCTTTTTTAGCTTAACTTCAATTGGCTTAGTAGATTTTGATAATATTAGTCCATTTTCATCATACGCATTAACACTTATATATATTTTTTCAGTATCTATAGCTCCCAAATAATATTCAGAACTCATTCTAAAATTTCCATCTTCATCTTCTGTTTGAGTCATAATTGAAAAACTTTGAAGTGAACCTTTAGTTAATGGAATCCTTATTTCATTATCACTTGTTATCTCATTAATATATATTACGTAACAATCAATACCAATATCTACTCCATAATAATAAGCATTAGGATATTCTTCACAATTAATAACTATTTGATCATTCTCATAATCAGCCTTTATATCATTAACCTTAACTTCATCATTTAAAGTAATATCAATATTAACTTTTTCTCCTTCATTTAAAGATATAGGAGTAACATTTTCCTGTCTTGAAACCTTATCTCCATAAACAGATGGTATAGATAAAATTATTCCATAATCTATATTTGGAAAAACCTTATTAAAAGTAAATTCTCCATTTTCATCTGTATAAACAGTTTGATTATATTTATAGTTAGATCCATTAAAATCTAATCTACCATTTTCAGGGTTAATACCAATACCACCCCATTGTTCATGTAAAATAACAGCTGTATTAGCTATTGCTTTTCCCTTAACTGTTACTTTTCCACTTATTTCTCCAAAATTAATGTTTTCTGTACTTACTCCTTTTTCATACCATTCTATAGGTCTAATAAAATCTATATCCTTTAAAATATCAGCTGAAACTATTAACTTATTTTTTTCAGCCTCTTCTCTTAATTTTTCATTATATTTATCAATATCCTTGGAGTCTACTAAATTACCTTCTGTTTCAATTTTATCAATATCACCTTTAATATAATTAATAGAATTTTTATATCCCTTTAATACTGGTAGATATTCTTCATTTTCATCACATAAATTTAAAGCTTTATCATACTCCCCTTGCTTTGCATAATATATAATTTCATTTAATAATGCTACTTGATTAATAGCTTCACTTTTACTCTTTTTAGCTTCCATTATTAAATCAAATGCTTTATCAGCATTTCCTAAAACCATTTCTAGGTTTATTAAAGCATTTAAATTTTTAGCGTAATAACTATCTTCTTCTCCTAATTCTATTCCCTTTTCAAAATAACTCTTTGCAATTAAGGCTTGCTCCATATTTCCACTTTTAATTGAAGTAAGAGTAGTTCCATTTGAATAGTAATATAGCACTTCCCTAATATAATCATAATTACTCATAGCAATCATATAATAAGTTCTTCCCATATCAAATTTAAATGTTGGATAGTGCTCATATAGCTTTAAAAACCCTGAAGTATATGTCTTTATATTGCTTTCATTTCTGTTGCTACCAGCCTCAAAACCTATAACCCCTATAAAGTAAAATATATATGGAATAGTAAAAAATAAAATAAATATTGATAATATAATTGTTTTAACTTTTATCTTTATTACCTTCATTAATATGTGTCCCCCTTTTCCTCTTATATAATCTTAGACTTATATTTTTTAAAAAGGTTTCACAAATATAAAAATAAAGCATCTAAAATAAGATGCTTTATTTTTATATCTCTTTTATCTATTATTTTTCCTTAATTACAGCTTTTCTAATTAATAAAAATGATACTCCACATAAAATTATTGTTATTACTAAAAATGTTAATATGCATGCAAAAACATTTACCGGATTAAAACCAAATATATAATCAAAAAACTTATTTATTTTCATTGTTAATCCAGGATTTTTTATAGAAAAATTGCCACTAAATATTATAAATGCTATTGGAATAGCTGATACTATTACTTTTATATAACTATTAGATCTATAATAAACCATGTTAATTACTATACCTGCTACATAAGCTAAAAGACAAAATGTAAATTGAAATAAAATTGTATTAATAATAGTAGTAAAACTATTATTTTGCACCCAATAACCTTGATAAACACTATTCATTCCATCGATTAAATTTCCATAAGCCATATCATAAAGAGTAGGATTTTTAACAAAAATATTATTTAATCTATTAATTATAATATCTATAATTGACATAGATAAAGACACTGGCACACTTGATATTAATAAACCTTTAATAAATGTTTTTCTTGAAACACCACTACTTTTAGCAAAATAAAAATTTGATTTAAAAGAATTTAATCCACAAACAAATAAAAATATTATAGTTGCAAACTCTAGTCCTGACATTGTACTGTTTATATTATTAATATAATTAATTGTACATAAGCCTATAATTATAACAATAAATATTGAATAATATATTGCTGCAGATTTCATAATACTTTCAATATTCATCTTAGCAATCTTCAAACTTTTCATATTAAACCTCCTCCTTTTCAGTTAAATATATAAATAACTTTTGTAATTCAACCTTTGAAAACTTTAAGTCTAAATCTTCCGCTAACTTCTTATCTTCCTTAGTTAAATTACCTATTATAGTGGCAGATTTAAATGATGTTATTTCTTCAATATTTACTATATTTTTTGCTTCTACAAACTTATCTATATTTTCAGTTAATCCTGAAACTGTATATGATTTTTCTAATAATTCCTCTGCTTCATCACTAGTAATAATTTTACCATTATTTAAAATAACTACCTTTTCTATTAAATTTGAAACTTCTTCAATAATATGAGTAGATAAAATTATAGTTTTAGGGCTTTCAATATAATTTTCCATTAGCACTTTATAAAATAATTCTCTATGATTTGCATCAAGTCCTAATACAGGCTCATCAAATATTAGTACTTCTGCATTTGAAGCAAGTGCAGTTATTATTTTGCATATTGAATTATAGCCTGTAGAGAGATTCTTTATTTTAGTATTAACATTTAGACTAAACTTTTTGGCTAATTCTAAAGAATACTTACTATCAAAATTATTATAAAATTCCTTAGTCCATTTAAATATATCTTTTACTTTAAAGTCCTCTGGATAAAGAGTTTTTTCAGTCATAAAATATATCTTTTCTAACGCCTTGTCATTTTCATATACATTTTCACCATCAACTGTTATTTCACCAGAATCAACTATTGCCCTATCAGTAATTAAATTTAATAAAGTAGTTTTTCCAGCCCCATTTCTACCTAGTAAACCATAAATTTTATTTTTCTCAAAAGTTATATTTATATCTTTTAAAACTTCTTTTTTGTTATAACTTTTATTTACCCTTTTAACCTTTATTGTAGCCATATTTTTACCCCTCTTTATTAATCATTTTTATAATATCTTCAATTGATATATTTAATTTCTTTGCCTCATCTAAAAGTGTAATTATATAATCATTAAAGAAACTTTCTTTTCTTTTACTCATTAATAATTCCTTACTTCCTTTTGAAACAAACATACCAACACCCCTTTTTTTATATATAATTCCTTCATCAACTAAAATATTAAATCCTTTTCCCACAGTAGCTGGATTTATCTTATACTTAACTGATATTTCTGTAGTTGATGGTATCATTTCATCTTCTTCGAAAATTCCCTTTATAATATTATCTTCTATCGATTGTGCTATTTGAATGTAAATAGGAATATCATTGTTAAATTCTATAATCATATTTTATTCTAACCTCCCTTTTGTTTAGTAGTTAATTAGTTAATTACTTATATAATTAACTATATAACTTCTGGTTATACCTGTCAACTAATTTAATGTATATTTAGTATATTTTTACAAATAACTTTATAAACATTATCTAATATGATATTGATCTTATTTTATTGTATAATATATCTATTATTTAATAATTGAAGGGAGTTATGTTAAATGAAAGAATTAGAAACTAGAGTAATGGATATTGATGTTGAAGATATTAGAAATAAAATGAATTCTTTAGGCGCTGTTAAAGTTAAATCTGAAGATCAAGTTAATGAAATATATGACTTTGAGGATGGTAGGCTTTTAGCTGCTAAAGGCTATGCAAGAGTTAGAACTACTATTGATAGACTTACTGGCAAAGAAACTGTATTTATGACTACAAAAAAAATGTTAAGTCAAGGTACATTTAAAGTTATGGAAGAAAATGAAACTATAGTTGAAGATGGAGAAATGGCTAGAAAAATATTTAAATCTTTAGGCCTTATGCTTCAAGAATCTATTTCTAAATATAGAGAAAGCTATAAAATCAATGATTCTTTAATTGAAATTGATATTAATGATAAGAGCTTTTGTCCTTTTCCATACTTAGAAATTGAAACTACTTCTGAAGAAAAACTTGAAGAGACACTTAAATTAATAGGTTATACTTTAGCTGATACTACGTCTAAAACTATTTATGAAATTCTTGCCGAAAGAGGAATAGAAGGTAAAATAAAAGGAAGATAAAAAATATCGTAAAGAAAAAAAGTTAAGGACCTATCGTCAATTAAGTTTTAAACTTCTTAACTGCCTACCAGGCCTTAACTTTTATATATTTTGTAATTTAATTATTTGACTCATATTATATTTTACTTTATAGTCTTAAACTCAAAACCTTTGCTTTGTAAATACTCAATTATTCTTGGAAGGGCCTTTACAGTTTCTTCTTTTCCATAAGTGTCATGCATTAATAAAACAACGCTATCTGCATTTGGTCCTAAAGCTTCTACACTTTCTTTAGTACATTGTACTAATTGATCTGCATTTTTCTTTGCACCTTCAGCATCTTTGTCTAAGGCATTCCAGTCTACATTATAATATCCATCTTGTTCCATGGCCTCCTTCATCGCTGTACGACCGTCCCATGACCAATATCCACCCGGTAATCTAATTACTCTTGTTGTAAAGTCTTTTCCTAATACTTCTTTCATTACATTTTCATTTTTTTGAAGGTCTGATACAATATTATTTACATTCATAACTCTATTAGGATATAAATATGAATAGTCATGGCTATATGTATGATTTGCTATTGCATGTCCTCTAGCAACTTCCTCTTTTAGTAATTCTTTTGCTTGATCATTAGCTGATATAGATGTTCCTAAAACAAAGAATGTTGCTTTTACATTATATTTATCTAATATATCTAATACACCTGGGGTATTAGTAGTTGATGGTCCATCATCAAAAGTTAAATAAACAACCTTCTTACCATCTGTTCTTACAGGATATGTTTTAGTTCCATTTAAAAGTCCCTTAGTATTTGCTGCAACAACCGCCCCATCATCTGCATTAGGGTCTTCTTCAAATGATGTATAACCACTATTATCTAATTTAGGAACTTCTACCTTATCTTTATTCTCTGCCTCTTCCTTATTATTAGATTGTCCATTATCAATTGTCTCATTGTCATTTTTACCATCATTACTTGTCCCATTATTTTCTATTTGCAAATTTTGATTTTCATGTTTAGGAATAAATTTAATTCCTACAAATACTGCAATCACTATTAAAATACATATTGCTAATATAGCCTTTTTTCTTTGTCTTTTCTTCTTTTTACTAACTCTTTTATTCTTATGATCCATTATTTTATGTTTTCCTCCACCATTTTTTTTAATTAATTTCATTATACATCTGCTCTTTTCTCTAATAATACTATACAACATATCTATATATAAATTCGTTACAAAAGTATTACAATTATATTTCAATAAAAAAATAAAAGGACAAGTTTTTTACTTATCCCTTATTTATGTATCTAACTATTTGATAGTTCTAAATTCATATCCACTACCTTGTAAATATTCTATTATTTGTGGAAGAGCCTTTACAGTTTCCTCTTTTCCATATGTATCATGCATCAAAAGAACAACACTATCTGCATTTGGTCCCAAAGCTTCTACAGTTTCCTTAGTACTTTGTAGTAATTCTCCTGCATTTTTCGCCTTACCTTCAGCATCCTTATTTAGTGCATTCCAATCTATATTACAATATCCCTTTTCTATCATTTTATCTTTCATAGGTGTACGTCCTTCCCATGACCAATATCCACCAGGGAATCTAATAACTCTTGTTTTAAAATCCTGTCCTAATATTTCCTTCATTACATTATTATTTTTTTCAATATCTGAAACAATATTATCTACATTCATAGTTCTATTAGGATATAAGTATGAATAATCATGTCCATATGTATGATTTGCTATAGCATGTCCACTTTTCGCAATATCTTTTAATACATTTTTTGCCCCTTCATTGCCTTCAAGTGATTTTCCTAAAACAAAAAATGTTCCCTTGACATTATATTTATCTAAAACTTTTAGTACTTCTGGGGTGTTTGTTGTTGATGGTCCATCATCAAAAGTTAAATAAACAACCTTCTTACCATCAGTTCTTACAGGATATGTCTTAGTCCCATTTAAAAGTCCTTTAGTATTTTCAGAAACCATTGCTGCATCATCTGCATTAGGATCATCCTTTAACTCTAAGTAATTACTATTATCTAATGTATTTCTTACTTTGTCTTCTGTATTATTTGTAACTTCTTTATCTTCAAAATCATTTTTTTCTTGATTATCTTTAGATTTGTTTAATTCCACATTATTTTTTTCTTGCTCTTGATTTGCACCAACTTGTACATTAAATTTATCCTTTTTAGGAATAAACTTAATAGCTAAAACAACTGCACATACTATAAAAAAAGTTACTACTAAAAAAATAGCACTTTTTCTACTTTTTCTAGCCCTATACTTCTTTCTATTAACCCTTTTTCCTTTCATTGTTAACATCCCCTACTTTTAAAATTATGTAATTTCTATTACTAATATATATTAACATATATTAAAATATTCTCCAAAACTCTTTTCCTAAATTTTTAAATATACTTTATATTCTTCGTCTTATTTTTACATAATAAAAAGGAAAAGTCATCACTTTTCCTTTTTATCTATTAATCTTCTATTAATTAAAATAAGTTTTATAAATCTGGTTTCTTATATTAATTTCAACTGTATCATCTTTATTAATTCTTTGAATGAAATATAATATTATAGTATTATTTTCTGGGTCAATTACGGACTCTGTTCCAGCCCATCCTCCCCACCCAAATTGCCCTATAGCTCCAGGAGTATTAGCTGAATTTTTATCTTTTAAAACCTTAACTAAAGCACCATATCCATATCCCTTTAGTTTTTCCCAATCATATGTTTTTATCTGTTCCTCATTTAAATGATTAGTTCTCATAAACTCAATAGATTCTTTACTTAAGATTCTATTATTCTTATATATTCCATCATTAATTAACATAATGTCAAAATGTAAATAATCATCATATGTAGATACTAATCCCGCTCCCCCTGACTCAAAACCTGGCAATTTATTTTGTCTCATTATAGCCAAATTATATCCATTATAAGGTCTTAATTTAGGTTCTTCTTCAAAATATTCATATACCTTTGCAAATCTATTCCACTTTTCTTCCGGAACATAAAAATCTGTATCTATCATTTCTAAAGGTTTAAAAAATTCATCCTTTAAGAAATCTCTATATTTTTTTCCTGATACAACTTCAATTACAGCACCAAGTATATCAGCTGAAAATCCATAAGCCCATTTCTCGCCTGGTTGAAACTCTAAAGGTACTTGTCCTAATTTATTGCAAAACTCTATTGTTTTTAATGGTTTTCCCATTAACTCTTTTTCAATAGCTTCATTAACAACTTCATTAACCTTTATCCCAACCTCAGTATCGCTTGGATATGCCACTCCCGAAGTCATAGTTAATAAATCTTTTATTACTACTTCCCTATGAACATCTTCTAACTTTCCATTACATAAAACTTTTTGATTTTTAAAACCATCTAAAAATTTAGATACTGGAGTATCTAATGAAAATAATCTACGTTCAACACAAATCATTGCTGCTGCAGCTGTAATTGGCTTAGTCATTGAATATATGTTAAAAATGGTATCTCTTTTTATTTCTATTTTTTCTTCTAAATTAGAATATCCAAACTGCTTACTAAAAACTTCTTTACCATCTTTAACTGCATAAATACTTACACCAGCTAAATTTCCATTTTCCAATTCTTCTTTTACTAATTTTTCAATCTTTTCACTCACCTATACTCACCCTTTTATCCGTTGCATATTTTGAATTAACTAATTATCTGATAAAGGTACTCCATCAGCGTCTGTAGTTATTGTAGTTCCACATAAAATAAGTATTCCTTCAATAAATCCCCAAAGGCTACCTGCGCCACAAGTTAAAATAGTAACTACAATTTGTAAAATTCCTATTCCTACATATCCTAAGTAAAATCTATGAATTCCAAGTCCTCCAACCAAAATCCCTAATATTCCTGCTGCAACTTTTGATTTTTGTCTTTTTGTTACATAACCTTGGTTATTTCCTTGATTATTATAGTTACTAGAATAACCTGTATTATTATTTGAAGAATAGTTTTGATTATTATAAGTATTTTCCTTTAAATCTTCCTTATAATTTTCTATTACATTTCCACAATTACTACAAGTAGTTCCATTTACTCTTACGCCACAATTTTCACAATAGCCTTGTCCTTCACCTGCTTTAAATCCACAGTTAAAGCAAAAGTTAACACCTTCATTTAATTTTTCTCCACAATTTTTACAATACATATTCCTTTCCCCCTTAATCAACTATGTAAATATTATACAGTATTTATTGAAAGCTTATCTATATATTTCATTATATACTTTATTATTATTACTACTTATTCTAAAAAATGTGGTTTTTAATATAATAATAACAAAAAACCTAGGTTATTATTACCTAAGTTTTTTGTTAACTTTTATATTAATTTATTTACTTTTTATTATGCAATTTAACTAAAAGAAACATTTCCTATTTCCTTTATTTCCTTTATTTCTTTTATTTGAGATAAAACACCTCTTATACTTTCAAATATTATCTTATTTTTAATTCCTTTAGCTGATACAATATGCTCTTTCACTATTTCTATTATATTATCAATATTTTCTTTTCCTACCTTTGATAATAAATTTAAATCATCAAGCATATGTTCAACGTGTTTATACTTAACTTCACTTCTTTTTACTAATGCATATAATTGATAAATATCTACAACTAATTCCCTTATTTTATCAAAGTAAATAGAATCACCCTCAGTAACTGAATCACTGTTATTTGAAGAAATCCTCTCTTCTATCATCG
Organism: Clostridium sp. D53t1_180928_C8; assembly: GCF_015667795.1. Taxonomy (GTDB): domain Bacteria; phylum Bacillota; class Clostridia; order Clostridiales; family Clostridiaceae; genus Clostridium. The sequence goes on from NZ_JADPEL010000002.1 coordinate 28,318, forward strand.
AACTTACAAGTATTAATGTATCAATTTCATGAGTATTGTCATTCTCATTTTTTGCTTCTTCATATACCTCATTTAACATCTCAGATACTACTTCACTATACATATCCATTAATTCTTTATTCGCATCCTTCATTTTTACTGGTAATACAAATCTATTAATTATTATACCAATTATAATACCTACTATAACAAATAATATTCTATCTAATGTTAAAACAACTTCTCCACCTAACATTGCTGCTGAACCTATAGCAGATACTGTACTATAAATAGTTCCACACCTATAAGTTGTTGTATATGATTTTAAATAACCTGCAATCATTAATATTAATACCCTTGATAATGTACTTGTAAATATAGTAAATAGTATAACTATTATAACTCCTCCAACAAGTGTTGCAAACATTCTATCCTTCATTTTTTGTTTTGATAATTCATATATAGGAATTATTATAGATAATGCTGTAAAGTAAATCCATCTACCTTCTGCAAGCTTAAAGTAATCACAAATAAAAGCCGCAACAGTTATACCTAATGATACCCTTACTGAATATGAAAACTTTAATGACTTACTATAGAACTCTTTCTTATGAACATTAACCATTTTATACTTGTCCGGTATACCAGCTTTATCATTTATATTATTATAATTTTCTATACCTAATGATTTTAACTCTTCTAAAGATATATTTAACATATTAATAGTGTTTAATATTCTTAAATCATATACATCAGAAATATCTTCTTTAGTATAACTATTTATTAAACTTCTTATATTCTCATTAATACTAGTTAAATTATCTTTATCCCCTAAACTTTCTTTTAATTCCTTTAAGCACTTTACTAAATCATTTAATATTTTTCTATCATTACAACTAATTTTATCTATTTCATTTGAAAGTTTCTCTAGTATTACAACAATATTTAATTTTATTCTTCCTTCTTCTGTTATATAAAAATCATCTTTTCTATTATCAAAAATAATTTTTCTAAATTCATTAGAATTACTTTTTATTGATTTATTTATTTCATCTTTACTAATACTATTGTCACTTATCTTTTTTATAATATCATCACAAATACTACCTATTAACTTGTTTCCAACCTTAGTAGTTTTATTTTTATTAACTAATAATTGAATTAACATAATTCCAATTGGCGCTGCAAGTAATGAAATTAATCTCATTGGCAATTCAGCTAAAGTAATTGGTGTTGCTATTAAAAATAAATATTGTAATGAAAATGGTAAATATATCGGGAACTTTAAATTATAATAAAATGTGTAACTTATTATAAATATAGCTATAAAATTTAAAGGTATAGCTCCCCACGTATTAAGATTTGCTAGATATGAAAATATACCCATTCCTATATTTATTACGAATAATTTCATCAAATTTTTTCCTGGAGAAATAGTAAGATTAACTTTTGTAAGCATTAACATTGCTGTTATACTTGTTACTCCTATAAGTGTATTTTTATCTCCCAAAATAGTTTTAAATATAATTACAAATGCTACTATAAAAACATATAAAATAGTCTGTGATATAACAAATTGTTTAGTTATTCTTTTTTGCCACTCCAAAATACTCTCCCCTTTTACAAATAAATATACAAGAAACAATTCTACTACTAATTAGTTATTGAATCAATTTCATATTTTAACAATATTTATTAAAATTTTTCTTAATATACCTATAACAAACGATTTCATCTGTGTTATTATCTTTTATTCATAACATTATTTAACTTTTCTCTTATTATTCTTTGAATTTAAATAACAAAATGGAGGATTCAAACTAGAATCCTCCATTTTTTATAAATTATTATTAAAGATTACTTACTACGTATGTCTTTAATAACACTTATTATTTTTTCTTTCTTCTTAATAATGAACCTACTCCTGCTGTTATAGCTCCTAATAATACTGCTGCTACTGATGAAGTTCCCCCTGTTGCAGGTAACTTTCCATTGCTATTTCCATTATTATTGTTTCCTGTACCTGCATTATTTGAGCTATTATTATTTGAGCTATTGTTATTTGATCCATTTCCTCCATTATTAGAGTTATTATTGTTATTATTTGAATTGTTATCATCTGCATTAGCAATTAATCCATCAAGAGCTCCCTTTAATTCTCTTTCTGCATTTATTACCTCTTCTTCAGTTGCATCATCATTTGCTAACACAACTTTAGCTGAATTAAGTTTTGAAACTAATGTATTCCATGTATCTTTAGTATACTTATTTGAATCTAATCCTTCAGCTTTATTTATTAAATCTTCTAGTCTATCTTTACTTGGTTTTAATCTTAATTCTAAGAATGCTCTTAATAACTCATCATAAGTTTTAGTAACTTCTTCTTCCATAGCATTTTGGTCAGCAATTACACCATTAGCTTTTGCTAATACTACTTGAAGCTTATTCCAAGTATCTGAAATATAATCATTACTTTCTAATCCGCTAATTCTTTCTACTAATGAAATTAAGTGTTCCTTATTTCCTTTTTCAAAAGATAACATTTGCATTGCTTTACTTAATCTATCAAATGATGTGTTAACTTCTTCTTGAGTAGCATCTTTATTACCTAATATTGTTTTAGCTTCTGCAAGGGCAGCCTTAAATTCTTCAACAACTACAGGTACAACATTTTCAAGATCAGCTTCTGATACCTTTTCAGCTTCTTCTACAGCTATTTGTAAATGTTTATTTATTACATTACTTTCTTCTTCTTTTTCTATTAAGCCATCAATAGCTGCTTCTACTGCTTCAATAGCACTATTAACATCTTCTGTTGTTGCTGCTGCATTTTCTACTACTGTAGTTGCATTAGCTATTGCTTCCTTAAGAACATTTAATGTTTCTTCAGTATATTGAACATCACCATTTATAATATCATTACCTTTATTTATAACGTTATTTAATCCTGAAATATCAACTAATCCAGTTATTGCAACTGTTAAGTTTTCTTTAGCAGTATTAACATCTTCTTGTGATGCACTTCCAAGATTTTCAACAACTTTCTTTGCAGCTTCTAACGCTTTGTTATATGCATTCCAGCTGTTAGCTGTATAATCTTCTTGAGCATAATTACTTGAAGCTATAAGTTCTTCTAAGTCGCTTATATTAGGTACTTCATAATCATTAATTGTAATTAATTCATAAATAGTAGGAGCTGTTCCTTCCCATTCAATCTTAACTTCAAAAATATTATCATACTTAGTATTTACTATTTCATTTAAGCTCTTATTTAATACTCCAATTTGGTTCCAAATCTCTTCACCAGCTTCATTATATCCAGTTCTAACCATTACCTTAGCATTTGAAATACTGCTTCCACTTTGAACAATGTTTATCTTCTTAACATCAGTATTTTCAGATAATCTATAAGTTAAGCTTCCACTCTTTATTTCTCCATTATTAGTATTTGGTTTATATGCACTAGTTAAATCTCCATCTTTAATGTTTTGTGGTTCAAATCCCTTTACTTCTATTGGGTTAGAAACAAATGTTGGATCATTAACTGTTGGAATATATTCTCCATTGTTTATTAAGAATTCATTAATAACAGTCCAACGATGATCATAGTTAGCAGTAAATTCTACTCTTAAATATCTAGCCTCTTGATTTATTTCTCCACTATCCATATAACTATGTGAAATTGGAACTATTCCATTTGATAAACTACCATGAGTATATCCATTATCTTGTGGTTTTGAATCCATATCCTCTCGTGAGTTTGCAACTCCATCACCTATTGTGATTACATCAGTCCATTCTTGTCCATCTAAAGATAATTGAATCTTAGCATCACGAATATGATCCTTTTCTGTATCTAACACAGCATATTTAAGGTTATTTACATTTATAGTTTGTCCTAAATCATAAACTATAGTATTTCCTTGTCTAGGTACTGCTGTAAATTTAACACCAGTATTAAAGTTTCCATCAAATACTACCGCTGGATCAGCATTATATGCTGTATATGCACTTACTAATGATGGTGAGTAAACTTCATTTGATTTAACTTCTAATTTATTTAAATCAAATGTTACGCTCTTATTAGCAATTAATCTAACATAACGAGCATCTTGTAAATTTGAGTTATCTGTAACATCATTCCACTCTACTGCATTCATAGATGTTTGTAATTTTAATCCATCATTATTAGAAACATCTAAAGCTATTTCTTTTAAATCCTTTATACGACCTAGTTTAATACCAATATATTCGCCTTCATTTAAAGTAATATTTTCTTTTGCTACTAACTTAGTTAATTCTTCACTTTCTAAAATTGACTTTACATCTAATTGTGTGTTTGTATAAACATATTTAGAAGATGGTAATGAAGTACAAGCTTCAACATTAAATTCTGAGAATTTAACCCATTTGTGTTCTTCCTTCATATTTGTCAATCTTACATATCTAGCTTCAATTCCTTGGAAATCTTCATCAATACTATCTTTTCCACTAGCCTTACCATCATATTCTTTGAAAGTTGTCCACTCTTGATTATCAGTAGAATATTCTAATTTATATTTTGTCCACTTATCTCCGTTGTCAGCTCCAACTACAAAGTGAACTCTTCCAACTGGAATTACTTTTCCCAAATCTAAACCTATATAATCTCCTACACGAGTCATATCACCAGTATGTGTTCTATACCAAACACTTGTATTATCATTACCATCAGTTAAATTAGCTTCATTTCCGCTATAAACTCCCCAGCCTGGTGTTCTTATAAGAGATGCATTTATTTCTGTATCTCCTCCTGCCGATTCCATATCACCTTTGTTTACAGTAATATCTTTAATACCTAACCAAGTATTTGATTTATCTTTAGTTGCAATTACACGAACTCCCTTAACTTGTAAATCTAATCCTTCTATTACAATTTTTTGTGGCATAGAATATACTTCTTCATTTATATCTACCCAATTGTCCCCATCTACTGTATATTGAACTTTAGCTTCTTGCATTGTATCATTTGCATTTGCTTTTGCACCCATTACAATTTCAACATCTTTTAGTTTTATAAGCTTATTGTATTTAACTCCAACATAAGTTCCTGTTGCAACAGAATTTGGATTTTTATAAACAATTTCAGTTTCTGGGTTATTATCGAATAAATTATCTGTGCTTCCTGCTGGTGCATCTGTTCTATTTGTTATAAATGTAGATATTACCTTACTTGGATCTACAATTGAACCTACAACACTTGAAAGATTTTGTCCCATAAATTTAATAAATGGAACTATATGTTGTACACCTACTTCAGCATATTCAGTATGATCTACATAATGGAATCCATACGTCTTAGATTTTTCAAATGCAGCTTGTGCCTCTGAATATTGAGCCCAAGTTTCATTATTATCCCCTTCTTCTGCAGCAATTGCAGCCTTTAAATATCCAATTGCAGCTGTTGTTGTGTCTTCCCAACAATTTAACCAGTAAATTATTTGATCTCTAGTACGAGTGTTACCTGGATTTTCTTTATAATAAGCAGCATATTCCTTTAACTTTGTAAACTCTGCTATTAAAGCTTCTGCATCTTCTTTAATACTAGCTCCAGTTGCATACTTTTCCTTAAATGCATTTAATTTTGGTGCTAATTCTACTGATTCTTGTAATGCCGTAACACGACCATCCATGTTTTGATTTATCATGTGCTTACTTAATTCTCTTAATGCTGTAGACGATGCTGTTTCTTCTGCAGTTCCATGATCCATATATTTAAATGAATCTTCCCAGTTTTTATCTGCTCCAGCTTTATCAGACCAAATATTCCAAGCATAATCGGCAACTGCAAATAATGCTGATTTATTTGCTTCTGCTTGTTGCATTGGGTTTAATACTATACCCTTAACTGATTCTGGTTGTACCCCAGGATGTAAGAATGTATCATTACCACCCATAATTAAATGCTTCTTAGAGTTATCTGAACAAGGCCAGTTTATCCAGAAATAAGGAGCTCTTCCCTCATGTCCTTCTGATGCAATGTTATTTTTAAAGCTTGTAGCAAAGTTTTGAGAAACCTCTCCCCATATTTTACCACCAGTCATTACTATACTAACATTATCTCCAGCTTTATTAACCTCTTTTAATTGCTCTGAACCTCCCCATCCCATATAATCATTTGGACAGAAGATGATATCATCTTTTAAATCTGGATAAGTTTCTTGTTGTTCTCTTAACCATACTGTTAAATCATTTAATAATTTTACATATGTTTTTGGCCCTTGAGCTGGAACTCCTGCATCATCAGCTAAAATACCAAACTGTCTAACTCCAGCTTCTAAAAGTTGTGTAAACTTCTTTTTTATTATATTAAGGTCATTTTGATAATTCTCTTCCGTATCAAATTTAATAGCATTATGCATAAAAGGGTGTAATGCATAAACATATCTAGTTTTACTTGCTTCACCAGCAGCTGCTAACTTCTTAATCCCTTGAAGTGCATCTTCTGGATATAATTCTCTCCATTTAGAATTGTGATATGGATCATCCTTAGGTGCAAATATATATTGATTTAATTTATAATCCCCACCATAAGTCATAAGATCTGCTCTATCGTCATTAGACCATGGATTTCCGTAATAGCCCTCAATAAATCCACGATATGCTACATCTGAGTAATCATCTATTCTAAATTCTTTAATTTCATTGTTTTCTAATTGATTAAATACATGCTTTAAAGTAGTTACACCATAAAAGGCACTATCTGCATCTTCCCCTAATACCCCAATAACATTATCATTAGAAGAAACTATATGTGCATCTGTTTTTTCTTCAAAAAATTGCTCTTCATGAGGTACTTGAGTATTAAAATAATTATCAACAACTCCATTAGATTCATTAATTCCAATAAGTATATTAGTTTCTCCATCTACAATTCCATCAGAAATATTAAAATTAATATTATGTAAATTCAATACTTCCTTAAGTTTATTTTGAGTATATATATCTACTCCACTCTCAAATACAACGTTTACAGACTCTCCAACATTAAAACTAGTATTTTCATAAGTTGAAGATTGTGGAACTGGATAAATTTCATATCCTTCATTCACAATTGGTGCATTTGAATCTGTGTTTGAAATTACCGTTGCCGATATTTCCCTTGGTAACATTAAATTAGATACAGCTATTGTAGCCGCAATTAAAAGTGATAACCCTTTTTTTGTTCTTTTTATCATCTTTTTATCCCCCATTTAATATAATTTTATTTTTATAGAAGCTTAATTTAAAAAAATAAAAAAAGCTGAAAAGGACAAACTAATCCTTTTCAGCTAATGCTCAATAGTTATTGATAGCACGCTAAATTTAACTTCTATATTATATTAACATTATTTTACTATAGAAACTATAACTTTTCAACTACTTATGTTAATTTTTTTATATTTTATAAAAAATTTAACATTTATATTTTCTATAGCTGTTCTCTTCTTAAAGAAGATTTTATAAATAGTTCTTCTAAGCTAACCTTATCATCATTTTCTAATGAAAGTTTTATTTTATCTAATTCTTTTTCAAAATTATTAATTGATTCAAGTAAATTTTCTTTATTTCCTAAAAACAACTGACTCCACAAAGATTCATTTATATTTGCAATTCTAGTTAAATCTCTATAACTATCTCCTATAAATTCTCCTGTATTTCTACCTTCCATATCACTATTTATCAAAGCTACAGCAAGTGCATGAGGTAATTGACTTGTAAATGCAATCATCTCATCATGATACTTAGGGCATATTCTCTTTACATGCTTAAATCCCATTTTGTATGCTAAATTTTCAATTAAATCTAAATTTTTTTCCTTATTTCTATCTATAACTGTTATTAAAAAATTAGCACCTTTAAATACTGTATTTGTTGCATAATCTATTCCCTTCTTTTCTCTTCCTGCCATAGGATGAGCAAAAACAAAGTCAATATTTTTAGGTAATATTTCAATTATTTCATTAATAAATAATTGCTTAATTCCTGTAACATCTGTAATTACTGCACCATCTTTAAAATGTTCTTTATTATTAATAATAAAATTTTTCACTAAATTAGGATAAATAGCTAATACAATTAAATCAGCCTTTTCAACAATTTCCCTCTCATCTTCATATCCTTCTTTTATAATACCTAAAGCTTTTGCCTTTTTAAGAGTTTCCTTGTTTTTATCTATACCATAAACTTCAGTATAACCAGCTTCTTTAAGTGCCATTGCATATCCACCACCAATAACACCAAGCCCTACAATAACAATTCTCATAATAACCCCCTTTTTATTTAGTTAGGAGTTAGTAATTTTTAGTTTAGTAATTACTTTTTAAAGTTTCTAAAAAGTACATTTTCAACATCTGGTAAACGAGATATTATTCCTTAACTACTAACTCCTAACTGCTAACTATATTGTCTTTCCTTCAATTTCTGCTAAAACTTTTACCTTTTGCATTACTTTATCAAACAATTCTGGTTTAAGTGATTGTTGTCCATCACTTAATGCACATTGAGGATTATTATGAACTTCTATCATAAGTCCATCTGCTCCTGCTGCTATTGATGCCTTTGCTAGTGGTTCAACTAAATGCCAGTATCCCGCTGCATGACTTGGATCTACTATTACTGGTAAATGAGATAATCTTTTAACAACTGGAATGGCACTTAAATCTAATGTATTTCTAGTGTAAGGCTCAAAAGTTCTTATTCCCCTTTCACAAAGAATTATATTCTCATTTCCACCAGCCATTATATATTCAGCACTCATAAGCCATTCTTCTATAGTTGATGATAAGCCCCTCTTAAGTAAAATTGGTTTATCAGTTTTACCAAGTTGCTTTAACAAGTCAAAATTTTGCATATTTCTAGCCCCAACTTGAATTACATCAACATCTCTTACAAAATCATCAATATAATCTGTAGACATTATTTCTGTAACTATTGGTAACCCAGTTTCTCTTTTTGCAATTTTTAATAAATTTAATCCTTCAAGCTCTAACCCTTGGAAACTATAAGGTGAGGTTCTTGGTTTAAAAGCCCCCCCTCTTAAGAAGTTCGCTCCTGATTCCTTTACTGATTTAGCTATTTCAATTATTTGTTCTTCACTTTCAACAGAACATGGCCCAGCCATAATCCCAAGATGATTTCCACCAACTAAAGTTCCATTTACATTAACTACCGTATCATCTGGCTTAAATAATCTATTTGCCTTTTTAAAAGGCTCTTCAACCTTTAATACCTTGTCAACTCCATCAAAAGTTAATATCTTATCTGCATCTATACATCTTGTTTCACCAACAACACCAATTATGCAAAATGTTGACCCTTGAGAAAGGTTAATACCTAGCCCTAATTTAATTAATTCACCTTCTACATTTTTAATTTCTCTTTCACTACATTTAGGATTCATTACAATAATCATTCCTACCATACCTCCATACTACTTTTAATTTATATTTTAAATTACTCCTATACTATAAGGAATTTTAAGTTGTCTTTTAATTTAACTGATAATCAATTTTTAAATAAGATTCGCTATCTTATCCACAACCTCATCAAGACTTCCTGTATTTTCAACTCTATAATCACAATAGTTCTTATAAAGATTATACCTTTCATCATATAATTTATATAATACTTCTTTACCATTTGCTAGTAAAGGTCTCTTTTCAACCTCTATATCACTTAATATATTTTCTACTGGTCTATCAATAAAAACTACTATAGAATTATTCTTTAAATACTCTATATTTATCGCTTTTTTAACAACCCCTCCACCTGAAGAAATAATAGTTTTTCCTTTTTCTCCAAGCTCTCTACATGTTTCAGTTTCTATATTTCTAAAATAATCTTCTCCATTTTTGAATAACTCAATAATAGTTTTTCCTTGTTCCTTTTCAATATAAAAATCCATGTCAATAAATTCATAATTCAATTTATCCGAAAGTAAATTTCCTACTGTAGTTTTTCCACATCCAGGTAACCCTATCAGTGTAATACTCTTCTCCATATCCTTCATACTTACACTCCTACTTAAAATCTTTTGATATATCATCATATACATAGTTTATTAGTTCTTCACTTATTTCTTTATTATTAAATATAGCTTGACTTTTTACTGCCTGCCCAACAAGCATATGCAATCCACCTATAGCAACCTTCCCTTGTTCTGTTGCTAGCTGAAGAAACTTAGTTTGTGTAGGATTATATACTAAATCTACGGCCACATCATAATTTTTAACTACGTCACCATTAACTACAGATTTATCAATATTAGGATACATTCCAACTGGTGTTGTATTAATTATTAGATTACCTTTTATTTCATTTAACTCATCATAATTAATTATACATATCCTTTCATTTAACATATTCAAACTAATGCTTTCTGGTGTCCTACTTACTATATATATTTTCTCTATCTCATTATCTAACAAATAAGTAATTACAGCCTTACAAGCACCACCTGAACCTAGTATAACTGCAGTTTTATTTTTTAGTTTAATATTTTTACTCTTAATCATAACTCCAATTCCAAAATAATCAGTGTTATACCCATAAAGTTTATTATCTCTTAACATAACTGTATTAACAGCACCTATTCTAGTTGCTTCATCTGAAATATAATCTAAATATTTCATTATACTTTCTTTATATGGAATTGTAACATTAAACCCATTTATCTTAAGTAATTTTACTGCCTCTACAAAATCTTCTAATCTATCTTTAGGAATTTCAAATAATTTATATGCACCTTCAGTATTATTTTTTTCTAGTATCATCTTATTGATTCTTGGAGATAAACTATGCCCTAACTTTTCACCTAATAATCCATAGAACTGCATTTAAACACCCCCTTTAATTAGCTGATAGTTTTTAGTTTAAGGTAAAACCCTTTTATAGTTCCTAACAACTAACCTTCTTGTAGTTTCCAAGCAATTTGAAGTATTCACTTTTTCCTTCGATTAACTTAATTGCTTTTTTTACGTCTTCACTTTCTACATTACCTTCAAAATCTACATATAAAAGATATTGCCAAGGTTCATTTTTACTTGGTCTTGATTCTATCTTAAGCATATTAATATTATTTTCTGCAAAATGTCTTAAAAGATTATATAAAGTACCTGACTTATCATCTAATGAAAATACCACTGTAATTTTATTACATTCATTTGATGATTCTAGCTTTCTTCCTATTATAATAAACTTTGTATGATTATTATCCCTATCATTTATTGCCTTTTTGATTACATCTAATCCATATATTTCTGCTGCTCTTAAGCTTGCAATAGCAGCCTTTGATTTATCATTAAGTTCTGAAATATATTTAGCACTTATTGCTGTATTATGAAATGGTATAAGCTTTAAGTTATTACAACTACTTAAAAACTCCATACTTTGCTCAAAGCCTTGAGGATGAGAATATACTTCTTTTATATCCTCAAGTTTAGTCCCTTTGACTCCAATTAAGTTCTGGTCTATTTTTATACACTCTTCTCCAACTATATATAGACCATACTTAGCTAATAAATCATAAACAGTAGTTATTGCTCCTGTACATGAGTTTTCTATTGGTACTATTCCATAATCAATTTTATTATTTTTTAAAGCTAAAAATACATCTTCAAATTCTTCATAATCTGTAGTTGTATGATTTTCACCAAAATATTTAATCATTGCCTCTTCACTAAAAGAACCCTTAACACCTTGATAACCAATCTTAATATTATCTAAAGTTATTTTACTTTCATTATTTGATATATTTTCTTCTATTAAATCTCTACTGATATCTTTATTAGAATTAAACCTCTCTCCTTGAAGACTCCTACTTAACTCCATTAAATTAGCAAAAAATTTTTCTGTAAGCTTTGAATATTCTTTATTATTAAGCCTATTAACATTATTTTCTATAACTTCAGCTTCTCTAGCTTCATTAAGAATAGGAATATTATTTTCTATTTTATATTCTGCTACCTTTATTGCAACATCCATTCTTCTTTCAAATAACTCAACTAACTCTTTATCTATCTTATCAATTTCTTTCCTACATTCTGAAAGATCCACATTATTCACCACCCTTATTTAGTTACAAGTTTCAAGTTTATCAATATTTTTTAACTCCTAACTAACTCTAATATTCCAATAGCTGTTACCGCTTCTATAACTGGAAGCGCCCTTTGAACTATACATGGATCATGTCTTCCTTCTATACTAAGTCTAGTTTCTTTCATAGTTGCTATATTAACAGTATTTTGTTCCTTGAATATTGATGCTGTTGGCTTAATTGCAACCTTAAAAATTATTGGCATTCCGTTAGTTATTCCACCTAAAACTCCACCATTATTATTGGTTCTTGTTTTAATATTTTTACCATCTAAATAATACTCGTCATTAGCTTCCGAGCCTCTCATTCTAGAAATATCGAAGCCTTTTCCAAATTCAATTCCCTTAACTGCTGGAACCGAAAACATTAAATGAGATAATGTTGATTCCACCGAATCAAAAAACGGATTACCAACTCCAGGCTTTATACCTAAAACTGCACATTCTATAGTTCCACCAATAGAATCCATATCCTTTCTTGCATTCATAACTTCTTCTCTCATAGAATCTTCTAAGGATGAATTAATTAAAGGTAATTCTTTTCCCTTAAACGATTCTATTAATTCTTCAGTTATATCACTTTCTAAAAAGCTTTTATCTTTAACATTTCCTATAGAATTAACATGTGCTGAAATTATTATTCCATTTGCTTCTAATATTTGCTTACAAATAGCTCCTGCAAATACTAAAGGTGCAGTAATTCTTCCCGAAAAATGACCTCCACCCCTGTAATCATTAAATCCATCATACCTCATAGCACCTGTATAATCTGCATGTCCTGGTCTCATTACATCTTTAAGCTTTGAATAATCCTTAGATTTTGTATTAGAATTTCTTATTATTGCACAAAGTGGTGTTCCTGTAGTTTTTCCTTCAAAATATCCACTTAATATTTCTGGAATATCCCCTTCTTTTCTTGGCGTCGATAGTGGACTTTTCCCTGGGGCTCTTCTTGCCATTTCTATCATTACCTTATCCATATCAATAAGAAATCCTGAAGGTAATCCATCAATATTAATTCCTATTGCATTTCCATGAGATTCTCCAAAAATAGATATTCTTATATTATTTCCCCACATTCCACTCATGTACATTTCCTCCTAAAGCTTTAAAATCATCAAAGAAATTTGGATAAGATTTTGCTATACATTCATAATCTTTTATTACTATCGGCTCTTCGCATCTTGTAGAAGCAATTGCTAAAGTCATTGCTATTCTATGATCTTTATTACTCCATACTTCTACTCCACCTTGAAATTTTTCTACTCCTGTAACTATTAATCCATCTTCTTTTTCAATTATTTTAGCCCCTAATTTATTTAACTCTGATGTTACTGCAGCAAGCCTATCACATTCTTTAATTCTTAATCTTCCTGCATTTATTATTTCTGTTGTACCTTTTGTTAAAGCAGCTACAGCTGTAAGTACAGGTATAATATCTGGACACTGACTTCCATCAATTACTGTACTCTTTAACTCTCCATTAAGAGTAGCACTTACCCCTATGTCATTTGCTTCAAATAAAACATTCATTCTTTCTAAGATATCAATTACTTCCTTATCACCTTGAAGAGAATTTAAATCTAAATCCTTACATAATACATCATTACCTAACGCATCTGCTGATAAGAAAAATGCTGCTTGAGAATAATCTCCCTCAACACGATAATTTCTTGCCTTATATTTTTGATTTCCCCTAATAATAAACTCTCTATAATCATTATTAATTACTTCTATTCCAAAATCACTCATTGCTCTTAATGTTAAATCAATATATCCCTTAGATTCCATTTCAGTAGTAATTATAATTTTAGAATCTTCATTTAATAGTGGTAATGTAAATAATAAACCAGTTATGAATTGAGAACTTACATTACCTTCTACTTCAAATACTCCTGGCTTTAACTCTCCATTTATAACTAAGTTAAGGTTGCCTTCTTCATAAGAATATTCAATTCCCTGATTATCAAATATATTATAATAAGTAGTTAATGGCCTTTTTCCTAAATTACCCCTACCTATAAATTTATTGCTTCCTTTAAATAACAATGAAATAGGAACTAAAAATCTTAATGTTGATCCAGATTCATTACAATCAATGATTCTACTCTCCTGTGGCTTTTTAGGATTTCCATATACCCCTATTACCTCTATATGATTTTTATATTTTACTATTGTAGCTCCCAATGAATTCATCGCAGCAATAGTTGCTATAATATCATCTGAATAATCTATATTTTCTATAATACATAATCCATCACTTAATGCTGCACAAATAATTGCTCTATGTGCCATACTTTTTGAAGGAGGAATTTTAACTTCTCCTTTTAGTTTAGATGGAACTAACTTTAAATCTGCCATATCACACTTCCTCCATTGTTCCGGTATCTTGCCCCAGGGGCGCCCCAGAGGCGCCCCTGGGGCACCTGTTAATTTAAAAATTCTGCCGTTGTTTTATAAATTTTAGAATTTCCTATTTTCTTTAATATAATAATATTTAGTTCTTTACCTAATTTTTTCTTATCTAAATTAATTGCTTCTAATATATCTCTTACTTTAACATCCATTTCATATGGAAGGTTATACCTTATTAAAATATCTTTAATTCTTTGAGCTGTACCCTTTTTAGTTAATCCTTTTTCCTCACTAATTTTACTTATTACGTACATTCCAATAGCAACACCCTCACCATGACTATACTTAGTATAATTATAATGTTGTTCTATTGCATGACCTAAAGTATGCCCAAAGTTTAAAAGCATTCTTTCCCCTTTATCTTTTTCATCATTTTCCACAACCCGTCTTTTAATATCACAACATTTGTGGATAACCAATTCCATATTGTTTATTAATTGTTGATTATTTTCCATTTTTTCAAGATACTCAAAAAACTCTTTATCTTTAATACATCCATACTTAATTACTTCTGCCATTCCATCTATAAAAAATCTATCTTCTAAAGTATTTAAAACCTCTGGATCTATTAATACACATTTTGGGTGATAAAAACTACCTACTAAGTTTTTTCCCCTATCTAAATCCACTGCAACTTTACCCCCAACACTGCTATCAACTTGTGCTAAAAGTGATGTAGGTATTTGAATAAAATCTACTCCTCTTAAATATGTAGAAGCTATAAAACCTGCTAAATCACCTATAACTCCTCCACCTAAAGCAATTATTAAATCACTTCTAGTTAAATTAAAGTCTAGAAGTTCATTATATACAATAGGTAGTTTATTGAAATTTTTAGTTTCCTCACCAGGCTTTAATGATAATACCTTAACTTCAAAATCACTATTCATTAATTGATTACTAACCGTTCTACCATAATATTTATTTACATTATCATCAGTAATAATAAATATTTTTTTTCCCTTGTATACCTTCTTTATTTCTTCAGAAACCTTATTAATAATTCCTTTTTTAATAATTATAGGATAACTTCTTTCCTTTAAATCAACTACTAATTCCATACTACTATCCTTCCTATACTTTAATACGTAAAAATATAACTAAATTTCTCTTCCAACCGCTGCTGCTATCATCTTTAAGTCTTCCATTAACTTTGCAAATACGTCTGGTTTTAATGATTGTTGCCCATCACATAATGCCTTTTGAGGATCATTGTGTACTTCAATTATAAGCCCATCAGCTCCAACTGCAACTGCTGCTTTTGCTAAAGGTTCTACCATCCACCATTTTCCTGCAGAATGACTTGGATCAATTACAACTGGTAAATGACTTAATTTTTTAATTGCTGGTACTGCACTTAAGTCCAAAGTATTTCTAGTATATGTTTCAAATGTTCTTATTCCTCTTTCACAAAGAATAACTTGTTCATTTCCACCAGCCATAATGTATTCTGCACTCATTAATAACTCTTCTATTGTTGCTGATAAGCCTCTCTTTAACAGTATTGGTTTATTTACTTTTCCTAATTCCTTTAATAAATCAAAGTTTTGCATATTTCTTGCACCCACTTGAATTATATCAGCTTTTTCAACAAATGTTTCTATATCATATGGTGACATAAGCTCTGTCACTATTGGTAATCCTGTTTTAGCTTTTGCTTCATTTAATAAATCTAAACCTTCATATTTTAATCCTTGGAAACTGTAAGGAGAGGTTCTTGGTTTAAATGCTCCACCTCTTAAAAAACCTGCCCCATGTTTTTTAACTTCATCAGCTACTAAAGTTATTTGATCCTTACTTTCAACTGAACAAGGTCCTGCTATTACAGCTATTTTATTTCCTCCAATGGTATGTCCATTAACGTCAATTACTGTGTTTTCTGGATGAAATAATCTATTCGCCTTCTTAAAAGGTTCTTGAACATGCATTACCCTTTCAACATTAGGATTTGCTTCAATATATGATGGGTCTATTCTTGTTGTATCCCCAACTAATCCTAATATACTCATTTCAGTTCCTATTACAGGATTAACCGTAACCCCTAAAGATTCTAGTTTTCTTGTTATTTTTGTTATTTCCTCATTGCTTGTTTTTGGTTTTAAAATTACTACCATTTAAATTGCCCCCTTTAAATTATTTAGGAGTTATTAGTTCTACTAGCTCGTATACTATTCTCCTTAACATTTTTTTATATGAAACACCTTCTCCCTTAAGATCGAATGTGTAACTTCAACTAACCAAATTAAAAATTTGCAGTTTCAGTTATAAAAAAAAGAGAACCCTTAATGAGTTCTCTCTTATAAACTATACTTTTAATACACTTTTAAATATTAAGATATATAAAAAGGTTCACTAAACACTCATTAGAAAAGTTTTGTATTTATTTTTGCAAAAGAAATAGCCAGCGCTATAATAAAAGCCCCAGAATATAAAGTAAAAAAAGCTATAAAATTTTGCTAATAAATTCTTTTCTAATCCTTTCATAATATATACCTCTTTAAAATTAATAAATTCTTTTCTATAATTCTAACCATAATTAACCACTTTGTCAATCTTTTTACATTTGTTTTTTCTTTTATATTATACTATTTTCTACTATTCTATAAAATCGGTGCTAATAATCTTATTAGCGATTCTTTAATTTTTAAATTTCTAGACCTCTTATAGTATTCTTCTTTAGTTACTAATTTAGATTTTAATTGATCATTTAAAAATATATTTTCTTGTTCTTTAGATACTTTTTCATCATAAATAAATGCATTTACTTCAAAATTCAATTTAAAGCTTCTTATATCCAAATTAGCAGTTCCAATACTGCATACTTCTCCATCTGCAACAATTGTCTTAGAATGAATAAACCCATTTCCATAACGATATATTTTTATTCCATACTCTATTAACAATCCTATATTAGCGCTAAGCATCCATTCCATAAAGAAATGATCTGGAACACCTGGTACTATAATTCTAACATCTACACCTGAAAGTGCTGATATTTTTAAAGCCTCAAGCATTGGACTATCTGGAACTAAATATGGTGTTTGAATATAAACATAATTTTTTGCATTATTTATAATTTTCATATATGAATTTTTAATATACTCTTCCATATGGTCTGGTCCAGATGATATTATTTGCATACCAACATTTCCAGCTATTTCTGGAGTAGGAAAATACATTGACATATTCCCCATATTTTCACCTGCTGCATAATCCCAATCCAATATAAATCTCTTGTTTAATTCATTAACAGCCTCTCCCTTTACTCTAATATGAGTATCTCTCCAAAACTTAAACTGCTTTCCTTTATTAACATACTCATTCCCAACATTAAATCCGCCAACATATCCGATTTTACCGTCGATTACAACTATTTTTCTATGATTTCTATAGTTAATACGAGTATTTATATGTGGTAAAACTCCTGGGAAAAATATAGCCATTTTTATTCCGTAAGATTCTATTTCTCTAATTATTTTTTTTGTAATTAGTTTTGATCCCATTCCATCTATAAGTAATCTAACTTCAACACCATCTTTTGTTTTCTCTCTTAGTTCCTTTATTAACGCTTTTCCCAAATCATCATACCTAAAAATATAATATTCTATATGTATAAAACTTTTTGCAGCTCTAATGTCATTAAATAAATCTCTAAATTTATCTTCTCCATTAATATATGTTTTTACATCATTATTAATTGTGTAAATTGCACCTGAATGATTATAGTTCATTAAAATCAAATCCTCATAATTTTCATTTATTTCACTATCAAAATTAGGTAATTCCAATTTTCCTCCTAATCTATATCTTTTAATTTTA
The DNA here is from genome assembly GCF_015667795.1 of Clostridium sp. D53t1_180928_C8. GTDB lineage: Bacteria > Bacillota > Clostridia > Clostridiales > Clostridiaceae > Clostridium. Next base: position 46,645 of record NZ_JADPEL010000002.1, read on the forward strand.
TCTGCAAGTTTCTTTTCTCTAAATATCTTTTGTCTACTCAAATTTTGACCTAACAATAAATATAAAATAAATCCTATTCCAGGTAAAACAATTAATATTATAAGCCATGCCCATGTAGTTGTAGGTTCTTTTCTTTCAATAAATATTAATGATAATGCAGATAACAAATTTAACAGGAAAAACATTGCTAGTAATACTATATATGCCATAATCATTAATTCCTTTCAAACTTAGCTATTATTTATTATTATACATCAATAAAGTATCATTTAATACAATTAACTAAATTGTATATAAAAAGAACCATACTTTTCAGCATGGTTCTTTTGTATAGGAATTTCTAGATATTAAGCAAAGTATCTGTTTAATAATCCTTCGAAAGCTCTTCCGTGTCTAGCTTCATCTTTACACATTTCATGAACTGTGTCATGAATTGCATCTAAGTTTAATTGTTTAGCTAATGTAGC
>NZ_JADPEL010000002.1:47211-299493 GCF_015667795.1 Clostridium sp. D53t1_180928_C8
TGTCTAGCTTCATCTTTACACATTTCATGAACTGTGTCATGAATTGCATCTAAGTTTAATTGTTTAGCTAATGTAGCTAAATCTTTCTTACCTTGAGTTGCTCCGTGTTCTGCAGCTACTCTAGCTTCTAAGTTAGCTTTTGTATCAGCAACAACTACTTCTCCTAATAATTCAGCGAATTTAGCAGCGTGTTCTGCTTCTTCGATAGCTATTCTCTTATAAGCTTCAGCAACTTCTGGGAATCCTTCTCTATCTGCTTGTCTTGACATTGCTAGGTACATACCTACTTCTGTACATTCTCCAACAAAGTTAGCTCTTAATCCTTCAATTACTCTTTCATCTACACCTTGAGCAACTCCGATTCTGTGCTCATCAGCAAATACTAATTCTCCTGCTTGTTCTACGAACTTATCAGCTCCAACATGGCATAATGGGCATTCTGCTGGTGCAGCTTCTCCTTCATGAACATATCCACATACTGTACATACAAACTTCTTCATATTCCTATTCCTCCTAAATTTTCATATATTTATTATTTTTTCTATAACATTTTCTATTATATACCACAAAAGTACAAGCTTCTATACTTTTGTGGTATTTTTTTCTTAACTCTTATGCGAAGTATCTGTTTAATAATCCTTCGAAAGCTTTTCCATGTCTAGCTTCATCTTTACACATTTCATGAACTGTGTCATGAATTGCATCTAAGTTTAATTGTTTAGCTAATGTAGCTAAATCTTTCTTACCTTGAGTTGCTCCGTGTTCTGCAGCTACTCTAGCTTCTAAGTTAGCTTTTGTATCAGCAACAACTACTTCTCCTAATAATTCAGCGAATTTAGCAGCGTGTTCTGCTTCTTCGATAGCTATTCTCTTATAAGCTTCAGCAACTTCTGGGAATCCTTCTCTATCTGCTTGTCTTGACATTGCTAGGTACATACCTACTTCTGTACATTCTCCAACAAAGTTAGCTCTTAATCCTTCAATTACTCTTTCATCTACACCTTGAGCAACTCCGATTCTGTGCTCATCAGCAAATACTAATTCTCCTGCTTGTTCTACGAACTTATCAGCTCCAACATGGCATAATGGGCATTCTGCTGGTGCAGCTTCTCCTTCATGAACATATCCACATACTGTACAAACGAATTTTTTCATAATTTTATTCCTCCTAAAATCCTTATATATATATTTAATTTTCTTAACTTCTAATTTATTTGTTCTTTTGTTTTTGTGTTTCTTGCGAATCACCCTACATCTATTATTATATAATAATAATTATTAATTACAAGTCTTTTTTGAAAAAAATTAAAAATTTTTTTCTAATTGATAATACATATCAACTAGCACTATTAGTAGCTTTATCCATTATTCAATAGATACTGATTATCAATTGATATAAACTCTAAATATAAAGAGCTGTATCATTAGATACAACTCTTATACAATATCTTAGTTATTTTAACTTTATTATTGACTTAAATAAATCTCCATCGGCTTCAATTTTAAAGCTACCATTATGAAGTTCTATTATGCTCTTTGCAATAGCAAGACCCAATCCCGATCCATCTGTACTTCTTGATGAATCTCCACGTTTAAATCTATTAGTTATTTCATTGGTATCAAAACTTAATTCATAAGCTGATATATTTTTCATTATTATAGTTACTTCATCATTTTCTTTAAACATATCAATATATACTCTTGTATTGCTTAAAGAATACTTTACTATATTAGAAAGAAGATTCTCAAATACTCTATATAATCTCTTTCCATCAGCATTTATAAATATCTTTTCATCAGGAAGATTTAACTTGATATCTAAATTACTTTCTCTAAATCTTTCATCATTTTCTCCTAATGATTGCTTTAATAATTGTCCAACATCTATTTTCGTAATATTAAGTTCCATTGCACCGCTAGCCGCTTTAGATGCCTCAAATAAATCCTCTATTAAAACCTTAAGTCTCTGAGCTTTTTTATCTAATATATTAATATAATCTCTAGCATTTTCTGGCTCTATTTCTTCTCTCTTTAATAAATCTATATAATTTATAATTGAAGTTAAAGGTGTTTTTAGATCATGAGAAACATTAGTTATAAGCTCTGTTTTCATATTTTCGCTTTTCATCTCATTTTCAACTGACTTCTTTAATCCTTCTTTTATATTATTTATATCATGTGCTAGCTCCTTAAGGTGTCCTCTTCCTTTTTCATCTATCTTATACGTTAGCTTTCCTTCTGCAGCAGCCTTAGCCCCAACCATTATCTTATCTATATAAACTAAGTCTTTAATTAACATTATTAAGTATATAATTGTTAATATAATTCCTGCAATTATTCCTATTGGCCATATATAAAAAATTGCTGATAAGAAAAATAATACTAATCCTATTGATACATATAAAGCTGTCATTATTAAGAAGGTTCTTATTATAGATCCTCTATTCATTACATCACTTAAATAATTCCAAACCTTAATAGTAAGGTTATTTTTAAATAATGTTCCTTCATTATAATTAATAATCAATACTCTTATTAATAAATAGCAAATTATTATTACTACTGTTCCCCAAACTATTGAACTTAAATTTAATCTTCTTATATAGTTATTTGAATTATAATAAATATGAGAACCTGTATTCCAAATTATCCATGCTAGGATTGCTGTTCCTATTTTATATTCGATAGGATAATCTTTAACTTTACTTATTATTTTTTCTGTTTTAACTGCTTCTACTTTATGTTTAGCTAAGTATAATAAGCAAATAATTAATGCAGCTAAAGATACTATTAATGCGATACAGTTTAAATAAAAGCTATTAACATTTTTCTTTACCTTCATAAAACTTTCATAAACCACATCTCCTGATTGAATTTCTTTAGGCATCCATATATATAATGTTACATTATGTTTTTCAGTATTATAATTGTACTCATAATAATCTTCTGTGGTAATTGAAGTTTCATATGAAGTATTGCCAAAATATTTAGAACTATAGGCATGATTATCAATAAACTTATTTAAGAAACTATTGATATCTATTTGTTTACCATTTATATAAATATTCTCTATCACATTACCATTATAATCAATATTTACTTCTTTAAAATATCTACTGTTTTTCTTTGTATATTGAATATCTTGCTTTTCTCCACCAATCCAAATATCATTTAATTTATCATAAGCTGAAAATTTTAAATTAACATATGAGTTTAACTGATTATTTAAATCACTTGCACTATTACTTTTTCTATTTAAAATATATTCACTTAACTCTTCATCAGTTAAAGTGTATTTTTCGTCTATTTTAGCTCTTTCTTCTTGCAATATTTTTTCTTGCTGCTCATAGGTTAAACTATTAAAATTACTATCATTGTATTTAGATGAACTAAACTTTTCAAACTCTGCATTTGCTTTATTATTTAACTCATTTCTGCATATATCAATATCATTTTGAGTAATATTATCTTTATCATTTGTATAGTTAGCTGACTTATAATATAATGAATATCTTTCTACTAAATTTGTATACTCATTGATATTTCCTGCTACTTGAGTTTGTGTATATATTCTATCTGGTACAACATATCCTAAGTTATCCTTAACTTCTAACAAAGATAAAATTGTAGTTGTTAATACTATTGCTGTTATAATATAAATTATACTTCCCTCAAATTTATTACCCTTAAAGATATTCTTTCTTTTTGATTTTTCACTTTTTTTCTCTATAATTTCCTGCTCATTGTTTTCATCCTTAGTATTTTTCGATTTTATATCCAATTCCCCACACCACCTTTAAATATTTAGGATCCTTAGGATTAATTTCAATCTTTTCTCTAATCCTTCTTATATGAACTGCTACAGTATTTTCAGCATTATAACTTGGCTCTTTCCAAACTTTTTCATAAATTTCATCTATAGAAAATACTCTTCCTTGATTTCTAAGTAATAACTCTAATATTCCAAATTCAGTTGCTGTAAGTTTTATTAATTCGCCATCCACTAATACCTCTTTAGCCTCGGGGTTTAAAGATAATCCTCCACTACTTATTATTTCAGTTGTTTCTTCTTTTGTATTAGCATAATTTCCAAAGACAGTATATCTTCTTAATTGTGATTTAACCCTTGCTATAAGTTCTAATGGGTTAAATGGTTTTGTTATATAATCATCAGCCCCCATATTAAGCCCTAATATTTTATCAGTATCTTCTGATTTTGCAGAAATCAAAATAATAGGTATATTTTTTTCTTGTCTAATTTTCATGGTAGTTCTAAGACCATCCATATTAGGCATCATTATATCCATTAAAATAAGCTGTATATCTTTTTCCATTAATGCTTCTAATGCTTCTAATCCATCATAAGCCTTTATAACATTTATTCCTTCGTTTCTTAAATATATCTCAATAGCATCAACTATTTCCTTATCATCATCTACTACCAACACATTACTTTTTATCATTTCTAACAACACTCCCTTCGTATTGTATTATTATACCATGTCACTCATTTTATATTTATATACTAACAATAAAGTCTTAAAAAAAATTTATCATATTTATTAAAAATTTATTAATATCGATAAATTATGAACTTAATCTTAAATACCGTGATACCGAAAATTAATGACTATAAAGCTTAAATTTTCAATTTAAGTCCGAACCTTCTAAAGTTAATGACTTGTCTACAATCTGTAACAAAAATCGTTACCTATACGGTTAGAAGTATTCCATTTTTACTTTTAACTGTAGTTAATATTTTTCAATCATACAAAAAAGCTAGTAATACGTGTTTTGTATTACTAGCTCTAAAAATTACATAGTTAATAAAAATCCTGCTATTGTAGCACTTAAAAGATTAGCAAGAGTTCCTGCTATTATAGCCTTCCATCCTAAACGTGCAATATCACCTTTTCTACTTGGTGCCATACCACCTATACCCCCAATTAAAATTGCTATAGATGAAATATTAGCAAATCCACACAATGCAAAAGTAACTATAGCTATTGTTTTTGATGATAATGTCCCCATTATTTCTGAAAGACTAGTAAAAGCTACAAATTCATTTAATATAACCTTTTGACCTATTAATGAACCAGCTGTTACTGCCTCACTCCATGGTACACCTATAATAGCTGCCACTGGCGAAAATATATAACCTAAAATAGATTGTAAACTTAAATTTCCTAAACCAAACCAGCCACCAATCCAGCCTATAATACCATTAATAAGTGCTATTAAAGCAACAAAGGCAAGTAATATAGCTGCAATATTAAGAACTAACCCTAATCCATCTATTGCTCCCTTAGCTGCTGCATCAACAACATTTGCTGAATCATCCTTAACCATTTCTATTTGATCATTGACATTTGCTTGTTTTATTTCTGGTATTATAATTTTAGACATTATAAGTCCTGCTGGTGCTGACATAAAACTTGCAGATACTAAGTATTCTATTGGTATACCAAGTAATGAGTAACCAACTAAAATTGAACCTGAAACTGATGCAAGTCCTCCAACCATAACTGTAAATAATTCTGATTCAGTAAGTTTTTCAACATATGGCTTAATTAAAAGTGGTGCTTCTGTTTGACCTAAGAATATATTAGCTGATGCTGATATAGTTTCTAACTTTGATGTTCCTAAAAGCCTAGACAAAGCTCCACCTATAATTTTTATAATAAATTGCATAATTCCTAAATAATATAATACTGATACTACTGCTGATATAAATATAATTACTCCTAAAACATTAACAGCAAATATACTTCCATCGTTAGTTAAAGATCCAAATAAAAATTTAATTCCTTCATTTGCATAATTAATTACTGATTGAACTCCTAGTGCTATTTTGCTTAACACATATTTACCTACACTCCATTTTAAAGCCGCAAGTGCAAATGCAAATTGAATTAAAAATCCAATTATTACTGTTCCCCAATTAATCTTTTTCTTATTATTTGAAAGCAAAAATGCTACAAGAAATATAAATGCTATTCCTATAACACAATTTAATATTGCCATAATATCACTCCATCCTTTGTTAAATATTTTTTCTTATTTAGTTTTATCAAAAATATAATATTATATTCCAAATATACAAATATAATCTTAAGCATAACTTACTATTAATAACAACAAATAAGTTCAATTAACTACACTTTAATCTAGTTAATTGAACTTTAAATGTACACTATTACTAAAAGTTATATTATCTAATTTCTTTTCCAAAAGGCATTAATGATAATTTCGCCATTTTTAAAGATTGCATTGCAAATGGTATACCTATAATAGTAATACATAAAAATAAAGCACTAATTAAATTTGCAACGCATAACTCTAATCCTCCAAATATTATCCATAATATATTTAATATTAGACTTCCACTACTATCACTAACTGTAACTACCTCTTTTCCAAAAGGTGTAAATTGTAGTCTTGCCATTTTAAAACATTGTATTCCAACTGGTATTCCTATAATACTGATACACCAAAGCGTTCCTATGAATAACCATCCTAAAGCTCCAAAAAAACCACCAAATATTATCCAAACTATATTTCCTAAACACGACATTTTTATCGCCTCCATCTTAATCTCATTTGTTATTCAAAAACTTTTTCATATCATATTTGAAATAAATTACATTTCTAATAATACTTTTATTTTTTCTAATCTTATAGTATAAAAAATAACCTCATAGATTATATAACGATATCTATATAAATATCAATAATAATCTATGAGGCTTATTTAAAAACTTATCTTTTTTTATTATTTAATAGTATAGCTTGATACTATTTCTCCAAAATATAATGTATGGTAATCTTCTAAGGGATATTTTTCATCATTTATAGTTTTATCTAAATTTTTTTCACTCATGGTTGTTTTATATACTACCTTACATTCAAAATGCATTCCTTCTACTTCTAATACTGGTGTACTAATCTTTTCACTATTTACAGTTGATATATTTAACTCTGCTAATTTATTCATATCTTTTCCACTTTTACTTCCTAAAAAGGCTAATTCCTTATTCATCTTTTCATAAGGTATTGTAACTGTAAATTCTTTTGATTTTTCAAGAATTCCATATGTATATCTTTGAGGTCTTACCATTACCATAAATATAGGCTTTCCCCATATGAAGCCAATGCTCCCCCAGGCTATAGTCATTGAATTAACCTTATTACCAGTCTTAGTCGTCAAAAATGCTCCATTACTTAATATCTCCATATTCCTCTCTAAATTTTCATTATACTCTACACATTTCTTTAGCATAGTATATCCCCCTTTTTTTTTATTAAGACCCTTAATTAATAATTATTATAAAGAACTTTATATTTATAATATTATACCAATTTTTCCCACCAATATCAAAGTATACGCTTTTCTTGACTTATTATAACAATCTACTATATAATTAATTATTATTTAAAATATTATTAATAAATTATTATTGCATTGAAAAGGAGTAGTACTATAAGCTTGTAATCTTTAGAGAGCTGTTGGTTGCTGAAAAACAGTGATACATGTATAGGAACTTGCCTTGGAGCTTACTTGTCAAAAGCAAGTACGGAGTCCCCGTTACGGATTTGAGTGAGAATTTAGTCAGCGTCAAGTGATAGACAGCAAGTTATTATATTTGCTAGCTTTAAACTAAACTGCTAATTCTAATAAGAGTGGTACCGCGAATTTAGCTTTTCGTCTCTTAATTGAGATGAAAGGCTTTTTTTATATATTTTTATAAATTTAGGAAATAATTATAAGTAGTTAGTAGTTTTTAGTTACTAGTTAAGGTTGGAACTCCTATATAAGTTCGTTAACCACTAACTACTAACTCCTAACTTCAACTATACCTAAGGAGGTTTTTAACTATGAGTAACTACGGAACTGCCGTTGATAAAAAATGGCAAAAGAAGTGGGAAGAAACTGAACTTTACAAATTTAATCCAGATGCAGAGGGCGAAAAACTTTATGTTTTAGAAATGTTCTCTTATCCATCAGGAAGCCAATTACATGCTGGTCACTGGTTTAACTATGGACCTGTTGATTCATGGGCAAGATTAAAGAAAATGCAAGGATATAATGTATTCCAACCAATGGGGTTTGATGCTTTTGGATTACCTGCAGAAAACTTCGCAATTAAAACTGGAATTCATCCATGGGATTCTACTGAAAAGAATATTAAAACTATGGAAGAACAATTAAAAGCTATGGGTGCTATGTTTAACTGGGAAAATGAAGTTATAACTTGTACTCCTGAATATTACAAATGGACTCAATGGGTATTCTTACAATTATTAAAAAACAACTTAGCTTACAGAAAGAAAGCTCCTGTAAATTGGTGTCCATCTTGTAACACAGTTTTAGCTAATGAGCAAGTTGTTGATGGTGCTTGTGAAAGATGTTCAACTGAAGTTACTAAAAAAGACTTAACTCAATGGTTCTTCAAAATTACAGAATATGCTGATGAACTATTAGAAAAACTAGATACTTTAGATTGGCCTGAAAAAACAGTTGCTATGCAAAAACACTGGATTGGTAAATCTACTGGTGCTGAAGTTAACTTTAAAGTTAAAGGTTCAGACATTAATTTTGATGTATTCACAACAAGGGTTGATACTTTAAATGGTGTTACTTATGTTGTTTTAGCTCCTGAAAATCCATTAGTAGATGAATTAACTACTGCTGATAATAAGGCTGCTGTAGAAGAATATAAGGAAGCTGCTAAAAAACAATCTGATATAGAAAGACAATCTCTTACAAGAGAAAAAACTGGTGTGTTCACTGGTTCATATGCTATAAACCCTATAAACGGTAAAGAAGTTCCAGTTTGGGTTGGAGACTATGTTCTTGCAACTTATGGTACTGGGGCTGTTATGGCTGTTCCAGCTCATGATGAAAGAGACTTTGCTTTTGCAACTAAATTTAACTTACCAATAGATCAAGTTATAACTAGTAAAAAAGGTGTAGAAGTTGAATTACCATATTGTGAATATGGAGTTTTAATTAATTCTGGAGAATTTAATGGATTAACTACAGAGCAAGCTAAAGAAGCTATTGTTGAAAAACTAGCTAAAGATGGCGTAGGTTCTGCTAAAGTTAATTACAGATTAAGAGACTGGTTAGTTTCAAGACAAAGATATTGGGGTGCTCCAATTCCAATAATATACTGTGAAGATTGTGGCGCTGTTCCAGTTCCTGAAAAAGATCTTCCAGTTGAATTACCATACAATGTTGAATTTGCTCCAGACGGTAAGTCACCACTTGCTAAATGTGAGGAATTCGTTAATACTACTTGTCCTTGTTGCGGAAAACCAGCTAAGAGAGAATGTGATACTTTAGATACATTCGTTTGCTCTTCTTGGTACCAAATGAGATATGTAGATAATAAAAATACTGAAATTGCATTTGATAAGGCAAAGGTAGATAAGATGCTTCCAGTTGACAAATATGTTGGTGGACCAGAGCATGCTTGTATGCATTTATTATATGCAAGATTTATAACTAAAGCTTTAAGAGATATGGGTTATTTAAGCTTTGATGAACCATTCAAGAGCTTAACTCACCAAGGACTTATCCTAGGACCAGATGGATTAAAGATGTCTAAGTCTAAAGGAAATACTATCTCTCCAGATGATTATATCCAAGAATATGGTGCAGACGTATTTAGAATGTACTTAATGTTTGGTTTCGCTTATGTTGAAGGTGGAGCTTGGAGTGATGATGGTATTAAGTCTGTTGCTAGATTCGTAGATAGAATTGAAAGATACTTAACTATCTGTAGAGAAGCTATCGAAGCTGGTGATAACAATAAAGATACTATGGATAAAGCTGAAAAAGAATTAAACTTCTGGTTAAATAACGCTATTAAAGGTGTTACTGAAGATGCAGATAAAATGCAATTTAACACTGCTATAGCTAGAATGATGGAATTCATAAATGCTCTATCTAAATATGTTCAAGAAGAAACTAAAAACTTAGCGTTCTTAAGAACTGTATGTGAAAGCTTTATTAAGATCTTATCTCCATTTGCTCCTCACTTTGCTGAAGAACAATGGTCATTATTAACTGGTAAGTATTCAGTATTTAACGAACCTTGGCCAACATTTGATCCTAAGGCTCTTGTTAAAGATGAAATTGAAATAGCTATCCAAGTTAATGGTAAAATCAAAAATAGAATTAACGTTGCTTCTGACTTAACTGAAGAAGGAATTAAAGCTGCTGCTTTAGCTGATGAAGCAATTGTATCTGCTACAGAAGGAAAAACTATAGTTAAAGTTATTGTTATAAAAGGAAGACTTGTAAATATAGTTGTAAAGTAGTATAAATTAAGTGAGAATACAAATTTCAATTTGACTAGTTGAAGGTACACTTTAGTGTACTCAGCTACTATAAGGATTCAAGTTTCCTTAAATAAAACAGAGACTATATCAAATTAATTTACACACCCAAAAATTTGATATAGTCTCTATTCTTTTATATCTTAATTATAAGAATAATATTAAGACTTAGTTTTTAACTCAAAAATGTACTTATAATTGCAACTCCAATATATAAATAAGGACCATACTTAGCAATTAAGCATTTCTTATTAGTATTTTCAATAATTGTTTGGCTTGAAAGCTTCTTAAATATAATGCTTAATACCTTAAATAAAATAAATCCTAAAATCGTTCCTAAAGTATTCATTATTAAATCGTCAATATCAGTTGCTCTGATAGTAAATAATTGTCCTAATTCGATAATTAACGAAAATAAAAACCCTAAAAATACTGTAGGTAAAAACTTTCTAAAATTTTCCCATAATGTAGGTAATAAGAATCCAAATGGAATAAAAAATAGTATATTAAGTATAGATGAAATATGAATTCCTGTACTAAACGGTATAAGATTCAAAACTGGCTGAAATATAGATCCTCCTGCAATTATTCTTCCTTCTATATCACTTAGTGCTGGAAATCCTACAATATCTTTTAATGAAACTACAAGATAAAACATAAATATGTATCCAAATAAGTAATGCTGCCATTTTATTTTATTTTCACATTTATTCTTTTCACTTAAAAATCTATTTAAAACTGTTAATAAAATCATTGATAATACTATTGCTAATAAATAGCTTTTCATCATATACTTCTGCCTCCTCTGGCCTATTATTTTTCTACTAGCTTTAGTATAAACTTAATTATTTAATTATAGCTTTCATATTTCTTAAAATATTATTAAAACTAATTGAAACGAGTTTTCTCCAATTCAAAATATATATTTCATTGAAAGCTTAAATTAAAATATGCTAATGTAATATTAAATATTTTATAAATTTGAGGTGGAAAAATGAATATAAGAATAGCAAAACCTGAAGATGCAAAAGAACTTCTAAATATCTATAAATACTATGTAAAAAATACAGCAATAACATTTGAATATGATGTACCCTCTATTGAAGAATTTTCAGAAAGAATTAAAAGCATTTTAAAGAAATATCCTTATTTAATAGCTGAAAACGAAGGTGAAATTTATGGATATGCTTATGCAGGTGCATTCAAAAGTAGACGAGCTTATGATTGGGCTGTTGAAACTTCTATATATGTAAAAAATGGCGATTCAAGACATGGAGTTGGTACTTTACTTTATAAAGAATTAGAAAAATATCTTAAGCTTCAAAATATTATTAATGTTAATGCTTGTATTACTTATCCTAATGAAAAAAGTGAAGATTTTCATAAAAAGTTTGGATATAAGACTGTTGCTCACTTTACTAAATGTGGTTATAAGTTTGGACAATGGCATGATATGATTTGGATGGAAAAATTTATTGGTGAACATCCTGATAATCCTAAGAACATAATCCCTTTTTCTAAACTTAATTTATAAATAAACATAAAAATGTTCTATTCTATAATTTTTTAATGTTTACTATAAAATAGAACCTATTAATAAATCAAATAAAACTATCTCACTTATATTGAGATAGTTTCATAAACTAAGTTTTTTAATTATCTATAACATTCTTATATCCAATGTAAGTAGCATAAAAATATCCACCATAAACTACTAAAAATATTAATGCTGTTACTAATGCGGAAAATAAAATATCATAATTCCCAAAAGTTTTTAAATACTGCTCTACTATATTTATTCCTATAATAGAATGTACTATTGCAAGGGATAGTGGCAACATAAAGAAAGTGGTAACCTCAATTAAAATACTCTTATTAATTTGACTTCTCGGTGCTCCAAGTTTCTTTAATGCTTCATACCTTTCTATGGAATCATTACATTGCGATAATTGTTGAAGTGCTAATACCGCTGCACTTGCAAGTAAAAATACTACTCCAATATAAATTGAAATAAAAAGTATTATTGTTGACATACCTGTATTAGCATCATAAGCAATTTCCCTAGTCATACCTGATAATCTAATTTCATCCTGTAAGCCTTTGTTATCTATATTTATATATTTATCTAATAATAAATTTACTTCTTCCTTCATTTTTTCTTTATTTTGACCTATATAATTAATATTTATATATTCACTCACTGGTACTAAGCTATCCAAAAATGAATCTGGCATAATTAAAGAAAATATATTATTACTAGATTCTGATGTTGCTATTGAATCCTCTAAAATATTCTTTTCTTTAATTTTATAAGTTTTATTATCTATAACTATTTCATTATTTTCATTCAAAAATCTATTTATAGTTGGAATAAGATTATCATAATTTGATGATAAATAAATTTCATCATCTTTTAATTCTAAAGTTTTTTCTCCAAGTAATTCTCTATTTTTATTAAAATCTGAAATAGCTATAGCTTGCGTTTTTTCAAATACTGGATTGAAATTTATAAGTTCTGAACCTGTATCAGTATATCTTCCTAATATACTTTTCAAACTAAAATCTATAGAATAAATATCCATTGTTATATATTTAGTATTTTCATTTAAATCAATCCCATAATTAATCAAAGCTTCCTTAATAGGAATATTACTTGCTTCATTATCCTTTCTTAAAGAAAATGATAAATCAAAAGGTGTATACTCTTTTATGCTAGTTTCAAAAGACTTTTTCATACTAAATCCTGTTGTTAATATACCTATAGTTATAAACAGCATTAAACAAATAACTGTCATAGAAAGAAAATTAGTATTAAATTTGCTTGTTATTTGTCTTACTGTAAATGCATTAAGTTTATTAAAATATGCTTTTTCGCCTTTCTTTAATATTGATAATAAAACTGATGAAAGACCAAAGAAAAATCCCGTTGTTCCTATAATCCCCAATAAAATTGATGTTAGAAATCTTGTATCAGTAAAATCTAAATTAGTAACTGTCGCAAAATAATAAGCAACTATTAAATTTACTATAGCTAAAATAAGAATTATCCATGATAATATAGTATTTCTGACTTTAATCTTTTCACTTTTTTTAGATGAATTTATTAAATCTATAAGATTGTATTTTGAAATTACTATTATATTAAATATTACAACCACAATATAAATTAATCCAAAGTAAGTTATTGATTTTAAAATTGCTTCACTTGAAATTACAAATTTATATTTTGATAGTTCAAGTAAAAACATTTTCACTGTTAATAAGGATAATCCCTGTGACAATACTAAACCTAATAATAAACCAACTATAAGTGATATAAATCCAACTATTAATGTCTCTATAAATAATATAAATGATATCTTACCTTTATTCATACCAAGCATCATATATATTCCAAACTCTTTTTTCCTCTTTTTTATTAAGAAGTTAGTAGCATATATAATAAGTCCCGCTAATATAAATGAAACAAATATTGATACTCCACTCATTAAATTTTTCATAACTTCTACATAGCTTGTTTGAACTGTATTCATTCGAGATATTGCCATTTGTGAATCTAATGAATTAAAGCAATAAAATATACAAACTGCAAATGTTAAAGTTAAAAAATAAATTGCATAATCTTTAAAACTCTTTTTAATATTTTGAGTTGCTATTTTAGAATACATCTGAAGTGTCACCTCCAAGCAATGTAACTACTTCAATTATCTTATTAAAAAATTCTTTTCTACTATCATTTCCTCTAACAAGTTCATTAAATATCTTTCCATCCTTTATAAATAGTATCCTATGTGCATAACTAGCTGTAAATGCATCATGCGTAACCATTAAAATAGTTGCCTCTAAATTATTGTTTAATTCTTCTATTGAATTTAATAACATTTTAGATGATTTAGAATCTAATGCTCCAGTTGGTTCATCAGCTAATATTAATGATGGATTAGTTACTATAGCCCTTGCCGCTGCAACTCTTTGCTTTTGTCCTCCTGACATTTCATAAGGATATTTATTTAATACTTCTGTTATCCCTAAGCTTTCTGCTGACTTTTCTATTAATGCTCTTATTTCCTTACCTTTCATTCCACCTATAGTTAATGCAAGTGATATATTTTCATATGCCGTTAAGGTATCTAAAAGATTAAAATCTTGAAAGATAAACCCTAATTTATTCATTCTAAACTTATCTAATTTCTTGCTCTTAAGTCTTGTTATATCTTCTCCATCAATTTCAATACTACCTGTAGTTACTTTGTCTATTGTTGCTATACAATTAAGTAACGTTGTTTTGCCACTTCCTGATGGTCCCATTATTCCAATGAATTCACCCTTTCCTATACTAAAACTTATATTATCTAAAGCTTTTGTTACATTATCTTTATTTCCGTAATATTTTTCTATGTTCTTTATATTTAAAATATCTCTCATAAATTTAAACCTCCAATTTCTCAGTATTACTGCCTTCTTTAATCACAGTATATAATTTAATGAAAGTTCAATCTATCGAAAAGTCTTTCAACTTTCTTTCAATAATGTAAGATTCTCATTACTCCAAATCCCAATATTCCTTTACTCACACAGTTACGTTATATTGGGCTAATGCTTGTAAGGTCACCTAATGGGAATATAATATTAACTTTTGTTCCTATTTTATATTTTGATGTTAATGTAATATTTAGTCCTAGCTTTGTACAAAGCTTTTTACTTAAATACAATCCTATTCCTGTTGACTTTCCAAATACCCTACCATTTTGCCCTGTAAATCCTTTGTCAAAAACTTTGTCTATATCTTTATGGATTATTCCAATGCCATTATCCTCTATGCTTAATATAACCTTATCATCACTTTTCTTAGTATAAGCCTTTATTATAGGACTTTCACCATTTCTAACATCACTATTTTTCTTATACTTAATTGAGTTTACTATAATTTGATTAATAATAAATTCAACCCATTTTTCATCACTTATTACTGAATCACTTATATCTTTTATATCTATTTGAAAGCGCCCATTTATTAAATCATACCTATTATTCCGTATAACTCTTTTTATTGTTTCCTTTATATCAAACTCTTTTATAATATAATCTTTACTTACATCTGTACTTCTTGAATAATATAAAACCTGTTCAACATAACCTTCTATTTTGTTAGTTTCATTTTGTATTATAGTCTTTGCTTTTCCCTCACTATTTTCAGCAACAAGTTTTGTTAATGCAATTGGAGTTTTTATTTCGTGAACCCATGCTTCTATATATTCTCTATATTCACTTTGCATTATTTTATATTCATTTACATGTTCATGCATAGCTCTATTACTTGCTTCTAAAATCTCATATAATATTTGCCCTTCATAGCTTTTAGGCCTTTTTATTATCTCTGGAAGTAAATACTTTTTATCTAGTTTATTGCTTATTTCTATTAATTCATCATAGAACCTCTTCTTCCCAATAAAATCTAAAAGCATATATATTAAAACTGGCATAAACCATATTAAAAATAAAATCATTATAATTTCTATGCTAGTTTCTGCTAATCTCATTATTATTGCACAAAATAAAAACGTAATTATATTTAGTATGAAAAAGGGCAATTTACTTATAATATATTTTACTAAACTCATAGCAAGCTGTACCCTATTCCTCTCTTAGTTTCTATAGCCTCCTTAAATCCTATTGAATCTAATTTTTTCCTTAACCTTGCAATGTTAACAGATAAGGTATTCTCATCTACAAACATATCTGAATTCCATAAATAATCCATTAATTCATCTCTAGCTACTATAACTCCCTTATTTTTAATTAAACAACTAAGTATTTTAATTTCATTTTTAGTTAAATCTACAGTTGAATTATTAAACTCCATTACCCCTGTTGTAACATTAAGCTTAAGACCTTTATGTTCTAATATTTCCTGATACTTTCCACCTGAAGTTCTTCTTAAAAGCGATGCTATTCTAGCTAAAAGAACTTGAGTATTATATGGCTTTGTAACAAAATCATCTGCCCCTAAATTCATGCTCATAATTTCATCCATATCACTATTTCTGCTAGTAACAATTATTATTGGAGTATTTTTAACTTTTCTTATTTCACGACATATATAATATCCATCATAGTAAGGTAAATTTATATCGAGTAAAATTAAATCTGCATTATCTTTTAAAAGTGTTTCCATAATATTATCAAATTTATCTGGGCCATAGGCTTCATATCCATATCTTGAAAGAAAATCTATAAGTTCATTCTTTAAATCTTTATTATCTTCAACAATTATAATTTTTTCCAATTTTATCACCTCATTGCTATTATATTTAACTTTACCTAATAAGTCTAACTTCTATTCACCTTATACCAGAATAATAAAAAGAGGCTAGCTTTTACTAGCCTCAAATCTATTTTAAGTTTATAGTTACCTTTTCACTTTCATCAATAACTAAATCTGTAGTTACCGGAATAGCTATAGTATACTTCTTACTTGGATCAATTTTAGTTAATTTAACAGTTACTATTTTTTCTTCAATATCATTTAAAGTTGTCATAGCTCCTTCAAAAGCGCAAGAATCATTCATATCTTCATCAAATAAAACAATACTAGATAATAATTTATAATTATAGTTGCCATCAATTTTCATAACCACTTCAGTATAATCATTATAAGGTATAATATCTTTAACTATTATCTTATCAATATTATTTACAGCTATCTCTTTACCAATTAAAGAATCTATACTTTCAAATGCATTATCCCTATCAATATCAATATTATAATTTACACTACTTAATGCATGCCCATCACTTAACTCTTCTTTTGTAGGTTTTCTTGATATAATTTCATTACTTCTATTAGCACTACTTTCATCTACTGATGAAGCCTTTAATAAATAGTAACTAAAGCTTTCAATTTCTTTATTTATAGCTTGATTTCCATCTGCTTTAATAATTTCAATATACTCTGTATTACTTAAATCATTTAAAATATTATATGAGTATTCATACTTTCCATCATTGCTAACACTTCCCGATATAAAATCTAATAACAGCATTTTCC
Organism: Clostridium sp. D53t1_180928_C8; assembly: GCF_015667795.1. Classification (GTDB taxonomy): domain Bacteria; phylum Bacillota; class Clostridia; order Clostridiales; family Clostridiaceae; genus Clostridium. The sequence continues at coordinate 64,604 of NZ_JADPEL010000002.1, forward strand.
CATTGTTATCTCTAACAATAAACTTATTTTCATCTATTCTAAAGTTTTCATAATCGCTAGTTATTCCTGAAAGTATTAATCTATTATTTAATGGTGTAACAACTAATTTTTCAATATTCATTTCTTCATTAATAAGATTTAAACTTTTGTTGACTTCATAAATATTAGATTCACTACCTTTTATAGTTTTAATATTAAAATCCCAATTTCCCTTTGCCAAAGTCTTTCTTCCTCTAGTAAAGTTATTTATATCTAAATCTATATTAACTTCATTTCCTAAATCAATACCTGAAACATTAACTTCTAATATAACCGCTGCTGTACTTTCATTAACAATAGTTACCTTAGGCCCCCAACTACTTGGCATTTCTCCATTAATAAGTACATTTAAATCAATATTTAAAAAATCTTTAGGACTTCTCCATTCATCATATCCAACAAATTTATCTGATTCAACAAGTAGTGATGCAAGTAAAATATTATCATCAACAACAACCTTATTAATGGTAACATTAACACCTTTATCCTCAACTGTTATATTTACATCATTACCTAACTCTTCATATTTATTTGAAGCTTGTTTGTATACTCCATCATTAAAATATTCAAATATATCTCCAACTATAGGAATTGCACTTACTATATTAGGGTTAATAATTCCTGCCATTGTTGTTCCTGCTACTATAACAACGGCTGCTATTGCACTTCTTTTAAATATTAACTTTTGTTTTTCCTTTTTCTTATCTCTTTTTCCCCTTTCAAATCCCTTTAAAACAGCATCATCTAATTCCTTAGGTATTTTTATCATATCTTTAATATTATTATCCATACTAAATTAACTCCTTTTTCATATCATTTCTCAAAATAGAAAGACCTTTATATAAGTTAGTTTTAACAGTATTTTCTGGCATTTCTAGAATCTCTGCTATATCTTTAAAAGTTAAATCCTCAAAATATTTTAATACAATTATTCTTTTATACTTTTCATCAAGCTTATCTAATGATTCCATTAAAAATAACCTTTCATCATTGTCATCATACTTTGCATCTATCTTACTTAGTAATTCTTCCTTCTCCATGCATACTACCTTGCTTTTTTTATTATAAAAATCTGTAGCTACATTAATTGCTATCCTCATTATCCATGTATTAAAAAACTTTGGTTCTCTCAAATCTCCAATTGATTTATATGCCTTACAAACTACTTCTTGTACAATATCTAATGCGGCCTCTTCTTCCTTAACATAAGCAAATGCCGTTCTATAAATCTGCTCTTTACATTGATTCATAAGAATAATAAAGGCTTTGTCATTACCCTTAATGGCTTTCTTTACTATCTTCTCATCAAACATATATGTTTCTCCTTCTACTTTTTAAAATTTAACTACTCATAGGTACCTATATAAATTAGACCTTAACTTTTGAAAAAAAGTTTTAATTATTTTATTATAAATAAACATTATATATAAACTAAACCTCCCTATATATTTTAACTAAAAAAATAGAGTGTTGATCTATTTTACTCAACACTCTATTTGACAGTTACTTTATATATTTTTAATTTTATTTAAAATAAACTCCACTCCAAATGCAATTACAAATTACGTAATTAAAACTACTACAAAATGATAATACAGTCTAAAATTCTCTTATTAATAGCTTACCAGTATTTTATATCTACATTCTGTATACTACTTTTATACATCTCAATGTCTTTTCTATATCCAAAAATCTTACTAACCCTTTATTGTAAAATAAATCATAGTTAAATTCTTTCTTCAATTCCATTGATATTGTTTTTAAATATTTATTAAACTTTTCATCTGTCATTTTATCTATATTTTTATATATTATTTCTATGTTATTATTCAAATTAACTTCCTTCTACTATGTTTTTAGATTTTATAAAAAAAAGACTTTAGCATAAACTAAAGTCTTATAACACTCTAAAATTATCTTCTATTTTGCTCTTTTTTAGCTCTTCTACAAGAAATACATCTTGTTGGTTCATTTGCAAATCCTTTTTCTTTATAGAATTCTTGTTCTCCTACAGAAAATACGAATTCACTTCCACAATCTCTACATACTAATGTTTTATCTTTCATAATAATTCCTCCTGAATTTAAGGTTCTAAACTGATATAATATTTTCTAATTCATGAGAAACTATTTATCTAATTAAAACTTATTTATTAGCAATTATGCTATTCATTTATAATAACACATTTTTAATTTTATTACAAGCATAATCTTTATTATATTTTAAAAATTAACTTCATAGTGGCTATTAATAACTATATTAATATTTATTTAAGTATATTATTAAATTAATTAAATGCATCACATTAATTACAATATACATACCAACTAGTATCTTTCCTGTAAGTATCGATCTTTTCATTTGTGTAATATTAGATTTCTCACTTCTCCAATACCAATAAATCAATACTAATGCCATTAACCCAATCTTAAAAAAATACGGTTCTAAACCATATATCATTATATTAAAAAATATATTTTCTTCACTAAATAAGTTAGGAGCTTTCCATATTAAAAACTTTGTAACTATTAACTCTAAAATATTTAATATATATAAAGCAACCAAAAACTTACCTAATTTTTGTCTACTATTACCTCTTATATCAATTACCTCACATCTCATACACCCTACCCCAAACTACTCTAATAATTTAACTTAATCAAACACTCTATAAATATATTATTTCCAATTTATGTAAATAAGTCAATATTTTTAGTTCGATTTTTTTCTTAAGTATTTTAAACAATAAAAAAAGTGCATTAGGGAGATGCCTGCACTTTTTTATAGATATATATATTTAAATTATTAGGGGATATTAAGAGTATGTCCCCTTTTAGAAATATTAAACATAAAAATAAAAAAACTTATTCAATATCATTTAATACAATTTTAAATTCTTCTAATACTTGAGATACCAACCTTTCATCTAATTTTTCATAATACTCTAAAAGATTAGATTCTTGAATTGCTTCAAAAGCTTTTCTACTTGATTCCATCCAGTTTTCAGGTATATATACCCATACTATTTCTGTATAACTACAGCTTAATAAAAAATGCTCCATTCCAAAAAAGCTATAATCTTCAATGTTATGAATCTCATTAAACTTCTTATAATCCTCTACTATTTGTGAAGTTAATTTATATTCATAAATATCAGCATAAAAGAAGTCAAACTCTTTACTTTCAGCTTCTAAGGCATTGCAGCATACAATCTTTATCTTTGGATTTTCTTTGAAATTGCTATAATATAAATCAATTACATCTTGGCTTATTTCATAAACTACTATTTCTTCTACCTCTGCCTTTTTAGCCATTTCTTCTACTACATATCCAAGTCCTAAACCAACAACACCAACTCGTCCCCTAGCCATCTTTATAGCAAAATAAGAAGATTGTATTTCTAATGGTGTTAGTCTCATCCAAATATGATTAGGTCCATGTAACTCTAATATATTCACCTCATACTCGTCTTCTTTTTGATGCAAATATCCTTGTACAATTCCTTTTAATCCCTCTATAGATTTTATTTCATAGTCACCAATTTTTCTTTTATTTACTTTATTATTATATTCATTTATTTTATCTAAAACATACTTTTTATCAAAAGGCTTCAAAATTAACAATCCTCTCTTTACAACATATTCCTAACTTAAATATTATGTTAACTGACTCTTTTTCATTATACAAACATTATTTTTCAAGCTATCAAAAACTATTATAATCTAGCTCTTAATAGATAGTATCTTCAATACCTTTTTATATTATATTGCCAATTTATTGAAATTTCAATAATAAAGTCGACCTTAGCCGACTTTATTATTACTATATTTTTATTTTTTAGTATATGGTGTACTTAATGAATAAATGTCTTCAAAATTAGAACCTGGTATTTTATATGAACCCTGTCCATTCCAATCATTATAATAATTTTTATGATAATAATTAACAAATTCTAATGAATTATTATCATAAATATTCTTATTGCCATTACTAACAAAATTATTATATCTTACAATATTATAATGACTTCCCTCTATAATATAAAGTCCATAATTTCCATTATTAATTATACTGTTTTCTTTTATTATGACACCGTTAGATTCTCCAACATCTTTTGCTGTTGATAAAAGTAATCCATTAATAAAGTTATTCATTATATTATTTTCTAATATCTCCGTAGAATCATTTTTACTAATTAATATAACTCCATTTCCTTGGCTTCCATTTAAATTATTTCCCTTAACAGTATTACAAATATTATTATAATAGAAATAAATTAATGAAAAACTAGTTTTTATATAATCATTTTTTTCTATATTATTTTCTCTTACAGTAAAGTCATTATCTATAATATTGTTAGTTGAGTTATCACTGTTTAGATATACTCCACAAACTAAATTTAAAGCCTTATTGGACTCTCCTCCAAATGATGCTACATTTTCTTTTAATTCTATTTGATTTTCTCCAATCTCATTATGATTATTATTAGAATCTAATAATAATCCTATAAAGGAAACGTCTTTAATGATATTTTCATTTGAATTTAAGCTATAAGCATTACTGTTTACATAAATATAATTATTCTTTATACTATTTGAATTATTTTCATTTGAACAAAGAATACCATAAAATCCTATTTCACCATCATTACAATTAACTTCAAATTTATTAACATCTATTCCTATATTATTTTCCTCAATATTTACTTCTGTATTATTATAATCTAAACAAATAGAGGATATTTCAACTTGTACTAAATTACACCTTTTAAAATTTAAACTATTATTTTTAATATATAAATTATTGTATTTTATAAGTGTATCATGAGTTGAAAAACTATTTATACAATATGCATTAAGAGAGTATGAATCTAGATCTGATATTTGAATATTACCATTAATAATTTCTACTTCATTATTCATTATATAAATGGTTGTTGAATTTCCAGTAATTATACCAGCATAATCATCCCTCAAAAGTTCATCAATTATTGAACTTATATTAATAGCAATAGTATTATTTTGTATTATTACTTTTCCTGAATCTAATATAAATATTCCTATACTTGAATTTTTTGATGAAAATATCTCATTATTCTTTATTCTAATTTCACTGCTTCTATTTGATACAATAGATTCTTCATTTTCTTTAAAAGACATATACTGAATAGAAATTTCTTGTGAAAATTCTATATATATAGCTATCTTACTATTTTGTATAATAAAATTCTTTAAATTTACAGCATGTTGTCCAATAATACTTATAGCTATGTCATTGTCTCCAATAATTGCTCCGGCTCCATCAATTGTAACATCACTAACTTCTATTAAAAATAATTTTCCCCTCTGATCCTCTTTATTATCCAAAGTTGCAATTCTAGTTTCTTTATTCCAAGTTCCAATGTCTACTTTATTACCATCAGCATTTATCCATCCATTTTCATTATTTAAAAATATTACGTCTTTTATATTTTCTATCATTGAATGAGTAGTATTATAATAATCCCTATGTGGGTATCCACTTAATACATTCTGTTTTAATATATGCTCTTCCATAAGTCTTCTCCCAATTAGTTATATAAAATATACTATTCATAACTTATCCTAATTGCTAGTAACTTTATATAAGACAAGTCATTTTTTTACAATTTACTTATAAAAAACATATTGCTATTTCCGAGTAATATGGTATACTATAAACATAATTTGAATAAATTCAAGAGGTGAATATTATGAATAAATTTTTAGTAAGTGAAGAAGCATATAACGAATTCAAGGCTTTTCTTGTAGAAAACGAAGTAGAAAATTTTAGCATAAGAATTAACTTAGCTGGTTTTGGATGCAGCGGTCCAGCTTTTAACATAACTGTTGATGAGGCAAAAGAAGGAGATGTTACTGAAAAGATTAACGACATAACTTTAATTGCTGAAGAAAAATTAGTTGATGAATTCGGTGGATTCAGATTACTTTCATCTGAAGAAAATGGTGGTAGAGGATTATCTTTAAAACCAGTTATTGAAGTTGAAGGTGGTTGCGGTTCTTGTGGTGGTGGATGTCACCACTAAGATAAAAAAAGCTAAGCAAATTTGCTTAGCTTTTTTATTATTCTATTTAACTGTATTTTCATACGTAAAACTATACTCTATATACTTATTATTAACTTCTTGAATTCCCTGTAAAATATCAACCCAATAATCTTCTTTAATCATCTTCTTTTCTTTTTTACTTTCAGGTACATTACAATTTTCTTCATAGAAGTTGTTAAAATAACTATTTAAGTCTGCTGCCATATCCTTTAATGTTTTAAAATCTTCTGCTGTTTTACCTTTTAATTCTATAACATCAATTTTTTTTGTCATGTCATTTTGAATATATGAATAAATTAATTCTTCTACTTCAAAATATAATTCATTTTTAGTTTTCGTATTTACAACTATATTTTTATTTTTATTTTTAAAATTTCTTAATGTCTTATTATCATCAGCAAGATAATTATTCCAAAGACTTAATTCTGCTTCTGAAATCTTACTATAATTTTTATAAAGCGTTAAAAGATCTACATTATTAACACTTTCTGCATTAACACAACTATCTAATATAGAAAGTATAGCTTCATTTCTAAACCGTATTTCTTCTATTTTACTATAATTTTGTTTTCCCAGTTCATAACGATACTTCTCATTTAAAATAGCCTGATAAATATTAGCTGTAAAGCTTATCATTAATATAACAACAATAATTATAAAGCAATTATCTTTTATATTAGTTTTAATCTTCATTCGCCACCCCCGCTTACCCTTAGTATACCATAATAAGCCCAAAGTGACAAACTAACTAAATTTTTAACTATATTGATAATGAAAAATGGAATATTACTTTTCTGAGAAGCGATGAAATTTCCGCTTTGAATTTATATAATTTATTCAGTAAAATTATTAAATTCTATATCCCAATTTCAATGCTTCCCTTTCTAAATTAATATTTAATTTTTTCTCTTCACTATTTTTCTTAGTTCGCAGTTTAGTCCAACTATTCACTATCTTTATATCTTACAATGTCTTTTTTTATAGCATCTAAAAGACTATTTAGCTCCCAAACCTCGCCTTCATCAACAAGCTTATTTAACATAACCTGATATCTACTTGCTTCAGAAGTTTTTCCTAAAGACATTAAGGTCATTATATTATTCATAATGTTAGTGATTATATCAGACTTAACTTCAAATAATCTTTGTGCATCCTTTATTTCATCTTTTATCTCTAGCATTTGTTCATCTAAATTAAAAGCTGAATCAGCTGCTTCTTTTAACTTATCTTGTATTTGTTTAGGAATATGTTGTTTATACTTGTAATTTAATGAATGCTCTATAGTAGCCCAGAAGTTCATTGCCAAAGTTCTTATCTGAAACTCTGCTAATATATCCTTTGGTCCTTCTGCCATATAAACAGTATACTTAATTATCATATGGTAGCTTCTGTATCCACTTTGCTTAACATTTCTAACATAGTCTTTTTCATAAAGAATTTGCATATCCCTTCTTGCCCTAAGAAGTTCAATAACCGTATCTATATCATCAACAAACTGGCACATTATTCTTATCCCAGCTATATCCTCCATTTCCTGTCCAACTCTATCAAGAGGAATTCCAAACTTATTAGCTTTTTCTAAAAGACTTGAAACCTCTTTAACTCTTCCTGTAACAAACTCAATTGGAGAATATTCATTTCTCTTTCTATACTCTTTTCTTATACTTTTTAATTTAACCTTAAGCTCCTCAACCGCCTGTTCATAAGGCATAAGGAAGCTTTTCCAGTTTTGCATTGCCATAAACATCACCCTTAATTTTACTACAAATAAATTATATCAAAAACAAGCTAAAGTGTAACCAATAATTACTATAACTTCAATTTAAAACAACATTACTTGTATATTTTACCTATAAAAGCTTAACAGGATTAAAATTTATAAAATCACAAGAAGTCATTATATATTCAACACCTTCAATATTTCCTTCTATAGCTTTAATATTAGATGGTCCATGTAAATGCCCATATATAACTTTTTCTACTTGATATTCCTTAAATATTTTCATAAATTCAGTATCTTTACCTTCTTCACCAAATGGAGGATAATGAATCATAACAATGAACTTATTATATCCTGCATTTTTAGCACTATCTAAAGATAATCTTAATCTTATCTGTTCCCTTGAATATATTTTAGAATCTTTTGAATTAAATTTATCACTACTTGGATCAATCCATCCTCTTGTTCCACAAATAGCATAATCATCATATTCATAAAAATTATTTTGAAGGAATTTTGTATTATCATACATTGCGTTTAGCTTTGATATACTACTCCACCAATAATCATGATTTCCCTTGCTTATAATCTTCTTTCCTGGAAGACTATCAATCCAATCTAAATCTTTTTTACTGTCATCATGCTTCATAGACCAAGAAATATCACCTGCAATTAAAACAGTATCATTTTCTGTTATTTTTTCTATCCAATTATTCTTTATCTTTTCATCATGATTAGTCCAATGTGCCCCAAATATATCCATAGGTTTATCTGTACTTAATGCAAGATGCAAATCGGAAATAGCATATAAAGCCATAGTCATCCCCCTTATCTTATGTCTAAATTAATTGATTTATCTATTTATTATAACCACTTAATCTTAAAATAAAAAGTCTCTAAGGTCAATTCAATATTTACAACAACCTGCGGGGTCAATCCAAATATTAGATTGACCCCGCAGGTTGTTGCATAAAATTAAACTTTATCTTGAGTTGGTATAAACAATGGTATAGGAAACCATGAATTTATAACCCTATTAACCTTTTCATCTTCTAATATAAAACTACTAAATGGACTAAAAAGTAATTGCATAGCTTTTAAATGATTTAACTCTATATCACACTTTCCATTAAAAGTATTAACATAAATCCCATCACTATTAATAACTATTTCAACCTTCCCATACTCCTTTATATTAATAGATAGTCTTCCCTCTTGTAATTTACTATAAGAATTTTTAAACCTTAATAATAGCTCTAATGTTTCTTCATAATTAATTATATTAAATTGATAAGAACTATTTATTGTACTACCTTCCGCTATATCAAAAAGCGCTCTTATCTTTTTCCTTTCCCAAAGAGGTAACCCAATATTAACTTCCTCAAGATTATTATAATTAATGTAATTAGCTATAACTGTTAAATATAATTCATACTCATTAACAACTAATTCACTAATATATTTTTTATCAGGAGTAACCACCATATAACCAATAAAATTATCATTATTTTCAATAGAATATATATTAAAACTCCAAGAATTCAATATATCTAAAAACATAGACTTTTCTCTTTTAAACTTATACTGACTATTATTATAAAGATTATACGCTTTATCTAAAAACTCTATATTATTTTCTAATATCTCTTTAAATATAATCTTATCATTAATATAATCCTTTAATTTATGTTTAACATTTTCATTGTTAATAGTAAAATATACTTCTTGTCCACAAGGTGTATATGAAAAATACTCGTATCTTTGTTTCATTCCTCCTAAGCAACTTAAATGAAATCCCTGTTTTTTCATATCTTCCAAAGCTATATTCATTAATTTTTTCATATATCCAGCTCCCCTTGAATATGGGTGAACTGATACAGTTCCAATTCCTCCAACCTTAATCTTTTTATCTAAAACTATAATATCCATTGGAAAAACTCCTACCATAGCTTTTATCTTACCACTCTCTTTTACAATGTAATGATTATTCATAGTATTATGTTCTTTTTTATATAGCTTTGGTAAAAGACTTGGAAAGTCAGTTTTTCCTCCTGAATAACTAAATACATAATTAGCAAAATCAACTATCTCTTCATAGTCTGATTCTGTTCCTTTTAAAAATTCTACCTTCATAAATCCTCCTATAACATATCTAACATATATCCTATTATTAGATTATCATATTTATAAAGCTATTATATCAAGTTAATTTATTCTAATATTAATTAATATTTTACATAAAGAATTAGCCTCAAGGAAAATTCAATATTTTGATTATTTCCTGAGGCTAATATACTTCTTATAAAATTATTTATTTCTTCTTATTTTTTCTTCCTAATAATGTTCCACCTGCAGCTAATATTCCCCCAAATACAACTGCTAAAACCGATGGTGTTCCACCTGTTTTTGGTAAACTTGAATTATTTCCTGGCTTTTGTGGTTTTTCAGATGGCTTGTTACCATTTCCATTGCCACTATTTCCGTTATTTCCGTTGTTTCCGTTGTTTCCGCCATTTCCGCTACCATTATTATCATCAGTAGCATTAGCAAGTAATCCATCAAATGCTGTTCTTAATGCTTTTTCAGCGTTATCAACTTCTTCACTAGTAGCTTCTTCATTATTTAATATATTTTTAGCATTAACTAATTCAGCTTCTAATACAGCCCAAGTTTCACTTGTATATTTACTTGAGTCTAAGCTTTCCATCTTGTTTATTAAGTCATTTAATACATCTTTATTTGGCTTTAATCTTAACTCTAAGAATGATCTAACTAAGTTAGTATAAGTTTCATTAACTTCTGCTTCTAAAGCATTTTCATCTGCAATTACTCCATTAGCAATAGCTAATACTCCTTGTAACTTATCCCAAGTAGATTTTATATAGTTATTTCCATCTAAAGCATCAATTCTTTCTACTAAAGCTATTAAATATTGCTTATCACCTTTTTCGAAAGATAACATTTGCATTGCCTTACTTAATCTAGCAAATGATGCATCTATTTGCTCTTGAGTTGCATTTGAATTTAATAACAGTCCTTGCGCTTCAGCTAATGCAGCTTTAAATTCATTTACTACTGCTGGTACAACATTTGAAAGTTCAGCTTCAGTTACTTTATTAGCTTCTTCAATAGCAATTATTAAATGAGTTTTAAATATACCATTTTCAAGCTCTGCTAACTTTTCATCAGCTTCTGCTATTAAATCTACCAATTTATTAGTAGCTGTATCTACAGATTCCTTAGTAGAATTTGCATCATTTGAAATTGCTTTTGCTTCTAAAACAGCAGCTTCCATCTTTGCTACTAACTTTTCAGTTCCAGAATATTTATTTAGCTTATTAATAGCTTCACCAGCATTTTCAATAAGCTTATTTAAATCTGATTTATCAATAACTAACGCTTCATCAAATTTAGCTTTTGCATTCCTTAACGCTTCAACAGCTTCATCAACTTCTACTTGAGATGCATTTTTATTAGTTAATACTGATTTAGCAGCTTCTACTGCTGTAGTAAATTCTGCAATAGCATTTGGAGTGTTAATTCCTTCTGCATTGCTTAATGCCTCTTCAGCACCAACTATTGCAGCTTCTAATTCAGTAATATTTACTATAATAACACTTGATTTAAATGTTTCTACTTCACTATTTAATTCCTCAACTATAGTTGCAATTTCAGTAATATCACTAACATTAGCAAAATCAGCTTCTGCCTTAGCTATAGCAGCATTCAATGTATCTACAGCTTCTTGAGTATATTGACCATTTCCTGAGCCAACTACAGCATTTCCAGCACTTTCTTTTGCTATGGCTAATACAGCTTCATATTTAGCTTGTTCATCAGCAACTTCTAAATACTTATCAAATGCTACCTTTAACGAATCATAAGCTCCATCAATTTGGCTTTGTCCAACCTTAACAGTTTCATATATAGTTATGGCACTTGCCCTTTGAACTTTTAATTCTTCTATAGCACTTTCAATAACATTTCTTTGCTCTTCTGTTAATTCTACTAATCTTTCAGTATTTAAGCTATTTAATACAGCATCAACCTCATCAATTAATACAGCTAACTTAATTCTATTAATTTTAACAGCTTGCTTTCTGAAGTTTGAAACTGCAGTCTTTAACTCTTGAACTAACTCTTGAACTCTTACTGAATCTGGATCTCTATCTAATTCAGCTTTTGCCTTTTCAATAGCTACTCCTAATGTATCCTTAGCTTCTTGTGGATAATTACCTGCCCTATCTCCAACTACAGCTGAATTGTAAATACCTTGTACAACACTTATATAGTTAACTAATGGTTGAGTTGAATCACCCTTATAAATCTTAACTTCATTTATATTAACATCATTATTTAAGAATGTTAATTTAATATATTTAGCAATTATTCCACCATCAATTTCCTCAACATAGTTGTTATAATCTTTATCATTTTTACTTCTATCAGCAATACTAATCCAAGTTTCACCATCTTTTGAATATTCAACTTTATACTTTAACGCTTCATTTGAACTCTTTAATATTTCAATTGCTGCAATATCCTTAGTTGAACCTAAATCGAATGTTACAACCTTATCTTCAGCTGCACTTGCTTCCCACGCTGTTTCTAAATTATTATCTTTAACATTATTTATAGATTCATTATTTACATTTGCACTTACAGTAGTTGATTCATTAATTGCAATATTATCTGGTATACTATATACATTTAATTCTGCTGCTGTAGCAAATCCACCAACACCTTCTAAAGCAACTAGTCTAACATGAGTAGCTTGTACATTATCAAATTGTACTATTTTTTCATTTGAATTATTATCCCAATTTCCTGAAGCTACAGTCTTAAAACTTTGTCCATCAGTACTTACTTGAATTTCATATTTAGTAATATTACCATTATTGCTTCCGCTTCTAGGTAAATAGCTATACTTATTTATTGTATATTCCTTACCTAAGCTAATTGTAATATCATGTGGTAATTCAGTAAATCCAGAACCATATTTAGTATGCCATATAGTATCCTTATTACCATCAATTGCAAAGCTTGCTAATCCTTCATTTCCTACATTTGGATGTTCTGAACTTGCTTCAATACTCATATTTTGTTGAGGTATTTTTACAGAAGCCGTAACACCTTGATTTGGAGTAGACTTAGAATTAACCTTGATTTCAGCAAGTGCTGACCATGCTCCTTGAGCATCTCCTACTGCAGCTTTTCCGTTAAATGTTACTTTAACATCCTTAACATTATTTTTAACTGGTATAGTATATGATTTTTCTAAAACTTGATTATTATTAGTTTTATCTAATATAACTGTTGAATTTCCATTTGCATCTATAGCTTCTACTTTAAACTTAAATGGTAATCCTGCTTTTTCAAATACAACTTCTACATTTTCAGCAAAGTATTCTTTTCCTAAATCAACATTTGCCCATGCATCTGGTGCACCATTTGCAGCAACCCATAAAGTACTTGTATTTCCATCTACTAAATTAGTTAATGGCTTTCCACCTTCTGAGTTACTACCTGTTACTGATTTTCCTAATGCAACATTAACTAACTCTTCTTGTGATTGTGCTGGTCTTAATGCCTTTATTTCAGCTAAACCTGCCCAAGCTCCTGGCCATTGTCCTTGACCATTTTTACCAGTTATAGTAACTGTTACATCTCTAATTTCTTTGTTTATTGCTATAGTATATGTCTTGTCTACCGGCTTATCATTTCCAGTCATATCTAATACAGTGCTTGTAGTTCCATCTGCATTTTCAACATCTACTTTAAATTGGAATGGTAATCCAGCTTTTTCAAATGATACTTCTAGTTTTTCAACAAATTCAGATCCTAATAAATCAACATTTATATCTGATCCTATTCCTTCACCATTTGATACCCATATAGTTCCTAAGTCACCATCAGTAACATTAGATGCAGGTTTTCCAGCTTGTTGACTTGTTGCTGTAGCTGGCTTTCCTAAAGCAATATTATCATATTCTACCTTTTCACCTTCTTCTTGACCTTGATAAACCATCATTTCTGTCATTTCAGGTACTAAAAGATTATTATCACTATTTATTGTTAATTTTACTTGATCCGCCATTCCCTTATAGTCAATTGAAATAGTTCCTGTTATAGTTCCTTCATCTTGTCTTGCGACTTCTTTCCATTGACCATTTTCTCTAACTTCAACCACATAGTTTATTGGGAATCCACCTGCTGCTTGGTTTGGTGCAAATGCAATTCCATCAACACTATATTCTTTTTCTAAGTCTAAAGTTAATTCTACTGGCCATGTAACTCCATTAGCCATCCAAGCTGTTCCTGTAGTACCATCAGTTAAATTAGTAGTTGGATTTCCTTCCTTACTTTCAACACTACTTGTAACAGTTTTTCCTAATGCTATATTTACTTTTTCAACTGCACTTGAAGATCCCCCTAAGAATTTCTCCATATTAGTAACAGAGAATTCCTCCATAGCTATATTAGCTAACTTAGCTAAATCTTCACCTGAACCTTTTGTAGTATATTGGTTTTCTTCAGTTGTCTTTTCATTTGCCCATTCATATTCAACTCTATACCAATTAATACCTGGCGCTGCTTGTCCAGTTTTTAATTCATTGCTTATACCGTCAACCCACATCTCCCATCTCTTAAGATATAAATCTCCAGTTAATCCAGCCCATTGTCTATTTGAGTAATCTTTTAAACCACCGTTTTTATAATCTCCCCAAGTAGTAATAAGTGCTCTTGCGTTAAATTCAAATAAATCCTTTGTCCAATCATCTGCCCCTTCAAGCATTGTTCTTGATTGCTCTATCCAAGTTCCAACTAAGAACTCTGGGCTTGTTGATAACACTCTTTCTTGTAATCTTATTAAGTCTAAGAAATGTTCTGAAATTTTATCAAACTTTTCTGAATCACCAGCATTATATGCTGCAACCATTTCCTTATGATATTCTTGTGCTGAATTTGCTAATACTTGCTTAGTTACATCTAAGAAGTCATAAACAAATGCATCACTGCCCTTCAACTCATCATAACAGCTAATAAATAATTCCATTGCTTTTTCAAGTTCTTTTTTATTATATGGAATTTTACTATGTCCCCAAGTTGATGCACTATTAATCGACATTGCCGGTCTAGCATTTATAACTGATTCTGCTGCACCTTGATAATAGTAATCACTTTTCTTGTATGCTGTTTCTAAAAGAATTTCCCAAGCCTCAATAGCGTCTTCATTTACAGCACCATATCTTCTTTCAATATAGTTATTAACCCATTCTCTATAATTAATTGGATCTCTTGTCCATACCATATCACCAATCAATTCATAAACTATTGGACTGTTATTTATAGCTTCTGGTGTAATACCAATTCCCTTCATATGCTCTGTATTTGCTAAAGCATCTGGAATCGAAGTTGCTACAGTTTCAACTTGTCCATCTAATCCCATTCTTCCACCAAAGTTATGAAGCATGTTCCAAACCCATGGAATATCTTGATTATCAAATCTCTTATAATCTGGATTTAAATCTGAGTTTAAGTCTAATATTAAAGCTTGTTCTTTATTAGTTAATCCTGATAACTTAGTATTGTCTGGATTACCTTGCCAATGTTGGATAACCCAAATTGCATTATTATCATGTTCAATCATCTTATCTTGGATTGTTCCATATATCTTTGCACTATTCATTCCCCCTGTATTTCCACCTTCATGGAATGGGTCAACTGCATAGTAATCTGTAATATCTCCATAAACCTCTTTTTGTTTTTCATAGAATACGTCTGCAACTTCTTGGAAGTAATCTTTTTCTCCCTCATTTACATAAGTTTTTAACATATTAGGTCTATCAAACCCACACCAATCACCTTGTGGTAATATTTGTGCATCTGGATTCTTACTTTGGAAATCTAGTGGAACCATTCCTGAATACCCTTGTAATACAGGTTTAATTCCTAATGTTTGCATTCTATCATGAAGCTGTCTTCCCAGTTCGGCTCTTTCTTCAAACCAATTATCTGGTAGTGGTCCACCAAAGCTTGTCATGTTTTGCATATAGAACCAAGCAAAATAAGCCGGTCCTGAAATAAATTCTTTTACCTCTTCATCTGAATATCCAAACTCATTTAAAGTTCTTCTTAAGACTTCTTCTTGTCCAATTATATCTAACATTAAGTTAAATCCATTCATAGCTGACCAATCTAAGAAAGCCTCATATTCATTCCAATCCCAGAATGACATTGTATATGAATAAGTACAGAAATTTAATGAATATCTTTCTTCATATGGAGTATCAATGACTATCTTTTCTCCAACTGAAGGCATTGTTTCTGGCATATTTAAATTAGATCCCATTATAGGGTTATACATTACTTTTGCATAATTCTTTAAGTAATAATTAAATCCTGATGCTAATGAAACTCCATTATTACCCCTAATAACTATTTTCCCATCCGCTCCATCTTCAACTTCAAATACATCATTTCCTGTTGAAGTTGCACTTCTCATTTCAAATATGAAATTATCCTTATACTCATCACCAATTACTCTTCCAACCATATTAGTCATTTCATTTACAGTTTTTGAATCCGCATATGATGTATCTGTAGTAAATTTATTATATTCACTTTCCCATTTTGAACCTGCAAAATCAGTAGTTTCTATTGCTGTTTCCTTTGCAACTTCATCAGATACCTTCTTACCATATAATTCAATTTCAGCTATATTTGAATTATCATTATTTGAGGAGAAAGTAACATCTATTCTTATTTTATTAACCTTTACATTTCCTGTATTATGTATATCACCATCTATTGTTGCTAGGTCATCATTTTCTTTCGCTCCAATTTTTATGAAATTTTCACCATCTGATGATGCATATATATTGTAATGATAGTATCCTCCAATTTTGTTAAAAACCTTAATTGAAGATAAATTATATGTGGCACCTAAGTCTATCTCTACCCATCTATAATGATTTGATGACTCCCAATAAGTTTCCTTATCTCCATCCATAGCTAAATTTACACTATGATTATTAGTGTTGCTTTTCGCTGTAATTGTAACACCCTTATTTATCGAATCATTCGTCCCAGCTTTTACTTCTACTGGTATTGATACTGTCAGTCCTGCAACACAAGTTACAGCTAATGCCCTTGCTATGTTTACCTTAATCTTATTTGTCATTTTTAATCCCCCTACCAATATAGATAAGTAAAATCTTTCCATATTGCTCTGTTTTTTTGCATAAAAAAAAGCTGAAAAAGGCATAATAAAACCTCTTTCAGCTAATGCTCATAATACACTTATGATGACACACTCAAATTGTTTAAAATCATTTAATATTTTATATTTATATAATAATTAGTACTTCTTTTTTTGTCAATACTTATTTTAAAACCTTTTCATTACATAAATTAATTTTTCATAGATTTCTATTTTTTAATTATATACTAAAGATATTCTAAATCTTTCAATATGCATTGTAATATATGCAACCTCATTTTCACATACTTCACAATCTAAAGTATCTCCTATTATCTTTGCAACATCCTTAGATATATTGTAAGAAAGCTTGTACTTTTCTTTTATTATATCTTTTAAATCATTTTCTATTTTTTTATTACTCATTACTCTCTCAATAGCAAATCTTATATGAATTAAAAATCTAGTATAATCTAAAGATTGTCTATCAATATAAATTCCTAGCTTGTCCTCTACATATTCAACAATAGTGTTACTTAAATATGCGTATTTTATTGTATTAGCTAATTTACCATTATTTCTAGCTGAATGAATATGAATAGCTATAAACGCAACTTCTCCATCTGGAATTTTTACATCCACTTCTTTCTCAATTTTTCTAGCTAGTTTTGAAGCTAATTCAAATTCCCTAGAATATAGAGTCTCTACTTCATTTAAAAATGGATTAATTATCTCTTGATTATCTCTTAATCTTTTTACAGAAAACGCTAAGTGTTCTATAAGAGCTATATGTATACTTTCATTTAACTCTTCCCCTAATTCATCTTGTATTTCCCCCAATGCTTCCTCGAAAATACCTATTAACTTATTATCTACAGTTGATACTATTTCATTAAAGCTTTTTTGATTCTTATCATCTACAATTTCAAAAACTTTGCTTACATTAGTTCCTGCAGTAATTTTATCCCCAAATTTTTTACCAAAACCTATCCCCTTTTCAAATAATATTTTTTCTGCTCCCTGATCCCTAACTAATAATACGTTATTATTAATAGATCTCGTTACTGTTACAGTTTTAGTTAATTCCATTATTATCACCTGTCCCTTCACGAAAATGTTAACGTTATCAACATGTATAGACCACTTTTTAATAATAAATTAATTTTTCCTATATATCAAGCTATATTTAAATTTTCACCATAAAGTTTTCACTTATTTAACAACTTTTATATAAAAAAAGCTACAGATTTAATTTAAATATTTAACTAAACCTGCAGCCTAATATCTTATTATATATCTATTCTACAACTATTTTATTATAGTTTTTCTTTCCTCTTTTTATTAAAGCTGCTCCATCTTGTATATCTTCTTCAGTGAATAATCTAGCTACTTCAGTAACCTTTTCACCATTAATAGAAAGACCACCTTGTTGGATCAATCTTCTACCTTCAGCTTTTGAAGGAACTATTTTAGTTTCAGCTATAACATCAAGAACAGTCTTTCCAAAGCTTTCAGAAGTAATTGTAACTGTAGGTACATTACTCATATCAACTCCACCAGCAAATAATGCTTCTGCAGCTGATTTAGCTTTGTTTGCTTCCTCTTCACCATGAACTAACTTAGTTATTTCATAAGCAAGAACTGTTTTTGCCTTATTTATTTCAGCGCCTTCTAAAGCACTAAGTCTTCTTACTTCATCCATAGGTAAGAATGTTAATAATGCTAAACATTTTTCAACATCAGCATCATCTACGTTTCTCCAATATTGATAGAAATCAAATGGTGATGTTTTTTCTGGATCTAACCATAATGCTCCACCAACTGTTTTACCCATCTTTTGCCCTTGGCTATTAGTTAATAATGTACAAGTCATTGCCATAGCTTGACCTTGTGCTTTTCTTCTAACTAACTCAACACCAGCAATCATATTTGACCATTGGTCATCTCCACCTAATTCCATTTTACAATTATATTTTTGATTTAATACATAGAAATCGTATCCTTGCATTAACATATAGTTAAATTCTAAGAATGATAATCCCTTTTCTAATCTTTGTTTAAAGCATTCAGCACTTAACATTCTGTTTACTGAGAAGTGAACTCCTACTTCTCTTAAGAAATCAACATAATTTAAGTTTAGTAACCAATCTGCGTTATTTACTAATATAGCCTTATCATCTGAGAAATCTATAAATTTTTCCATTTGCTTCTTTATGCAAGAAACATTATGTTCAATTTGCTCTTTTGTAAGCATAGATCTCATATCAGTCTTTCCTGATGGGTCTCCAACCATTGCAGTTCCGCCACCTAATAAAGCTATTGGTCTATGACCTGCTTTTTGCATATGTGCCATAAACATCATTGCTATAAAGTGACCTACATGTAAGCTATCAGCTGTTGGGTCAAATCCTATATAAAAAGTTATTTTCTCCTTTTCTAGCAATTCTCTTGTTTCTTCTTCATGAGTAAATTGCTTTATGTATCCACGATCTAATAACTCGTCTAAAACGTTAGCCATATCCTTACCTCCTATAAAAATTCATATCTTTAGTATATATTTATTAATCTCTTTTATCAATAACTACTTCTCTTTTTTTCTATTTATGAAATATACTACTATAAATATTAAAATACCTATTGAAGATATTATCGCCCCTATCTTAAAGCCACCTGTAACATATTTCATTTCTATATTATAATTTCCTTTAGCTAACTCTATACCTATAAATGTTTTATCAACTCTTGTATACTCTGTCTCCACTCCATTTACATATAATTTCCATCCATTACTATAAGGAACAGACATAAGTAATGTGCCACTTTCCTTTACATCAATATTCCCTATAACCCTGTTAGATTGTGCTTTTACTTCATTTAATGAATTTGATTTCACTTCTTCTAACTGTTTTGAATATCCATCTAAATCTACATTATATAAATCTAAAGTTCTTATTTCGTATTCTGTATCATTTAATAAATTAATTTTAATTTTTAAAGGCTGATTTTGAACACCTAAATCAAATAATCTATTTTGATCAGTAAATGCTCCTGATTTTATTCTATAAGTATTTTCTGCTGAAGTTATTTCTATAGAATCAATTTTGTTATTTGCTTCATAATGTAAAAACACTTCATTATTAGCATACTTTAAATTATCTAAAGTAAATTCTACATATGGACTTTCAACTCCTGAAGTATTAATATTATTATTTAATACTTGCCCTAAGTTTGATGTAAAATTACTATACTCAACCTTACTATAAGGTATTTCTATCCTATAATTTTCAACTAATTCACTATCTTCTGGCACTATTATATTATTAATTAAACTCAACTCTTTTTCTATAAGACTTAAATTCTTAAAAGTTAATTCGTTAATATAATTTTTACTTACGTATCCCCCATTTAAGTAATTTGTATTTTCATAAAGACTATAGTTATCCATTTTCTTTATTAATTTATATCCATATGGAACTGGCCAATCATTTAATAATATAGAATACTTTACATTTAATATTTCATTAGAAAATAAGTTCCCAGTTAAATTTACCATTCCTATTGAATTATCCTTTAATTTTAACTCCTCTAAGAATTCCATATAATACTTGTTATCTGTAGATGTAAAACTATTTAGTCCGGGATATCCATAAGTTAGAGCTAAATTTCTTAATGGTTCTGATTTTTGCAACGAGAAATTCTCAAAAACTCTTTCTAGCTTATTATCTGATTTTGTATCATTGATTAAACTTTCAAATTCATCATTATAAAACAATTCTTGTGATACTTCATCTGAAAGTGCTATAGGTAAATACTTATTTACTATCATTCCAGTACTTATAAATACTTCAATTGCAATTAATACTAAAAGCCACTTACTCTTTTTATAATTCATAAAAATATAATAAATAATTAGCATAATTATATTAATTATAATTACAAATGGAGCTTGCTTTATCAATACAATTCCACTTACTAAAGAAACAAGTATTAAATACCATAACTTTAATTTTATATTTCCTCTAATTACATTTTCTAATAAATATGCCACCATTAATAGATTAAAAGCAATAAATCCATACATATATCTAAACGGGAAGCAGATTGGTGGTGTAAAGCCATGGAAACCTAAATATACAAACATATTTCCAATGCTTAATAACTCTAAAGCTAAAACTAAAAGTGATAATACTCTAAATTTCACATTTATTTTTTTATTTGGTATTAACAATAAAGGTAACAATAATACGCATATATTTCCTGAATATATCAATGCTTCTGTATTATAACCAACATAAAAGTTATGACTTGTATTAAAAAATGCATTTTTTAAGGATTCAAATACTAATCCAAAACTAAATGTAAATGGATTTGGAAGTCCACTTGAAGCTGCCCTAGAACTTTCTTTTATTGCTACTACAGAAGGTATTAAAACAAAGGCTGCTATTAGCACCCCAATTAAATAATATCCTGTTATCTTAACAAAGTAGAAAAATGCATCTTTAAAGATAAATTTTTCACTTTTAATTATGTATCTAATTATTATATACATATAAGTAAATATAGTTAATGAGAAGAATAAATAATAATTAGTTATAGCTGCTAATGTTATGCATATAACAAATAGAGAGAATTTATTTTTCTCCATTATTCTTTCAATACCGATAAATATTAATGGTAATAAATATAACGCATCTAACCACATTGGATTATCAGCATAATGTATAAAATAAGCATTACATGCCCATAATAGTCCAATTATAATACTATTAATTTTACTCAAATCATATTTTCTTAATAACTTAAACATAAACACAGCTGCAAGCTGCTGCTTTATTATAAATGCTATTACAAACAAATATGGAACTGAATCCGTTGGAAATAAAATTACTAGGATAAGCATTACAGGACTTAATACATAATATGTCATTGTCCCAAAAAAGTTACTTCCTATTCCTTGATTCCAACTCCAAAATAACGATTTAAAATTCTTTAACGATTCAGAAAATCCTGAATAAAAATGAGTATATTGATTTATACCATCAAATATTAACATAAAATTATTTCCTAAAAGATAATCTTTTAATGTAAATACTTGAATCAACGCTAAAATTAATATTAATATATACATATTTTTCTCCTTTTCATATTATTTACACATCTTTATATAGTACCATACTTATATATAAAAAAAAATCATACTCTCCAAATCACTTTTATTTTTACTCTTTCTTAAGATTTAGACCTTAATAAAAAAAAAGCTACCAATAAGGGTAGCTTTTTTTAATTTATTTAAATTTAATTATTTTCAATCCTATGCTACGTATTCTCTAATACATGCTGGTACTTCTTCAGTAGTATCAACATTAACATTAATGTATACATTAATACCAAATCTATCTGTTAATCCAGCTATCTTTCTAAATAATTCTGTTGAGTCTTTCATAGTACACTTAACAATATTTGATAATCCATCAATATAGATATTTTCAATATCATAATTAGATGAAATTATACCGCATAACATGCCATAAAAACTTTGACAATCATCAACCCTATACTCATTAGTATCAACAAATCTAATTCCTCTAGCTAATTGTAACATTGGTCTTGAATCGTCATCAATATAAACAGCATCGCCCTTAGCACTTATTTGTTGGTGGTTGGCTAATTCTATTAACCTTTTTGTTTTTCCAGAGCCTCTTCTTGCACAAAAAACTTGAATCATTGGAACCACTCCTTCTTTTTTAATTATTTTTATAGTTAATCACCTTAATATTTTTATTTAAGGTGTAAGTTAAACCTTTTAATTATAATTAAAAATTCTAGTAACATACTTTTTAGTAACTAAAACTAAACTGTACTCACTTTTCTTTAAAGTTATTATTAGCTATATAAATTTTATTATTCAAGGTTTATTGGTAAAATAACCTTAAAACAATTATCTAGTGTTGAATTTATTAGCCTTACCTTTCTTTTACCTTTGAATGCTTCCTTTATTCTTACTAATCCATTTCCATCATTAATAAATCTCTTTCCTTCATCTAAAGATATTAGCTTATCATAAATCCACATATTTCTCTTATTATAGCCCATATCTCCTAAAATATTGCCTTTAGATACCAGTTGTCCTGGACTTATAATTATTACTGAATTTTTAGTTAATACTATTTCTATTATCTTATCTATAATTGAATATTCCCTATACATTACTGAATTTTTTACTGCTTCCATAATAGCAAAAACCGGATAATCTCTTGGTAATAACGTATACATTTTTTCTTCTGTTTTATCTATCATATCTAATAAAGTTCCATTTATCATAAATGCTCTTGGATAATTATCATTAATCTTATTTATTATTCTTATTGCATTATTTGGAATACATATATTATTACTATCACAAAATACTAATAATCCTCCAAAAGTACATCTAACCTTCCTGCTTCGTTTATCCAAATAAGTTATCCCAGCACTTTCTAATAAAAACTTCTGATTTTCTCTAGTAATAGTTATTCCTTTACTTTTAAAATACTGATCTATTAGATTTCTATTTAAAAATTCAGCACTACTATTTACTATTTGGCAGGTTTCAACTGTTAACAATTGATTTTCTTCAAATGCCGCTACTAGCTCTGATTTTCTCATAGTATCTGTAATAGAACCTCTTCTTATATGAAATGCACCAGTTTCTTTTATTTGATAAGGCTTTTGGCCACCATCAAATATTGTTATTATTCCAATATCAACTCCATCTAAATTTACAATTTCTACTTTTATTGGAATTGGAGGTTCACACCTTGAGCTAACAACTTGTTGGATTTTCTCTTCATCTAAAGCTTTTGCCTTATTAATTCCAACTAGTCTTTTTGTTCTGTCCTCAACACCTATTATTAGATACCCTCTTCCCCCTTTAGAATTAGCTATGGCACATACATCCTTTGCAAGTTCCTTCTTTCCTGATTCAGAGGAAATGTCTATTTTTAGTTTAAAATCTAATTTAGTACCTTCTCTCTGTTGTATTAAAGATAGTAGCTTTTTCTTATTCATAATATTTTACCTTAAACTCTCTCTAAGATATAATATTCAACTTAAACCAAAACTGCTAATTTTAGTATTAATTTTTAACAAAAATTTTATAGTAATATATTATATTTATTATAATAAAAAAAAGAACAAAGAAAATAACTTTATTGTTATCTTTTCCTTTGTTCTTTAACAATGGCTAAGTTTAATTTGTATCCTTAATTTAAGGATACTCCTATATTTAATTTTTATCAATATTTTCCACTAATTTTAATAAATATTTTTCAATATTAAAGACTATCCTTTACAACTCCAGTTCCTTTTATATTTATCTTAGTATTTACCTCTAATTCAGTAACACTTAAAGGATTCTCTATATTCTCATGTGGATAATACATTTCTGCCAATCTTTCAACATCAAAAATATCCAATCCCTCTTCCTTATATTTATTAAATAAGTATCCAACATATCCATTAATATATGCTTCTTCATTAACCTCAATATAATCTAGTGAACTACTATCAACAATTAATTTACCTTGTATTTCACTTACAGATACATCAACATTAACATTCTTTATTAACTTATACTTACCATCTTTAAGCTCTAGCTTATCTTCAACACTACTATCTAATATTTGAAGAGTAACAAAATTTTGCTTATCTTGTGGGTTAGCAACCTCTAATGTACCACTCTTTGCATTGCCCATCATAATATTGTACATTAAACTATTTACTACATCTATTTTTTCCACTAAAATATTATCTTTAAATATAGATGAACCTTGTATTTCTATCTTCTTATCTATAGCATTATCCTTTAATGATATAGATGTTAATAATGCAGTATTACTTCCCATTAAAATATTACTTAAATAATAATTTATATTTGATTTTACAGCTTTAGGATTATATTTCTCTTTACCAACTAAATCATTTAAAAATAATCCTAAATACTCTTCATCAGTAGAAACAGTTTTTAATAACTCATCTACATCCCCATAATATACAAAAGCACTTGGTTTCATTGAAAACTCACTATTATTATTAATCAAATCTAGAAATTTCTTAATACCCTTTCTAGAAGCCTTTTCTGTAAATATATATGCTCTTGTTTGAGTATAATCTAATTTAAAGCTTGATACTCTATTTATATCATTTAATGCCTCTAATGCAGTTTTACCTTGACCCTTATAAATTATTCTTCTTCCTTTATCAGAACTGTCATTTGTGCTTCTATACGGCTTAATACAATCTAAATAAACTATCGCTTCCCCTAAGTCATCTATATCAAAAATAATACTTGTAGGAAATGTAACTTTATTAATATCATGATAATCGAAACATCCTGTTAAAAGTAATGGGATGAATAATAACACTAATAATAGTGAATATCTTCTTTTATTTTTCATCACTCTCCTTACCTCCTGTTCCTATTATCTTTCTAGAAATCCTATCTAATTTACCTCTAAAGAATACATCTTTAAATCTATATTCACTTAAACTACCTAGTGGGAATAAGAAAGGATACCCCACAGATTCTAATTCTGATATTTGAATAACATAAATTAATGAAGCACATAGAAATCCTGGTATCCCAAGTAATGATGATGATAACATTATTACTATTGACCAAAATGAAACAGCACCATATACCTTAGGTATTAGGAAATAACTTAATGTACTTATAGCAACTACTATTATTGTTATTCTTGATGATATTCCTGCTCCAACTGCTGCATCCCCTAAGATAAGAGCTGAAACTATACTCATTGCTCCACCTATTGGATGCGGAAGCCTTAAACCAGCCTCTTTTATAAGTTGAAAAGCTAACATCATAATCAATACTTCTATAACAGTAGGCAAAGGCACTCCAGCTCTAGATACCGCAAGCCTAAAAACAAAAAGACTCGGTATCATAGAAAAATGGTATGTAATAATCGCAACATAAAGTCCTGGTAAAAAAGATGCAATTAAAAATGCAAACCATCGTAATACTCTATTGAAATTTGTATAATGCCTATTTATATAATAATCATCTGGCATTTGAAAATTTTCTAAGAAGAAATATGGCACTGTAACTACAAATGGTGTACCATCTACTAATATACCTATACGTCCTTCAAATATTTTGGCTGCAACTTCATCTGGTTTTTCAGTATATCCTACTGTATCAAAAAATGAATGTTGATGCTTTAAATTTACTTCTATATAATTAGAATCTAAAACAAATCTCAAATCTAAATTTTTAATTGTATCTTTCACCTTACTTACAAGCTCTTCTGGTGCAATTCCCTTTATATATGCAATTGCAACTGCAGTTTGTGACTGTTCCCCAACTATAACTGTTTCAAACTTTAAATCTGGATTCTTAACACGTCTACGGATTAATGCAACATTATCTACTATAAGCTCATTAAATCCTTCTCTAGGACCCTTTAATACTGCTTCTGTTTCTGGAATTCCAATACCTCTTCTTGGGAAATTTTTAACCTCACAAAAGATTATTTCATTAAAATCTTTTAAAATTAAAATTACGTCTCCAGATAAAACATGCATAAGTGCATCATCTAAATCTGTAGCCATTCCTGTTGCACTTATATCAAGCACCTTTTCTAATAAATCATTTGGATTTTTTATACTTGTATTTTTTAATTCTCCAAACCCTCTTAATGGTAATATTAAGTATTCCATCATCCATTGACTATTACATAAATCATCTATGAATACTAAAGTACCATCTCCTATTATTGTCTTAACATCCCTATATTTAACGTCAAAACACCCATCAAATCTTTCTTTTACATAATTTAAATTATCCATTTGCATCACCTAAGCATATTATTCCTCTCACCATGTTTAATATTCATTTTTTTGCGAATAATAAAATAGAATTATCTTATCACATAGCAATAATTAAGTTTATATTTAGAGTTGGAGGAGAAAAAATGAATAAATTATCAGCAAAACACTTTATACTTTTTGTATTTGGTGTTACATATATATCTTTTAAAACCTATCCTTCTTTATTCATTGCAGAAGGGGGAAGAGATACATGGCTATACACATTAATCATATATTTAATTTTCTTTGCATTTGCCATGTATTTAATTTATATTATGGATTCTAGAAAAATTTATAATATAAACGAAGTTTTTACTCAAGGGTTGTCTAAAACTTTAGGAAATGTATTTTTATTTTTATTTGCTTTTGGATTGTTTTTAGCTTCACTTGAATCTGCAGCTGTAGAAACTAACATAGTTAAATCTTGTTTTTTCCTTGGAACTCCTAGTTGGTATATAATTGCATTTTTCCTTTTACCATCAGTATTTCTAATTGGAAAAAGTATACGTTCATTCTTAATTTTTATAATTACTATTATATCTTCATTAGGCGTTAATACTGTTATCTTAGCTATACTTACTGAAAAATATAAAGATATAAAATATATTATGCCTGTTTTTGCAGGAGATATAGGTAGTGAATTTTTATCAACATTCCTATTAGTTTTAGGTTCACTATCTGCTTTTGTTATTTCTTTACCATATCTAAGATATTTAAATAATGGCAAAGATTTAAAAAAACATAACTTTATAGCCTTAAGCATATTAGGCATTGTATGTATTTATGTACTAATTGGAATATTATCAACCTTTGGTCCAATTAGGGCTGCTAATCTCTTTTACCCTGAATTTACTCAAAGTCAAAGAGTTCAACTTGGCAGTTTTATAGAATTTGCTGATTTCTTTTTCTTATATCAAACAGTTATGGGCTTTTTCTTAAAATATATAATTTCAGCTTATGGAGTTTATGTAATATATAAAAAATATATAAAAAACAATAAATATTTTATTACAGTTTATACTCTAGCAATTTTTATATTTGGGACATTTTTATCAGGAAATAATTATATTTTATTTTATATTCTTAAGTACTATCAATATATTAATTTAATATTATTTGTGGCTGTTCCGCTTATTGCATTTACAGCCTTCAGCTTAAGATGTAAGAAAAAATAATTTTATTTTTCTATATTCTTACCAAAGTATGTTTGTTGCATTTTTTCCAAATTATGCTATAATAATAGTGTAATAAAAATCATTAGGAAATTCTATGATAATATCATTAAAGTACCCCTTTTCCTTAGGTGTATAGTTAGTAGTTATCAAGATTCACCCTATGGATTTTAAGGAGGTATATAAAATGGAAGATAAGAAAATTATCTGCAAAGACTGCGGAAAGGAATTCATTTTTACTGTAGGAGAACAAGAATTCTACAAAGAAAAAGGATTTGAAAATGATCCTGTTAGATGCCCAGATTGCAGAAGAGCTAGAAAAGCTCAAAAGATGAATAGAGACAGAAGATAATTAATTGAATTTTTTGGAGTTGCTTAAGCAACTCCTTTTTGTTGCTTAAACTTAATACTTTTCATGCAAATTCCTAAGTTTGGTTGACATAAAATTTTGGTAATTTTATAATATTAACTATATGGTAACGTAATAAATTTATAGTTAGGATATAAACTGACTTCTTAATTCTATCTGAAGCTAAGAAGTCGTTATCTATAAGCTTAGAGTTGTTAATTTCCATCTTAAATCAGATGACTTATTACAACTTATAGCTATCAGATAAACACTTATAGAAAAAAAGAAAAGGGGTGCTATATTTGGAAAACGTAGCAGAAAAGAAAAAAGTTATTTTCAGTGGTATTCAACCATCTGGTAATTTAACTTTAGGAAATTACTTAGGAGCATTAAAAAACTGGGTTAAACTTCAAGATGAATACGATTGTTTCTTCTGTGTTGTTGATTTACACGCTATAACAGTTAAACAAGTTCCTGCTGATTTAAGAAAAAGAACTCTAGAAGTTTTAGCTATTTATATAGCTTGTGGCATTGATCCAGAAAAAAATACATTATTTATTCAATCTCATGTACCAGCTCATGCTGAAGGTGCTTGGCTTTTAACATGTAATACTTATATGGGTGAACTTTCAAGAATGACTCAATTTAAGGATAAATCTCAAAAACATGGTGATTCTATCCCTGTAGGTTTATTTACTTATCCAGTACTTATGGCTGCAGATATTTTATTATATAATACTGACTTAGTTCCTGTTGGAATTGACCAAAAGCAACACTTAGAATTAGCTAGAGATTTAGCTGGTAGATTTAATAATGCTTATAGCCCAACATTTAAGGTTCCAGACCCTTATATTCCACCAGTTGGTGCAAAGGTTATGAGTTTACAAGATCCATCTAAAAAGATGTCAAAATCAGATGATAATCCAAATAGCTACATCTTAATTATGGATACTCCTGATGTTATAAGAAAGAAAATATCTAGAGCTGTTACTGATAGTATAGGCGTTGTAAATTACTGTGATGAACAACCTGGAGTTAAAAACTTACTTGATATTCTTATTTCAATTAAAGGATATTCTAAAGATGAAGTTGTTGACCTTTACAAAGGAAAAGGTTATGCTGACTTAAAGAAAGATGTTGCAGATGCAATAGTTGATGAGTTAGCTCCTATTCAAGAAAGAGTTAACAACCTACTTAAAGATAAAAAATCTTTAGAAGACATATATAAACTAGGTGCTGAAAAAGCTAACTATGCTGCTATAAAAACACTTAGAAAAATGCAAAAGAAAATAGGTCTTATACCAAGATAATAAATAAAAAATAATAGAAACAGCCTCTTGGCTGTTTCTATTATTTTTCCCATGGTTTTGTATTTAAATATTCTATAAAATCTTCTCTAAGTTCTTCTCTTTTTAATGCAAACTCAACTGTCGCTTGTAAGAAACCTAACTTATCTCCAACATCGTATCTTCTTCCTTCAAAATCATATGCATACATAGCCTCATTTCTTATTAATGACTCTAACGCATCTGTTAATTGAATTTCATTTCCCTTACCAGGTTTAGTATTTTCTAATATCTCAAAAATTTGAGGTGTAATTATATATCTTCCTAAAATAGCAACATTACTTGGTGCTTCTTCTATTGATGGTTTTTCTACTAATCTCTTAACTTTATAAACTCTATCTTCAATATGAATTCCATCAACTATACCGTATTTATCAACGTTTTCAGGTGCTACAGTTTGAACTCCTACTATTGTTGTTTTATATTCATTAAAGCAATCTATTAATTGTTTTAAACAAGGAACCTCACTATCAACAACATCATCACCTAGCATTACAGCAAATGGTTCATTACCAACGAAAGATTTTGCACAATGAATAGCATGCCCTAATCCTCTTGGCTCCTTTTGTCTTATATAGTGAATATCAACCATATCAGATATGCCTCTAACTAAATCAAGCATTTCTTGCTTTCCAGCCTTTTCAAGTTCCATTTCCAATTCAACAGATTTATCAAAATGGTCCTCAATTGACTTTTTATTTCTTCCTGTTATTATTAGGATTTCTTCAATTCCAGACGCAACTGCTTCTTCAATAATATATTGAATTGTTGGTTTATCAACTATTGGTAGCATTTCCTTTGGTTGAGCCTTTGTTGCTGGTAAAAATCTTGTTCCAAGACCAGCTGCTGGTATTATAGCCTTTCTTACTTTCATCTTATTACCTCTCTAACTCAGTAAAATTTTAGTATACATAACTGACAATCCCAAATTAATTTGGTAATTGAAAGTTACTCATTCTCAATCAATAGAACGAGTTTCATATTACTATAATAACATAATGTAATTATCAATACTATATTTAGTACCTTAATATTACCATTCGCAAACCCTATTTTTACATGTAATATTTTGTTGAAAAAAAACATATATAATGTTATTATTATATCAAATTTTACAATTTAACAAAAAAAATTAAAAAAATCTTGCCAATTTATTAATTAATTAATAAAAAAATTAAAAAGACAGAAAGAGGTACACATATGAAAAATAAAACAAGAGACTCTATAGTAGTAGGGTTTGCATTATTTTCAATGTTCTTTGGTGCTGGAAATTTAATATTCCCACCATCACTAGGAAATAAATTAGGAGATCAATACTTATTGGGTATTTTAGGATTTATCCTAACAGGAGTAGGTCTACCTTTACTTGCTATATTAGCTTGTTCTAAAGGAAATGGTACATTTGAAAGTATTACAAATAAAATTGGTGCTAAATTTACATTAATTCTTACAACAGTTTTATTCTTTGCTATAGGTCCATTATTAGCAATACCAAGAACTGCTGCAACTACTTTTGAAATATCCATATTGCCATTTTTCCCAACATGGTCACCTATAATAATAATGGCAATTTATTTCTTAATAAATTTATTCTTTGTTCTAAAACGTTCTTCTATTATAGATACAATAGGTAAGTTTTTAACACCTGCATTAATAATTGTATTAACTATAGTAATTGTTAAAGGTATAATAGATCCAATAGGTGAATTAGTTCCTACAGGTGCTACTAATATATTATCAATGTCTTTACTTGAAGGCTATCAAACAATGGACGCATTAGGTGCATTACTATTTGCAGGTGTTATTACTTCTTCAATCGTTGAAAAGGGCTATAAAGATAGAGAAGTAAAATCAGTTTTATTAAAAGCTAGTCTTATTGCTGTTGTTGGTTTAGCATTTGTTTATGGTGGATTAACATTTATAGGTGCGCACACTGTTAACTTGGTTGATTCTGGAATTGGTAATACCGCATTATTAGTATTCATAGCTAATAAAATTCTAGGAACTTTCGGTTTAGTATTAATCGGAACTGCTATTGGTCTTGCTTGTTTAACTACATCAATTGGCTTATTAACTGCTGGTGCTACTTTCTTTGAAAAAGTAAGTAATGGAAAATTATCATATAAATTTAATGCTATAATCATCTCTTTAATGAGTTATATAATAGCTTGTCAAGGTGTTGATAAAATTGTTAAGTTATCAGTTCCAATATTAAATGTTTTATACCCAGTAGCTATTACAATTATTGTTGTTACTTTACTTAATAAATTCTTAACTAATATTATTGCTATTAGATTAGCAGTTTATGTTTCTTTAGCATGTGGATTATTATTCTCATTCTTCGGAGATTCATTAAGCTTTATGCCATTAGCTGGAATTGGATTCGGTTGGGTTATTCCTACTATTATAGCTTTAGTTATTGGATCATTTATAAAACCTAAAAAAACAGTTTAATAAATACATAAAAGGTATGTGATTTTAAATTCACATACCTTTTAGTTTTAGTCTTTAACTATTCTTATTTCTATCCCCTCAAGCCTTAATGACTTTCCTGTAGTTCCTGAAATCTCACCATCTCTTTTCCAATTTTGCCATCCTTCATTTTGCACATGAGTTCTATACTCTACATGGTATCCTGGAGCCCCAATTAATTCTATTTGAATGCCTTCTAACCTCTTAGATTTTCCTTCTGTTCCAGATACTTGGCCATCTGTTTTCCAAGATTGCCATCCTATATCTTGGATATGAGTTCTGTATCTAACATAAGCACCTTCTGGTAAATTTTTAGTATCAATTACTATACCTTCAAGTCTTAAAGCCCTTCCTTCTGTTCCTGACATTTGTCCATTGCTAACGAACTCTTGCCATCCGTCATATTGTACATGACATTTGTAACTTATAGTTGGAGTTTTTTCAGCTATTCTTATTTCAATAGCTTCAAGTCGTAAAGATTTACCTTGTGTTCCCGCAATTTCTCCACTACTTTTCCACTCTTGCCATCCTTCATTTTGTACATGTACTCTATATTGTACTTCTAATCCTTCTGGTAAATTAGTTGCTTCAATCTTTATACCTTCAAGCCTTAGAGATTTACCTTCCGTTCCTGAAACTTCACCATTATACTTCCAATCCTGCCACCCTACATTTTGAATATGAGTACTATATCTAATACTAGCTCCAGGATAATTTTCTAAATTAATTCTTATCCCCTCAAGTCTTAAAGCTTGGCCTTCTGTTCCTGACATTTGTCCATTACTTTTATTTGATTGCCACCCTACATTTTGAATATGAGTAGAATATACTACCGATGGTATACCTATTACATTTGAATTACTTCCATCACTGATTATCTTAACGCCAGAAGTATTCACATATCCTTTGGAGTCCCAATTATAATCTCCATTATAGCTGTTATCACTAACCGGTGTATTTCTTTCTGGATATATTTGATACATAGCTTGTCCATTAACGTAAACTATATCATTATTAGCAAAAGCAAATGTAGCTCCTATCCAACCATGATTATTATCAACTTTATATATTGTTGATCCTGAACTATTTTTAACCTCATTATTTGTTGTATACATACCAATTTTATATCTATTTGTATCTATTAATGAGCTTACTTTATTGCCAGATAAATATAAATCAGCATCAAATGCATACCTTGCTGCTTTTTCTCCCCAGAATGGATCTGATGCATACTTTACATTAGCACCTACACCTTTGTTACCTAATAAACCACCAAAGTGTCTCCAATCTGATGGATTAGTATATCCCTTTGACATATAATTCTTAGCAAACTCTATTACTGAATCTCCTGGAGTAGCAAATACATCTGCTGCACCAGTATTAGAGTCATATGCCTTAATCCCAAAAAGATTATTTTTTTGTTGTGCTATAGCTGATGTTCCCCATCCACTTTCATTAATAGCTACACCTAATATTAATAATGCATTTACTCCATATTTCTCTTCTGCATCCTTCAATGCTTGTCCTATTCCTCTTAACTTAGAGTTATCTTTTGTTTTAGCATTAATATAATTATCTAATTGTGTTGCACTATATATTGTCTTACTTCTTAAAGGTAGATATTGATAATAAAGATAGTATGGATTATTTTTATTAACTGCGTTATTTTTATTTCCAGCCTTTAAATCATTAATTAATGTATTTAATCCACTTTCAATATTACTTCCATCATAGAAATAATTACCATCATAACTAAAATAACGAGTATTTGTAGCTAAATAACTTGGTGCTTTTCCAATAGCAATTTTATATCCATTAGTTCCTATTAAATCCTTTGAAATGTAATGATATAATATTCCACCTTCTGAAATATAATAACTTGGATTTTTTACTTGATTCATAGGAACTATTCTTAAATCGCTTAAAGCCTCATTATTAAGATTACTTTTAACCCACCCAGTATATCCTGAAACTTGAATTTTAGCTGCAGTACTAGTGCTTTCAATAAGAGGTATATCGCTTACATAAGCTTGGTTAACATATGTAAAAGCACTACTTAATGATGATGTTGTATATATATTTACAGTTGCATTTGAAGTATTTAATATATATGCCATAGCATTTGTTGAATATACAACTTGTCCATTTTTATTTATTATAACAGGAATTATACTATCTTCTGAAATTGGAAGTGGTGTATTTTCTAAAATCTGAATAGCATCTTCATAACTATTACTACTTCCTACAAAGTAATAACTTCCATCACCATATGCTAATGCAATTTCATACTCATCATCAGTCTTAGTATCTAAAACTTCATAATTATCTATAATTGCTTTTGGTGATAAAGATTCATTTATCTCTTCTATACTATCATTTGATAATTTATATAGTTCTTGAGACTTAATATTATTTATATAATTTTTATCATATTTACTATTAAGTAAAGCTTCATTTTCACTCATATTATCGGGTTGTACTGATTCATTTGTTTCTTGAACTAAATCCTCACCCTCTTGTATATCATCTAATGTATTTTCCTGCGTTGATTCATCTTTAGTAATATCAGCTTCTTCATTATTATCTATACCCTCTGTCATAATAATAGCTGAATTTTCATCAGTAATTTTTTCTGCATTTACATTGTTTATTGGTGTAATTAAACTAGCAATAAACAATACTAAACTTAAAATTGAAATTTTTCTCTTCAAAGTATCCCCCCTAAATTCAAAATTTTATAAATATCTACAATAATTATATTTTACATAAAAATTTCCTTATAGTAAAACAATTTCTGACTTTTTAATCCTACTTCAAACTTTATTCTATAATAAAGACCATGAATAAATATGTTTTTTTAGAATAATTATATCTACATAAAAAAACTGACTCCTGCTAAATGCAGGAATCAGTTTTTAACTTCTTAAATTTTTTAATGTCTATATAGAATTAATTTTAAGTTTATAAACACTCACGTTTATAAACTTATTGTAAAACATTTCCTATATTCTTTGCTACTATTTCTGCTAACTTTTGTTGATGAGATGTAGCGCTTACTTTAACTGCTTCTGTTGGATTAGTTATAAATCCATTTTCTATTAATATTGAAGGCATTAAAGTATTTTTACAAACATATAAGTTACTATCCTTAGCTCCTCTATTATATAAACCTAAAGTAGATGAACCTTCATTACTAATTGTTGTTGCTAATGCTTTACTTATTTGAGATTTTTCTTCAAGATTTCTAGCTGTATATGATCTTCTTTCTAAAGTTAAATCTCTTCCATCTTGAGTTATTAAACCTCTTGACACCATATTAGTTGAAACCGGAGTTCCTGTACTATAATATACCTCAAATCCATGTGCTGAAGGACTAGTATATGAATTATGGTGTATTGACACAAATAAATCAGCATCCAACTCATTTGCAACCTTTACTCTCTTCTTTAAGCTTTCAGTAGAGTCTTTATCTATTATTAGCCCATCATATCTTGTCATATAAACCTCTATTCCCATAGCCTCTAATTGAGCTTTTAACTTAACAGCAATTTGTAAGTTCAAATTTCCTTCTACATATCTAATTCCATTATGAGTAGCTGATGCACCTGGATCTACTGACTCAATTTCATGCCCTGGATCTACTACTACTAATTTAGATTTTCTATGAGTAAAGTTTCTTTCTATAGTTTTAACAGTTCCATTATTTTCAGTAATCTTTATTACTAATGTCTTATCTCCAGAACCTACCTTTGATATATCAATGATCCCATCAAATCCTGGATTATTTCCACTTGGATATCCTGGGTATACATTATTTACATCTTTTCTTTCAGTTCCGTATTTAACAGTTCCTAAATCTTTTCCATCAATATAAGCTCTTACTTCTCTTACTCCACTTGATGATAAAGCCCATCCTCTTACTTTTAATGTATTTCCAGCAACTATTTCATTTGTAACTGGACTATCTAAACAAGTACGAGTTTCTAATCTTTGTATATTTATTTTTCTTTCAATTTCTTGTATATTACCATTATTTGAAGAAACCTTTATCTTTAAGCTCTTTACTCCACTTCCTATATTTGATAGATCAACATTTCCATCAAATCCTGGGTTATTTCCACTTGGATATCCTGGATATACATTATTTACATCAGCTCTATTTGTTCCATAAGGCACAGTTCCTAGATCTTTTCCATCAACATATACTCTTACTTCTTTTATTCCAGTAGAATTTAATGCCCAACCTCTTATTTTTAAAGTATTTGAACTTATTAATTGATTATTTACAGGCTCATCTAAACATATTATAGATTTTGGTCTTTGTATTTTTATTGTTCTTTCAATTTCTTGTATATTACCATCATTTGAAGAAATCTTTACCTTTAAACTTTTTACTCCATCCTCTACATTTGATAGATCAACATTTCCATCAAACCCTGGATTATTTCCACTTGGATATCCTGGATATACATTATTTACATCAGATCTATTTGTTCCATAAGGTACAGTTCCTAGATCTTTTCCATCAACATATACTCTTACTTCCCTAACTCCGCTTTCATCTAATGCCCATCCTCTTATCTTCAGACTATTTCCTGTCACTGAATAATTGCTAATTGGTTCATCTAAGCATACTCTTGTTTCTGCTCTCTTTATTTTTATTGCTCTTTCAATAGTTTGAGTTTTTCCATCATTTGCAGTTATTCGTACTGTTAATGTCTTATTTCCAGATGATATACTTGATATATTAACTGTTCCATCAAACCCTGGATTATTTCCACTTGGATATCCTGGATACACATTATTTACATCAGATCTGTTTGTTCCATAAGGCACAGTTCCTAAATCTTTTCCGTCAACGTATACTCTTACTTCTTTTATTCCAACTGATGATAATGCCCATCCTCTTATTTTTAGACTATTTCCTGTTAGTGTATAACCGCTGCTAGGCTCATCTAAACATATCCTTGTTTCTAACCTAACTACTTTTATTGTTCTTTCTATAGTCTTTTCTGTTCCATCATTAGAAGTTATCTTTACTGCTAATTTCTTGTCTCCAGCCGATATATTTGATATATCTACTGTCCCATCAAAACCTGAGTTATTTCCACTTGGATACCCTGGATATACATTGTTTACATCAGGTCTATTTGTTCCATAAGGTACAGTTCCTAGATCCTTTCCATCAACGTATACTCTTACTTCCTTAACTCCATACTCATCTAATGCCCAACCTCTAATCTTGATCTTTTCATTAGAAATAACTGTATTATCACTTGGAGTATCTAAAGTGTTTATCTTTGGTAGATTATTAACTTTTCCTATAGTGATATTTCTCTTATGACTTTGAGTCTCTCCATTTCTAGAAACTATTATTACCTCAACAGTCTTATTTCCGGTTCCTAATTGACTAATATCAATAGTCTCTTCAAATCCCGAAAGTTCTCCATTAAAATATCCTGGATAGGCAGAGTTAATATCAGCTCTAGAAATTCCTGTATTTAGAGTTGCAACTTGAGCATTATCAACTAAGACCTTAACTTCCTTAATTCCAAATGCATGTAAGGCCCATCCCTTAATTCTTAATTTACCATTAACAATAATCTCAGAATTAGAAGGTGATTCTAAATTACTTTTTGCTGGTAAATATTCAGAATTACTTGCTTCACAATACAATCTAAATAAGTCTATTCCATAGTTTGGATCTGAAGCCCAACTGCCAGTTAATCCTATAACATCTTTTGCCTTACCCAAAATTCCACTAGCGGTTCCAAACCATCCTATATGTCTTGGGTCATAAGTTTCATCTACTGCTAACGGCTCATTTTTCCACTTATCTACATATTTTGTTTTGGGAAATCCATCTGCTGATGCATATAGTGCTAAATGATCTAAATGAGCTAATACACCTTGTTCCCAAGTATCGAATCTTTTATGTGCATTAGGGTCATAATCACCACCACCACTGGGGTTCTTTAATCCACATGGATTATGATATGATTCATCTAGAACTCCACCAAACCTTCCATAACCAGTTTCTTTAGCAGCTTGTACATAAGCTACTACCCAGTTTATGCCTCCTCTTGATTCAGCATATTGTTTATATAACTTTGCTAAACCAACAAAGGTTTCAGTAGCGTTCTTACTTCTTGCCCAAGCCTCCACCGACTCTAAAGAAGTGTCCACAGTTGAAACAATCTTAACATTTCCGATTGCTCTACTGTTTGTCCCATTATTTAGTGCATAAACATTAAATGTAAATGAATTAAGCATAAATATTAGGCAGACTAATAATAAAAATGATTTATTTTTTTTCATTTCTTTCCCCCATTTTTATTTATAATATACAAATGTAATAGTAACACATTATAAATATATTTGTAAACACATGTCACATTTATTATTAAATGGATATTTAAAGTTATATTATGGATAAAAACCTCATTATTTCTTATTAAATATCTCTTACTTTAAATAGCTTGTACATTATTGTTATATCTTGTTTAATCATATATACTAATATAAGGAAAGAAAATATATCAAAGGAGATTATCATGAGTATCTTTACACCTTTAATAATTATTTTAATGTTATTATTAAACTATTATTTATATAAAAGAAATTCATATTCAAAAAGTTTCTTTTTACTCTCTAGTAGTTTTTTAGTAATTTACGCTCTATTTTCTATAATTATTTATTATAATAATTTATCCCATGGATTTGAACATGGAGTATTATTTGGAAACGTGGCTAATAATCACTTCTGTGATGAATATAAATATTACATAGATTCTGATATCTTATTAAATCATTTAAAAAACGGAGATATTAGTGCATGGTTACATAAAGAATTACCTATATATGAATTTGTTGATCCAGAAGGGCATGCTAGTTATGGAAACTATAATATATTCGTAATATTCCTGACATTCCTTAAAGGTATAGGTATTAAGTCTACTTTAGACTTAATATTAATAAAATTATTTGTATACATACCAACATCAATATTTTTATATAAGACATCTAGATTATATTTAAATGAAAAGCTTTCTTTAATAAGCGTAGGAATTTTCAGTATATTACCAGGATACATATTATGTAATTCTTTACTTATGAGAGATAATATAATAATTGGAATAACCATAATATTAATTTATTATATACTTTCTCAAAAAGTAAATTATAAATCAATTATTTTAATTTTACTTTTAGCTGTACTCTTATTAGAGTTCAGATCGTATTCATTATTAGTATTTATTGCATGTATTATTTTTACTTTCAAAAATAATAAACGTATTTTTAGCTTTAAAGACATAATTTACTTCATTGCAATAATTGCTACCATTTACTTTTTTGTAAACTTTAATTTTCAATTACAACATTCAAATACATTCTTCTCCTTCTTCCAAATTACGCACTTACAAGATATCTTTACTGCTCAATTTGGAAATGGACCTAAGATGATAATTAACTTATTTGTTCAATTAGTTATGCATGTTATATACGATCCACCACTATTTAATTTCTTAACAACAGGATTAGTATATTTAATTGTATACTCTTTAGGTAATATTTTAGGAGTAATTTTAAGTGTTGTTTCTTGTTTAGCATTTATATACTTTATAATAAAAGTTAAAGATAAAAAAGCAATATTATTATTTAAATTTACAGCTTATTATACAATACTAACTGGTTTAGTCGTGTTAGCTAAAGACTTATTCATTATTAATAGAATAGCTCTTATGTGGTTGCCTTTATTTATAATAATACTACTTTATAGTATAAATTCTTTTATAAATAAAACATCAAAACATTAAATAAAAAAATAAGCCTATATTGAAGACTTAATAAACTTCAATATAGACTTTTATTTAAATATATTTTAAATAAAAATAAAAGCTGGCATAAAGCCAGCTTTCTTAAAGCAATCAGAAATTACTTATACATTTCATTGTAGTAGTTCATGTATTCACCTGAAGTAACGTTTTTCATCCATTCTTGGTTATCTAAATACCATTGAATAGTCTTCTTGATTCCAACTTCAAATGTAGTTTCAGGATACCATCCTAATTCTTCTTTAATCTTAGTTGGATCAATTCCGTATCTTCTATCATGACCTTTTCTATCTTCAACATATTTAATTAAGTTTTCAGTAACTTCTTTATCTACATTTTCATTTAAGTAAGCAATTACTGTCTTAACTATTGTTATGTTAGTTCTTTCATTATGTCCACCAACGTTGTAAACTTCACCATTTCTACCATTG
This sequence comes from Clostridium sp. D53t1_180928_C8, assembly GCF_015667795.1. Taxonomy (GTDB): domain Bacteria; phylum Bacillota; class Clostridia; order Clostridiales; family Clostridiaceae; genus Clostridium. The sequence goes on from NZ_JADPEL010000002.1 coordinate 105,122, forward strand.
TTTATAACCATATCGATAGCTTTAGCGTGATCTTCAACAAATAACCAGTCTCTTATATTCATTCCATCACCGTAAACTGGTAAATCTTTATGATCTAAGCAGTTGTTGATTAGTAATGGTATTAACTTTTCTGGGAATTGGAATGGTCCATAGTTATTTGAACATCTTGTTATATTCATTGGCATTTTGTATGTATCATGGTATGCCTTAACCATTAAATCTGATCCAGCTTTACTTGAAGAGTATGGGCTGTGAGGATCTAATGGAGTAGTTTCCATGAAGTATCCTGTTTCTCCTAATGAACCGTAAACTTCATCTGTTGAAACGTGTAAGAATTTAACTCCTTCTTTCCATGTCCCATCTTCATTTTCCCATGCAGCTTTTGCACAGTTTAATAGATTTACTGTTCCCATAACATTTGTCTTAGCAAATACTTCTGGCTCTCTTATACTTCTATCAACATGAGATTCTGCTGCAAAGTGAGCAACATAGTCTATTTCATATTTTTCGAATAAAGAATTAACTAATTCATTATCACAGATATCCCCGTGTACAAATATATGTCTTGGATCATCTTGAATTGATTTTAAGTTTTCTAAGTTTCCTGCGTAAGTTAACTTATCTAAGTTTATTATTCTTATATCCTCATATTTATTTAACATGTATAATACAAAGTTTGAGCCTATAAATCCAGCTCCACCAGTTACTAAATAAGTTTTCATAATTAAATTCTCCTTATATCTCCAAATTTTAAGTTTATCGATAATTACTAATTATTTTTCAACATTATCCATGAAAGTCTTTAAAGCATCTTTCCAATCTCTCATTTCATCACCAACAGTACATCTAAGCATCATATTATCAAGTGATGAATATGCTGGTCTATCAGCTGAATTAGGATACATTGCTTTATATTCTGCTGAAGTACATGGATTTACCTTACAATCTCTTCCTGAAAGCTTCATTATTTCTGATGCAAAGTCATACCAGCTGCATTCACCTTTTCCAGTACAGTGGTATACCCCATATTCTTCTGTTTCAATAAGTTTTAATATGTGATATGCTAAATCATTAGCATGTGTAGGATTTCCAAGTTGATCATTTACAACACTTAAAGTATCTCTATCTTTACCTAACTTCATCATTGTATAAACAAAGTTGTGTCCTACATATCCATAAAGCCATGCTGTTCTAACTATATAATACTTTGATGAAAATTCTCTTACAAATTCTTCACCTAAAAGCTTAGTTTTTCCGTAAGAACTTACTGGCGCAACTATATCTGCTTCATTTAATGGTGTATCACCAACACCTCTAAATACATAGTCAGTTGAAACTTGAACTATTTTAGCTCCTATTTCTTCACAAACCATAGCTAAGTTTCTAGCACCTAAAGCATTAATTTTAAATGCTAAATCCTTATTTGCTTCACAACCATCAACATTTGTTGCTGCTGCACAGTTTATAACTACATCTGGATTTACTTCTTTTAAAACAGTTTTAACTTGTTCTAAGTTAGTTATATCTAATTTATCTACATCTACAGCAAAAACTTCAGCAGTTTTAATTGTATTTGAAACTGCTCCAATTTCAGCTGTTCCTGTAGATATTATTTTTTGAAGTTCATTTCCTAGTTGCCCATTTGAACCAGTTATTAAAATTTTCATTTAATTACCTCCTAGCCTTCGTACACAAAAGGTAAATCTAATTCTTTAAATTTCTTTTGCTTCTTATCTTTGTCAGATAATAAAACCTCTTCAATTCCATCTAATGGCCATTCTACAGCAACGTCTTCATCATTCCATAAAAGTCCGCCATCATGTTCTGGTGAATAGAAATCTGTACATTTATAGTTAAATGTTGCAGTTTCAGATAAAACTACAAATCCATGTGCAAAACCTTCTGGTACATAGAATTGTCTCTTATTTTCTGAACTTAAGTATACACCTTCCCATTGTCCATATGTAGGTGAACCCTTTCTTAAATCAACAGCAACATCCCACACTTCTCCTTCTGTACATCTTACAAGTTTACCTTGTGTATGTTGAGTTTGGAAGTGTAATCCTCTTAAAACACCCTTTTTAGATCTTGATTCATTATCTTGTACAAAAGTCATAGTTAATCCAGCTTTATCAAAATGCTCTTTATTATAACTTTCCATAAAATATCCTCTAGCATCTCCAAATACCTTTGGCTCAACTATGTATAAGTCAGGTATTTTAGTTTCTATAAATTTAAAATTTCCTACTTCAACCATCTCTCTACTCCTCAATTATATCTATTAAATATTTTCCATACTCTGTTTTCATTAAAGGTCCAGCTAATTCTCTAACTTGCTCCTTTGAAATCCAGCCTTGTCTATAAGCAATTTCTTCTAAACAAGCAATAAATGTTCCTTGAGTAGTTTGTACTGCTTCAACAAAGTTAGATGCCTTTAACATTGATACATGAGTTCCTGTATCAAGCCAAGCCATACCTCTACCTAATAAATTAACCTTTAAAGTTCCTTCTTCCATGTAAACTTTATTTAAATCAGTTATTTCTAGCTCACCTCTTGGTGACGGTTTTAAAGCCTTTGCTTTTTCAACTACTGAATTATCATAGAAATAAAGTCCTGGTACAGCATACTTTGATTTTGGTTTTTCTGGTTTTTCTTCTAAAGAAGTTACTTTACCATTTTCATCAAATCCAACTACTCCAAAAGCTCTTGGATCTTGAACATAATATCCAAATACCATTGCACCTTCTTTTAATTCTGCTGCTTCTTTTAAGTGAGCAGTAAAGCTTTGACCATAGAATATATTATCTCCTAATATCATAGCTACATTGTCATCACCAATGAACTCTTCACCAATTATAAATGCTTCTGCTAATCCATTTGGTTGTTCTTGAATTGCATATTCAATGTTTAAACCATATTCAGAACCATCCTTAAATAACTCCTTGAAGTTAACTATATCTCTTGGTGTTGAGATTATAAGAATATCTCTTATACCTGCTAACATTAATACTGACATTGGATAATAAATCATTGGTTTATCGTATATTGGAACCATTTGTTTTGACATTGCCTTTGTTACTGGATATAGTCTAGTTCCTGATCCACCTGCTAAAATAATACCTTTCATAACAAAATACCTCACTTTTTATTTTTTATAAAATTTCATCCCTATAAAACGTGCACCAAAATTAATTATTGCATCTGCAATAATTAATGGCTTTTTATCTTCTATACTTCTTTTTGCTATATATTTAAGAACAGTGAACCCACGTTCTCCTGCACTATACTCTTTTAAATATGAATTTTCTTCAAAGAATTTTCCTATGTCACCATATCTTTTTAATGTTTCTTTAAATGATAAATCATGAGAATGAATTATCTTAGAGTCTGCTGCATATTCAATTCTATATCCATTCATAATAAGTTTGTATGCAAAATACATATCTTCATTTGTAGGTAAATTTTTATTGTCATATCCATTTAACTCTACAAATATCTTCTTAGAAATGGCACTTGATGCATCTGAAAAGAAGAATGTCATAAGTCCCAACTTATCAATATCATCCTTACTTACTATTCTAGTTTCACTCGGATAATTTATTTCTCTTGTATATCTTTCAACCTTATGATTCTCATAACCTATTTGTCTACTAAAGGCAGCTTCACACTTACCATCAATTATATCTTTAGTTAAATAATATAACCAATATTCATCTGCTATTTTTATATCTTGAGTTATAAATACTAGTATATCACCTTCAGCCTCAAATGCCGCTTTTTCTCTAACTAAACTATGTGAAAATTCTTTTTTTGAAATCTTTTTGTAATTACATTTTAATTTTTTTAATTTCTCTTCTGTATTATCACTTGATTCAGTTAAAATAAACTTTATCTCAGCAATGCAAACATCCTTTTGCTTTTGTATATTCAAATATAAATCTTCTATATAACCTTCAGCATTATAAAGAGGACATATTATGGATATTTTCATTTACTCTTCCTCCAATTTCCCTATCTTAAATTGCACCTTCACCCTTAATTACAGAACCAAATGTTTTAAAAATTATTTTCACATCTAACCATAAGCTTCTGTTATCTATATAATACATATCCATCTTAATTCTTTCCTCATATGTAGTATCACTTCTTCCATGAGCTTGCCAATACCCTGTAAGTCCAGGAACAACTGAAAATAACTTTGGTGCATATTCGGCATAAAGTGCAACTTCCTTTTCAACGATTGGTCGAGGACCTACTATGCTCATTGTACCATTTAATATATTTATTAATTGTGGCAATTCATCTAAACTAGTTCTTCTTAAAAAATCTCCAACCTTAGTAACTCTAGGATCATTTTCTAATTTAAAGTTCTTATAAAATTCCTCTTTTTGTTCCTTGGTAAAGTTATCAAATATCTCCTGCGAGTTTTGATACATAGTTCTAAATTTATAAACTTTTATATCTTTGCCACCAATACCTTTTCTAGTATGGCCAAATATTATTGGACCTTTTGAGTCTAACTTTACAGCTATTGCAACAATAAGAAAAATCGGACTCAATAATATTAATCCCATTAAAGAACCAACTATATCCATTGCTCTTTTGAAAAATAAATAGAATCTCAATCCTTTTTTCTCATCCCCTATATCATTAACTCTAAAATCAGTCATATTATCACACTCCATATGAATCTCCGTTAATACTCCCTTATATTTATTATTATCAAAATCGATTATAATTACTATAATTTAAATTAATCTTTAAATTTAATATGGGTATATTTTATCTAATCCCCCTTAAGATATATTTAGTTTTTCCGAATTCTTATTTATATTATTCCATACGTCTACATTTTTTTCTACAATTTTCAAGTTTTCCGATTTTATTATACCTTAAATTTAGATTAATTTCTAATTATAGTCATACATAAAGTAAATCTTACTATTTAATAATATTAATGTCAATATAAAAGGTGCACTATAACGTGCACCTTAAGTAAATCTTAATAATTTATATATTAAAATTTAATTCTTTTCATCATACAACTGTATTAAATAAACTTCCATAACTAGTACAAAAAACACTGATAAACCGGCAATATAAGGATTAGTAATTGACGATGCTAAAATAGACATAGTTCCTACTGTCCATCCAACTAATATCTGCTCATCTCTTTCCTTTATCCCTTTTTTAAATAAAATCAACATTAGCTTAATAAAGTTATAAATTAAATATCCAAAGAAAATTAATACTCCAACTATACCTGTTTTAAACATTAATTCAATATAATATAGCTCAAAGCTACTACTACTAACCATTTGAAGACCATTCTCTTCCATATATTGAGGATATTCATAAATATGACCTCCAAATCCCCAACCTAAAACTGGCTTCTCTTTTATCTTATCAACTAAAAACCTAAGTTGAATCGCTCTTACCTTATTAGATTCATCATTTTCGAAATCTCCAATAGATTCTATTCTATCTTTTATACTTCCTGCTGAATCTGGTAAGTTTTGCTCTGGTGATACAGCAACAATGGTTTTAGGAATTATTACAGCAACTAAAATCAATGGAATAATAGCAATTAACACATTCTTTATAGTTAATCTATACTTTCTAACTCTCCATAAATAATATGCAAATGATAATACTACAACTCCTGCAGTTCCAAGCCAGAATCCTCTTGTGTTTGAAACATATATTCCAATTAAAAGTATTGATAATTTAACTATTCCAAATATATTTCTTTCTTTATTAAATAATTTAATAAACATAATGGCTACTGCAAGTTGCATAAAAATCCCATTATATAAATATACTCTAGCATAGTTATTAGATAAAACTAATCCACTTATTAATCCATACTGTAATTTACTATTTAAATTATTATAAGCAACTATTATTTCTAGATTATTTGGTAAATAAATTCTACTTACAAAAAATAATACTATAGTCATAATCGAAACTATAACTGCACAGTCTACAAATATATTTAGTATCTTATTAACATTTCCACTTCTACCTTTAACATAAGCAACTAAAAGTAATATATATAATATACCTAAAAATGAATTTACATCTGAGAAAATATCTCCAAGACTATTTCCATTAATTAAACCTACTACACTACCATATGCTATATAAATACATACAACAATCATAGGAATTAAGAATTTCTTTTCAATTCTTATTTTTTCTCTAAAAATCATATATATAGAAAAAACTATTCCTATAGCAAATAATCCTTTTCTAATCGGCAAGCCAAATATATGTCCAAGTCCCCCTAATATGAATTCAATAAAAATTAAAGCTGTAACTATATTAAATATATTTCTTATGGTGTCCTTTTTATCTTCCATCTTCTTTTCTCCCACTCTACTAATTATTAATTATTATTAAATTTACCAAAAATATTATTTCTATAATCCTTTATACCTTTTTTAATATATTTAAATTTTTCTATTTTATTTTCTTCAAATAAAACAATCTTCAAGCTTTCAGTAATAAACCTTCTTTTATCAGTTAATATCCACGCTGGAAAATCCTCTTTATATTTATCCCAAATATAATGTCTATTTCTACTCATGTAATATCTTCTTACAGGGCTATGATTAGTAGGAATCATTTTTAACCCTAAAACACTTTTTTTAACGCTTTCTCCTAGATTATGTATTAATATTGCATCATTAACCTGAATTATTTTAAATCCTTTCTTATTCAAAGATAAACAATAATCATGGTCTACTAAATCAATAAATAATTTTTCATCATACATTCCAACATTTTTATATATTTCAGCTTTTGTTAATGCTCCTGAAGTAATTTCTGTTAATACTTCTATATAAGAATTTGAGACTTTTTCTTCATTAATATTAGACCCATTTTGATACTCTTTTTCCTCAACATGAACTGGCACAAGCATTGCTACTTTTTCTTTTAATTCATTATTAAATCCTTCATAGCACGCTAACATATTTTTAATCATATTATCTGTTATTATGCTATCATGATCTAAAGTTAATATCCAATTATAGCCTTTCTCAATTGAATATTTTATTCCTCTATTTAAAGCAAATGCAATTCCCTTATTATCTTCTAAGTATATAACAGTTACTTCATTTTCTAAATTTTTTAACATATTAATTGTTTCAGCTTTAGATCCGTTATCAACGACTATAATTTCATCAACTTTTCCCTTAAGCTTATTAATACGTTCCTTAAAATCATTTTCTACATTATATGTTATAATGATTGCTGCAACACTATTCAATGTTATCCCTCCATGTTACAAATCAAATAATTCATATATCTCTTCATTTGATATATTTATATTCTTTAATATTTGTTTTCTCTTTGTTTCCATTAGAGCTTTTTTACTCTTTACTTCTTTAACATATTTTAAGCATTTCCAATCAAATATCATAAAGAATACAAGGTACTTCATTGCACCTATGTATATTTTCCCTTTGTCCTTTTCAAATGCATAACTTGTTTCATTTTTCATAATCATTAAATAGTGATTTCTAAAGGAAATTCCCTTTAGGAACTCTGATTGACTTCTTCTATTCTTTATTGTATTTATTACACCTTTACTGCTATTCATACCTCTCCCATGATATGCAATAGCATCATGAACATAATAACATTTAAACCCATAAAGATTTAATCTCCAACAAATATCTATATCTTCCTTATAGGCAAAAAAATCATTATCAAAGTATTCTTCATTAACTTTTACTTTTTCTAATGCTTCTCTTTTAAATACTGCCGCAGCACCACAAACACCAAATACTCGTTTATCTTCTTCGTATTTTCCTTCATCTGGCTCATTTTGTCCTATGTCTATTCCTTGTCTGTAATGATTAAAAGCTATTCCTACTGAGTCTATTACATTTAACTTTTCATCTGTATCAAAGTCATACTTAAGTAATTTTCCTGTTACTGCGCCTATTGTATCATCTTCTGAAAATTTATTAATACAGTTTTTTATATAATTATCTCCAAATACTATATCAGGATTTGCAATAATTATATAATCACCTTTTGCTAATTCTATTCCTTTATTAGCACCACCAGCATATCCTGTATTTTTATTTTTAAATAATATTACCTCATCCTTAAAGTTTTCTTCGATAATATTAATTGAATTATCAGTTGAATCATTATCTATAATTATGATTTCTATATTTTTATAATTTTGCTCTAATAATGATTTTATACATTTATATAAGTACTTTTCACCATTCCAATTAACTATTGCTACAGAAACTAATTTATTCATATATAAACTTCTCTCTTTCTCTAACTAAATAGCCTTATTTAATTTTATTAACTATTTATCAAAATTTTCATTACCGCTATATTCATCAACAAAATATAGTGGTCTATTTTTAACTTCTATGAATATTCTTCCTAAATATTCACCTATTATCCCTAGGCAAACTAACTGAATTCCACCTAATAATAGTATTATACATACTAGGCTTGCATATCCAGGAACATCTACACCTCTAATAATAGTCTTAAAGAATATAAATATCATATATCCAATAGATCCTATTGCACTTACCATTCCCATTATAGTTGCAATTCTTAAAGGGGCTACAGTAAATGAAGTAATTCCTTCAATAGCTAGGTCAAATAATTTGAAATAATTCCACTTTGTAGTACCTGCTACTCTAGGATCTCTATCAAATTCAATTGCTTTTTTCTTAAACCCAATTAAGCTAAACATTCCCTTAGTATACCTTTGCTTTTCTGGAAATGCCTTTAACGCTTCAACAGCTCTTCTACTTAATAATCTAAAATCACCTGTATCCTCTTGAATAGGTACTGATGATACACTTCTTAATACTCTATAAAAAGCATGAGATGTAAATTTCTTTAATGCAGTTTCACCTTTTCTACTTCTACGTTTTGCATATACATCATCATAGCCTTCCTCATAATATTTAAGCATATCTATTATTAATTCAGGTGGATCTTGTAAGTCTGCATCTATTATAGCAACCACATCACCCTTTACATAATCAAGAGCTGCAGCCATAGCTATTTCTTTTCCAAAATTTCTAGATAAGTTTACATAGCATACTCTTGAATCATTCTCCCTATATTGCTTTACAATTTCCAATGAATTATCTTTGCTTCCATCGTTAACAAATAAAAATTCCATATTATAATTAGAAATATTTTCTGCAAGCTTTACTAGTCTATCATATAAATAAGGTAAAGATTCCTCTTCATTATACATTGGTATTATTATGGATATTAATTCCTTCATAACTTTCTATTCTCCTTCAAATTTAGTCTAAAATCTTACGTAAATATAATCTAAAACTATTTGCAGATAAAATTATAAATACTAATATAAGATAAATATTAACACGCCATTTTCTCAGAAACTCATTTAGTATTAATGTATTTATTACAATTATTAATATGTCTGTAACAAAAAACACTCTTGCTCCAGATGCATATATAGTTGGTGATATACTAATTGATAATGCTGAACAAATTGCTGCTAAATATAATATTACTGATAAATACTTCATTTCAATTCTATCAAATATAAGTAAAAACATCACAGGAATTATTAGTAATGTACATAATAAAATAGAAGTTGGTAAAAATAATTTAATATTATCAAAGTTTAATATATTTAAATTTTGAACAGTAAATAATTTAAATATAAATGAATCAGTACTAATATTAAGAGCTCCAAATACTCTTTCTACTATCTTTATAATAACAACTATCATAGGTATTGTTGCTAACGCTCTAATTAATATATCTTTATACTTCTTCCAAATTAATATATTTATTAAACCAACTAATACAGCCATTAATATAATTTCATTTCTAAACATATGCTCTAAAAACAAATTAGTTCCCATCATTACTTTAGTTGGTAAAGAAATCATATTCCATTGTCCAAACCATGTTATTGTTTCATTCGCAGATCTTGCATAATTTCCTGGTGCAAAAAATAATATTGCGGTATTAACTGCTATAAATAAATTAAAAATAATTAAGTCTACTCTTACTTTTTTATCCCTAATAAACAAATAAATATTAGTAAGAAGTGCAAAACAAAGTATTACTAAAGATGCCTGTTCCATGTTCGCACCTAAAATTGCTGCAAATGCTAATACAATATAATACTTTTTATTGAACTTTTCTTTAAATAAAGCATTTTTAAATGGTAGCATAACTAAAAGTGGACATGCTACTGGCCATAAATAATTAAATGATCCGGTTATCCATGATATTGCAGTTAAAAATACATCCTTATGTATGGTAAATATAAAAATACAAATTATACTTTTAATTAATAATCTCTTATTCTTTGAAATTTTATCTACATATTTGTATGGAATTAATTTATATATTCCAAAGGCTAAAACAACAGTCATTATTGTATTTAAAATTCTCCATATCCAAAGGTTGTATCCAAACATAGGTACCATAATAGATTCTATTACTACTCTTCCAGTCCAACTTGTATATCTATGATGTAAATAATCTATTAAATTTCCATTAAAAGCATCATTTAAAATTGCTGAGAACCATTCATCATCTCCTGGCGTTACTGTTCTTTTAGCAAAAACTAATAACATTAATAATGCTAGTATGAAATATGGAACATTTTCCAAACTAAATATTTTATTAAATATTTTTTTCATTATTCACCATCCTAACTTATCTCAATAACTTTATCTGTGAAAATAATTATTTCTTTTTCATCCTGATTAGTTATCACAAATCCAATATTATATTTTTCACCTTTAACAAGTTTATTGTTATTAACTCTTGCTATAAGTCCACATTTATTATACTTAGTTTCAGCAGTATTTTTTATCTCTAAATCTTCACGTTCTTCAGCTTCAGTTTTTATAGAAATAATATTTTCTTTTTCATCTTTTAATACAATATTTCTATTTATGTATTGATTACTACTATTAGTTTCTGCAAGCCATCCTGTTATTACAACATCCTTATCAGAATAAGCAATATCTTCAACTTCATATTCAAAATCTTTTTCATCCCCATAAACACTTTCTATACTTTTCACTTCTTTTACTTTTTCAAAATCATGTTTAATAAGAAAATAACTTCCGAAGCTAACAACTACAACTGCTAAAAATAGCACAATTACTATTCCTTTTTTCATTAATTGCATTCTCCTTATTCTTACATTTTGTATTATTTTTCCTTAAATACCCATATTTTATTTACTATATAATTAATAACCATAACAATTACTGTAGTAATAACTAATCCTATCAATTTATTAAATAATAATATATCAACTAAGAAATATAATATAGCTGTATTTAATGCTAATCCTATTAAATTCAAAATTACAAACTTAATTGTTGTTTCTTTTTTATCTTTACCATTATATTTAAATACCCATTTAGAATTCCAAATATAACTATTTGCAGTTGCAATTGCATAAGCAATAATATTTGCAACAATATAATATACTCCTACAAAATTCAATACTGCAAATATTATCCAATTAATTAAAGTATTTAAGACTCCTACAAGTCCAAACTTTATAAATTTATTTATTCCATTTTCCAACGTATCCATTTTTTACTCCTTTTATGACTTAATTAGATTATTTAATACATCAATTCACTATTATACACTTATAACATAGCCTTTATCAATTTCCAATTAACTATAAATCAACTTTTTAAGTAATTCTTAACAATTAAGTATTAATCTAATTTAAAATTTACTTTTGTGAAGTTATATAAAAGTGCTAAATTTTCTTACTTAAAAACTAAAAAGTGGCTAAAGCCACTTTTTAAAATTCAAAATTCAATTTATAATTTTATGATCTTTACTTTTTCTTAATCATAGTCATAATTCTGCTTATCATTTCCTTTTGAACTTCATCCTTAATTATAAACATTATGACTATATAAATTACAACCCCAGATATACCTTGGACTATATTTGCAAGCATTCCATTACTTATACTATTTCCAATAAATACAACAAATACCCCCATTATTAAGGAAACTATAACATACTTAACTACTCCAAGTAACATCCTTTTAATAGGTAACTGTTTTCTTACTAATATTAGTTGAATTACTATTCCTATATACTCAGCAACAATTAATGATATTATTGCTCCAGCAGCTCCATGGCTTGGAATAAGGCATAAATTCATAATTAAATTAACTATAGCTGCAATTATTATTGATAAAGTATATTTATTTTCTTGTTTCGTTGCAATTAAATATTGTACTCCTATAATATTTGCCCAACTTACAGCAATTATAATAAGCGAAGTCCAAGCTGTTAGTTGTCCTACAGATAAATACTTAGGAGATAAGAACCAAGAAACTAATATTTTAGATACACACATAAGTCCTATAGACATTGGTATTGCCAAATAAGAAACTATTTTAAATGTTTTTTCTATAATTCTAGGAACTTCTTCACGTTTTCCATTTCCTATTATATTCGATACTCTAGGTAATAATACTACCCCTATAGATGTTATCATTGCTAAGACCATGTTTACTATTCTTTGAGAATAATCATAGAAAATAACTTGATCTTTAGTAGATAAAAATCCTACTAAAGTTCTCGCTAATAACGTATAAACTTGTGTTGCTATTTGAGGTAAGAATAACTTTAATAAAGGTTTTATAGTTCTTCTTACAATTTTCTTATCAATAACTATACTACCAACATATCTAGGTACATATAACCACATTAATAATATACTAACTATATTAACTAATACTGTTAATAATGCATAAAGCAATAAATCATCTGGACTCTTAATAAAAATAAATATACATGCAAGTCCAACTAATCTTGCAAATGTATTTCTAATTACTACTTTTTTAAAATCTTCAAGCCCCATAAATAGCCATGATATATCTATCATAACTGAAATTATATTTAAACCTTGTATTAAATAAATGGTTGTGTTTACAGTAGTAAAACAGCTTATAAAAACATAATAAGCTATTAAAGAGACAGTACTTGTTGCTAATTGCACTGTATATAAACTCCAAAAAGTTTTAGCTAATTTTTCTTTATTATCTCTTACATAAGCTATTTGTCTATTACCATACATTTGCATTCCAAGTACACCAAATAACATGAAGTAATTTGCAATAGATAAACTTAAAGAATTTAATCCTAATTGTTCTGGATCAAATACTCTTGTTAGATATGGCATTGTAATAAGTGGGATTAACATACTCATTATCTGATAAACAGTATTATACAAATAATTTTTTATTATACTCATCTTTTCTTCTCCTATAAAAACAAATTAATTAAATTCTTTATACTCTATATTTTTAGCCTCTTTATTACCATCCTTAATTCCCTTAAAGACAGATTTTAAAACTTCTATATTGAAATTCCTTAAAAGATTTATAACTAATATTATGTAATATGTTTTTTTAGCTTTCTTATATTTATCTAAAGATTGATTTCTCTTTGTATACATAAATAAATTTCTTGCTAAATAGTACTCTTTAAACCCACTTGTCTTATTTCCAGTAGCAGAGTGCATGTGGTAAACAATACTTTTCTTTAATACAGTAGCCTTAAAACCAGCTCTTTTTAATCTTAATGACAAATCTACATCTTCATAATATGCAAAGAATTTACTGTCAAAATAATCCCCGTTATCAAGCTTTACTTTTTCTAAGGCCTTTGAAGAATAAATCGCAGCGCCTGCACAAGCACCCTCAATACTTATTTCTCTATTTAGTACTTCACTCACTTCTTCTCGGTATCCAATTTGACTTGGAATCAACTTTTCATTAAACACTAATCCAGCTGCATCACATTTATTTCTTTCAAAATAATTAATCATAAATAATTGAAATATATCAAATTCCTTATGCTTTTCAATAAATTCCATAGCTTTAGCTAAAGAATCACTAGGAACTTCAACATCATTATTTAATGTTAAGACATAATTACAGCCCTCATTTATAGCTTTTTTAATTCCTATATTATTTGCAGGAGCAAAACCACTATTATGATCCATTTCCACCAAATCTATATTTAGCCTTTCTTTATAGCCATTAATTATATTAATTGAATTATCCTTAGAATCATTATCAATAATATATACCTTAAACTCCTTAAACGATTGATTTTCTAAGCTTAAAAGACACTTATCAATTAGCTTTTCACCATTCCAATTAGCAATTACTATACCAATCATATATTTTCTCCTTGCTTATTATTCTATTTTAGTTTTCCTCGAATACCTTTTTTATAGTCTTTATATCCTCTAAAAATCATTTTTATTTTATTAACTTTATCCTTTTCTCCAAGTATAACTTTAACAAATTCCTTTTTAAACAACATTTTATCTCTATTTAATGTAAAGCTATTTAAATCCTTGTACTTTTCCCAAGTATAAAATCTATTTCTAGTCATATAATATCTTCTAATAGCTGAATGATTAGATGTATTAAACTTTAAGAAACCACTTTTTACAGCCTGACTTTCTCCTAAGTTATGATAAAGTATTGCATCTCTAACCTTTATCATTTTTATATTTTTCTCGTTTAATCTCATACAAAAATCCGTATCAACTAAGTCTATAAAAAGACTATCATCAAAGAATCCTACCTTATCAAAAACTTCAGTTTTTAATAAATTCCCTGATGTTATTTCCGCATCAACATATTCATAAGTTTTTATTTCTGAATTTTCCTCTATAGATTGTACTCTTTCATCTACAAAGTTTGGGAATATGCTTAATATATCCTTTCTTTCATCTAAATTTATACCTTCATATACTTCAAACATTTTCTCAATCATATTATCATTTGCTTTACTATCCTGATCCATAGTAATAACCCAGTCATAACCTTCATTCAATGCTTTTTTTATCCCAACATTTAATGCTGTAGCTATTCCTAAATTTTCATTATTTAAAATTAAATCTACTTTATTAGCATTGGAATTTTTTAATTCTTTTAAAATCTTTATTCTGTCTCCATTAGAGCCATTGTCAACAATAAACATTTTATCTACTTGATTTATTAAAGAATTAAAACATTTTTCTATTCCTCTATCAGGATTATAACTAACTATAATACAAGCTACCTTATTCATATTTACTCCTTAATTAATAAATTTAGCAATATTTATCACTTTACATAACAATACTTTAGATTATAACATATATTTTTTTTAACTTACTATATATTTTGTAGTAATGTTCTTAATTTGTACATAATTATTTAACAATTCTTATGCATTATTTAACATTGTCTAATAATTTTTTAACATTTATAATATAATTATTAAATAAATAATTCATTATAAGGGGGAAAAATGATTAAAAAATTATTTGATAAAAAAATCTTATTAAATATATTAATGTTTATAATTTATTCTTTACTTTTAGTATTTTTAATAGAATGGATATCTAGAGGAAGTTATTCTGATGCATACGAATTCTTTCGTCATCACTTTAACAAATTTACTTATAACACATTAATAGTTGCTTTAACATTAAGTCCTTGCTTCCTATTTAGAAGAAGACTTTTTGCTTTTAGTGCAGGCTCTATTGTTTGGATAGTTTTAAGTATAGCTAATAATTTACTAATTAAATTTAGAGAAACACCTTTAACTTATGCAGATTTAGGAATGATTAATAATGCTTTAGAGTTAAGTAATCAGTATTTAACTAAAAATTCATTGATTTTAATAGTTATTGCATTTGTATTTATATTATTAGGATTAACAGTTTTATTTTTTAAATGTAAAAAAACAAAAGTTAATTACTTAAGAAATATAGTTTGCTTATTGGTATTTTTGTTAACGTTTTCCTTTTCAATTGATTATGGATTGAAAAATGGTATAATTACAACAAACTTTTGGGATGTAACATGGGGATATGGTGCTTATGGTTTTTCTTACTCTTTTTATAATAGTTTTGTAAATACCGGAATAAATAAACCTACTGGTTATTCAAAAAATACAATTTCTGATATAAAAGATAATTTAGATACATTAGCATTAGAAAATTCTGATACATTAAGTACCTTAGCTACTTCTGTAAATGAATCTAGTGATTTATTAGATATTAATTTTATTTCAGAAGACTCTGATACTCTTATTAAACCTAATATTATAATGATTCAACTTGAATCATTTATAAACCCAAATTGGTTAACTAATGTAACATTTAACGAAAACCCTGTAAGTAATTTAGAATACTACTCTGAAAATTTTTCTTCAGGTTTTGTTACTGTACCTTCAATGGGAGGGGGAACTGCTAACACAGAATTCGAAGTTATTACAGGTATGTCAACTGAGTTCTTTGGTGTTGGAGAGTTTCCATATAATACAATTTGCTCAAAATCTCCAGTACCTTCACTTGCATATACTTTAAGAGATTTAGGTTATACATCTAACTCACTTCATAATCATGATGGAAAATTCTATTCAAGATTTAAGGTTTATGAAAACTTAGGATTTGATGCTTTTACACCAATTGAATCAATGTCAGTTCCTGAAAAAACACCATTTGGATGGGCAAAAGATAATGTATTAATTGATGAAATATACAATACATTATCCACTACAGATTCACCAGATCTTATATTTGGAATATCTGTTCAAGGACATGGAACTTACCCTAATACTCCTTTAGAAAATAAAGTAATTTCTATTACAGGTGGTTATGAAAAGGACAATAAAAACAGCTTAGAATACTATGTTAACCAAATATATGAAATGGATCTTTTCATAGGTGATTTAATTGAAGCAGTAAATAGCTTAAATGAGCCTTCTGTAATATTATTTTATGGTGATCATTTCCCTGCTTTAGGATTTTCATCTGATGAAATAGCTGAAGCTACCCTTAAAGAAACACCTTATTTAATATGGGATAATATGAATTTAGATATAACTCATAAAAATCTAAGAGCTTATGAATTAACATCATTAATTATGGATAAAATTTCTTTCCCAAGTACAGCTTTATCAGCACTTCATAATAGTGATGTTGATTATGAACTAAAGAAAGAATATCTTAATCAGCTACAATATGACATGATATATGGAAAAAACTATACTGCTGAATTTTCAAAATTAATTCCATCTGAAGATTATAAAATTGGATTTAAAGATATTATTATTAGTGGTATAGAATTTATAGATGATTGCATAAATATTATAGGAGAGAACTTTAATAATTTTAGTAGAGTCTTTGTAGACAATAAAGAAGTTACGACTAACTTTATAGATGAAAATACTTTAAATTGCCCTAATAATTCTGTAATTAATGTATCTCAGTTAGCATCTGGATCTTCAACGGTATTCTCTTCTTCAAATAAAATTACTGTAAATTATTAAACGACTAATTTAAATAAATAATAAGCTAATAAAAAAAAAGATGGTTTTTGTATTTATAAATACAAGAAACATCTTTTTTATTTAAATATTTTAGTTGTTTTTAATAATCTACTTTGTTAAACTTTCACATTCATAGTTATTTTATTAATTATATCCTTTAGGATTATTGCTTTGCCATCTCCAAGAGTCTTCACACATTTCTTTGATTCCTCTTTCAGCTTTCCAACCTAACTCTTCATTAGCTTTCTTAGGATCTGCATAACAAGTAGCAATATCTCCAGCTCTTCTATCAACTATTTCATAAGGAATTTCTCTTCCTGATGCTTCACTAAATGCCTTAACAACATCTAATACTGAATATCCATTACCTGTCCCTAAATTATAAGTAACTAGACCTGGATTAGTATCTAATTTTTCTAATGCTTTAACATGACCAGCTGCTAAGTCTACAACATGGATATAATCTCTTACCCCTGTTCCATCATGAGTTGGATAGTCATTACCAAATACTCTTAGTTGCTTTAATTCACCGATAGCCACCTTAGTAATGTATGGCATTAAATTATTTGGAATTCCATTTGGATCTTCCCCTATTGTTCCACTCTTATGTGCTCCTACTGGATTAAAATATCTAAGTATTGCTATATTAAATTGTGGTTCTGCCTTAGCAATATCTCTTAACATATCTTCAATCATAAGCTTAGTACTTCCATATGGATTAGTAGTTGATAATGGAGAATCTTCTGTTATTGGAACAACCTTTGCATCTCCATAAACTGTTGCAGATGAACTAAATACAAAGTTTCTGCATCCATATTTCTTCATTGCCTTTAATACTACTAATGCACTTGTTAAGTTATTATAGTAATATTCTAATGGCTTTTCTACAGATTCACCAACTGCTTTAAAAGCTGCAAAGTGAATAACTGAATCTATTTTATTATCTCTAAATATTTCTTCTGTCTTTTCTACATCTGTTAAATCAACATTATAAAACTTAACTTCTTTGCCTGTTATTTCTCTAACTCTGTCTCTAACAAGCTCCTTACTATTACTTAAATCATCAGCGATTACAACATCATACCCCGCATTTAAAAGCTCTACTGTTGTATGGCTTCCGATATATCCCATTCCACCTGATACTAAAACTGCCATATACAATTTCCTCCCAACTAAAGTTTTATTTTCCTCATTAATATTATATAACAATTGAAAACAATTTAAAACAACTTTTTTAAATTAATTAATAAAGTTTTTCTATGGTTATCATAATCAATTTACTTCAAATATTTAAATCTTTTAATTCCTTTATAGTAATTTTTATTTTTATTTAAAATCCAATGTCATTTTATGTATAATATATTATTTTCTGTATTAATATATATTTTTATAGTATAATTACTCTGTAAATGACAACTATTATGTTTAACACAATTAGGGGGAATACTATGACGAAAAAATTATCTAGAACAAAAAAAGTTGTAATCAGCATTTTTTTAGTATTTTTACTATTGGTCGCTTCACTAGCTTTCGCAATTAATCATTTTAGTTCCAAAATTGAAAGAGTAGAAATAGATAGAAGTGTGGTTACTGCAACCGGTAAAGAACCATCAAAAGAAGATGAAGATGTTATTTCTATTGCATTATTCGGTACTGATTTTACCGAAAATGAACAATATGGAAATATATATGGTGCAGCTGATGCTACTATGATATTAGGAATTGACACTAAAAATAATAAACTTAAGTTATTCTCATTTATGAGAGACCTTTACTTAGATTTACCTGATGGAAGTGGTGATAAGCAAAACCTTAATTATACTATGGCATATGGCGGACCTGAACTTATATTAAAAACTATTAATTATAACTTTAATTTAACAGTTGATAAATTTATTCATGTAAGCTTACATACTCTACCAACTATAATAGATAAACTTGGTGGTGTTCAGTTAGATATAACAAATGATGAACTAAATTTTATTAATAGTTATATAAATAATATTGATAAAGAAAATGGTACAAGCACTGAAAAACTAAGTGGTTCTGGTGTTCAAATCCTAAATGGTACTCAAGCCGCTGCTTATTGCAGAATAAGATATACAGAAGGTAGAGACTTTAAAAGAACTGAAAGACAAAGAGAAGTTTTAGCTGCATTATTTGAAAAATTTAAAACAGCTTCAATTGCTGATTTAGCAGTAATGATGAATGATATTCTACCTTTAGTTTCAACTAATCTTACTAATACAGAAATAATGTCAATAGCAAGTACAGTTTTAAGTATGGGTGTTCCATCAATTGAACAATCTAGATTCCCACTTGACGGCAAATCTGAAATGATTGCAACTGATATGCTTCATTTAACAACTGATATAGATGAAACTACTAAAGATATTCATAAATTCTTATATTCTTTAGACTAATTTTATATATAAAACACCTATAAATATTACTTAAAGTACTATTTATAGGTATTTTTATGTTTCATTAATAATTTTTATTACTTTGTAAAAAGTAATTTATATAATTAACACTTATTTATATCGAAATAAATATTGCTCCAATCATTATACATATAATCCCATATATTTTTACCTTTGTAATCTTTTCTTTTAAAAAGCAATAGGCAATTACTAAAGACCATATATATGTTATCGCTGTTAATGGAAGTACCACGGAATAAGGTAAATATTTTAAAACTATTATATTTAATACAGCAGAAATTAAGTATGAAAATCCTCCAAGATATAAAAATGGAGACATTATAATCCCAATTATTCCTTCCTTAGCTGTAGATTTCTTTAAATAAAATCCTCCAAACGCTCCTAATAAAGTTCCAATTAAAAGCATTAAATATATAATAATATTACTCATCTCCTACCCCCATTAGTATTACACCTATTAAAATAAATGCTATAGCTATAACCTTAAATATAGTAATACTTTCTCCTAATAAAAAATAGCCAATAAATAATGCTACTACATATCCTATACTCATCATAGGATGCAATACTGATAAACTACCAAATTTAAATGCTATTATCATTAAAATAGCCCCAATTCCATATAAAGAAAAACCAATTGCTAATTCTATGATTTTGCTTCCTTCTGATATTTTCCAAAAATATTGCCCAAATGCAGTTATAACAGCGGAAGCTATAATAATTATTATTCCTATTTTGTTTTTTCTTAAAGACTCTAACAACTTTTCCATAATCCTATTCCCTTTACATTTCTTTATAACTATTTAAGTACAATTCATAATTTCTTTTGCTACTTGCAGAAATTGTATCTAAAATTAATCCACATGCTAATGATACTACT
The DNA here is from genome assembly GCF_015667795.1 of Clostridium sp. D53t1_180928_C8. Classification (GTDB taxonomy): domain Bacteria; phylum Bacillota; class Clostridia; order Clostridiales; family Clostridiaceae; genus Clostridium. Next base: position 125,820 of record NZ_JADPEL010000002.1, read on the forward strand.
GATACTAATATAAATCCTACTGCTAATATTGCTGAAGGAACTTTATTAATAAAGTTAGTTAAAATAAATTCTACAATTACCGGTACTCCAACTAATAATCCTAAAATTAATGAAACAAGACTTATCAATCCAAAGAAAAGTAAAGGCTTGTAGTCTTTAAATAGTCCTAATAACGTCTTTATTACTCTATATCCATCTCTAAAAGTATTTAATTTTGATTCACTTCCATCTGGTCTATCTCTATATTCTATTGGAATTTCTTTCAATCTAAACTTTTTATCTAATGCATGAATGCTCATTTCAGTTTCTATTTGAAATCCTTCACTCATAACAGGCATTGTTTTCACAAAAAATCTATTAAAAACTCTATATCCTGTCATTATATCCCGTATTTCATTTTTAAATAATAATCCAATAAGACCTTGAACTAATTTATTTCCTAAATTATGAAATGCCCTCTTATTTTCCTTTTCATATGTTCCATTAGATAATCTATCTCCAATTACCATATCTGCTTCATTATTAAGAATAGGTTGCATAAGCTCTCTCACTGCTTCTGCTGGATAAGTATCATCTCCATCTACCATAATATAAATATCAGCCTCTATATCTCTGAACATTGACCTTACTACATTACCCTTTCCCTGTCTACTTTCTTTAATAACGATTGCTCCATTAGCTTTTGCTATTTCTCCAGTTTTATCCTTAGAGTTATTATCATAAACATAAATATCTGACTCTGGTAACTCTCTTTTGAAATCATTTATAACTTTACCAATTGTTAATTCCTCATTATAGCAAGGTATTAGTACCGCCATCTTCATAATTATTCCTCCACAACTCAATTTATCCCCTAATATATCACCTTATAAATTCTATTACCATCAACTTCACTATGATATATTTCTTCAAATTTTATATTATCTTCATTTAAAATATTACTTAAATCATTTTTAGTAACGATATACTTAATATTTAGGGTTTTTAATTCTTCAATATTTAAATCTATTTCAAATGCATCTGCATTTCCTAAAATAAACTTAGTCTCATCTGTTGTTAAACTAATCTTAACATGAGCATATCTATTATAAATTATTTCATCATCATAATCTTCACTAATTTTTTTCCATGTTGATAATGCTGGATAAAAATGAGTTCCATTTATTGCTTTAGCACCATTTGCATATATAAATTCTCCTTTAGTCTCATTACCCTCTGCAAGCCAAACTGAATCAGGATCATTTTCTTCTATTTCAATAATAGCCTTCGACAATGTTTTATTATATATTCCTCCAACCCCTTTTACAACAGGATTAACAGTCATTCCTGACATAAATATAAGTATTGACATTGCTACAAAGAATACCCTTTTCCATCTTACGAAAATAGAAACATTAATTATTAAATAAATAGCAAATAATATAATTAAATAACTTAAGTTCGTATAGTCTCTATATGGAGATTTTAATATTAATAATGCATATACAGAGAAATTAACTACTGCTATTATACCTCCAACTAACGGTGATATTATTTTTTCTCTAAATATAACTCCTATAGCCCATATCGATAATAACATTGCAGTAAAATTAAACATTAACATCATTCTATCTGTTGGAACATAGCTTAAGAATGTTATCTTTGCTATAGTTTCATTAAAAGGTACTACAGTCCAAATAAATTGTAATAATGCTACTATAAATAATGCAATACCAATTCCTATATTTTTAACTTTTTTACTTATAGCAATAAGTAATACTATTACTGAACCTATAAAGAAATTAATAAATGAACTTACTTCACAATTATTTAAGTAATTTATGTCTCTAAATGGTGTATATGTATTAATCATAAATTCTGAATATCTAAATAACTCTACTCCACCACCAGTAGATACTCTTTTACCTGGATATACTGTTTCTAATGTAGCTTTTATAGCATCTATAGATGTTAATAAGAATTGCCCCAATACTACTCCAATTATTAAAATTATCATTGAAACAAAAATGTAGTCATCCTTTTTCAATTTAGGCGTTTTAAACACTCCAAAGTATATTACGCCCATAAACACCAAAGTTAAATATGCTAAAGGCACCTGAAATGCTGGATAAATTACTAATGCAAATCCAATAGCACTAAATGCAAACATAAGTGAAAAGGATAACTTCTTCCATTTATTATCTTTAATATTTTCCACGTACTTATAAAATGCAACTATCATTGCTAATGTAAAGAATATTGTATCTCCAACATGCTGCATAAACCACCATTGTATAGCTGGTGAAAATGTTATCCAGAAAGAAGCAAGTATCGATATTCCTTTCATCTTTTTTGTTAGCATCATAGATAACTCAAAAGCTAATAACCATAATGCTATTGTCTTAAAAGCCCAATACCATGATAAACCGTATTCTTTACCTAATAATAAGAATCCCCAGTTAAAAGGTTTTCCTATAATTGATAAGTTAGCTACTGGTGAATTATATGCTAAAATCATATTCAATCCATCATCCATTATATTAGTATTATATAGTGGATAAAAATCATCCGACATAGCCTGAGCCATATAATATGTTGTTTGAACCATCCATTCATCACTTCTAATTGTCCTATTCTCACCTATTATAAGACTATTTTCTGTTTGATCTATTAGTTCTGATGCATACATATCCCAAGCCCCAATAGAACTTCCATTTATTTTAAATGATACTAACAGTATAAATATGCTAATTGCTATTAAAAACCTAAATTTTATTATGTTATCTACTATATTTATTCTATGTTTTTTTTCCCACAAATCTAACATTTTAATATATACTTTCCCTTCATTAATTTTTTATTTAAACAATTTTTCCATAGTTAATTATACACTACTTTTATTTTCACTTAAATACATTATTTACATTAATATCAATATACAGCTATATATGTAAAGATAAATATAGATTAATATATTTTTAATAATAATCTATATTTACCATTTTATCTTATTTGATTTTTATTTCTATTGCTTCTACTCTTTTAGCTTGTCCTTTTACACCACACCAGTTTCCACTGTCAACCCATGATGTCCATCCTATATCTTGTTGATGCACTCTATACTGTAAAGCTATTGGCGAATCTATTTTTATACTTTCTATTCTTAATTCTTCTCCAACAGTCCCTATTACATGGCCTCCTGAAACTATTATATCATCACCAATATTTTGAATGTGAGCTTGTATCTTCATTTTACTATTTGATTCTTTATCACTTAGCCTTATTGTTAATGCTTCAAGCCTTTTTGATTGACCTACTGTACCTGCTGTTTCCCCATTCTTTCGTTCTGATTGCCAACCTATATCTTCAATATGAGCTTGATAAATAATACTAATTTTAGGTTCAACTTCATTAACTATTTTTTTATTTAGAATAGCTTCTGCAATAGTTTTTCCTATTTTATCAAAACCAAGATTCCTATATAATCCAACATCTTCTGTAGCTTCAACAAAGCAAGTTTCAACTATCATAGACTTCATATTAGTATGCTTTAACTCATATAAACCTGTTCTTATTTTTTGTCCTCTATTTTTAAATCCCAATTCAGCCATAGCATTACCTACTCTCTGAGCTATTTCAAATTGAGAATAAACACATACTTCACTTCCTAATGATCCGTTATAAGCATCATAGGCCTTGTTAAAATGAATAGATACGAATAATTCAGCTCCCCAATTATTTGCTTTATTAACCCCATAAGCTAAATCTTCACTTGCACTTGAAGTATAATTCACAGGAGGAGTACAATCTAATACTTCTGCTCCTAATTGTCTAAGATATTTAATTACTGAATCCTTAACTTTTCTATCTTCAGTCAATTCGTCTATTATAGCACTTGCTCCTGGACATAACTCTGTATGCCCTCCTCTAACTGCTATTTTACTCATAATTAACATCTCCTTCATTATATATTATGAAAAGTCCAATTTTTTGCTAACAAAAAAAATATTACTAAATAAAATTTTTAGTAATATTTAAAAATTATTTTAATCTGTAATAAATATATAAATTTTAAAACGTTTATAAAGTATATATTTCCTAGTTATCTTTATTAAAAAATAATGAATCTATTAAAAGTGATACTATTACACATGCAAATAAAATTAAAAATACTATACTCATTACCCTATTTGCATTTTTACTTTTTATTGCACTAGCACTATTAAAATTTTCACTGCTACTCTCTTTATTATTATAGCTACTATCAGCTAATTCATCATTTTTATCTAAACTTTCAATTTCTTGATTTTTAGTACTGTCATTATACTCATCAATTTCATATAATTTAGTAGAATTATTACCATTATCACTATCGGTAATAGTATTTTCAGTTATATAATTTTTCAACTCATCATAATCCTTAGATGTAAGTGGTGATTCCTTATAGTTTTCATAATACTTTTTAACATCACTTATATCACATTTAATTAATGTTTCTTTACTGTCTTTATCCTTTAATACAACTTCCTTATTTGATAAATCTAGATCAATATTAATATTTAACTCTTTTGCTAAGTTTAAAGCTTCTCCATAAATATTAAGTAATTCAGAAAATGAAAGTTCACTATAATTTCCCTTTTCCTTAACACTTGAAATAATAGAATTTGCTTCACTTACTATATCCTTAGCCTCTTTATCACTAAGTTTTAAATTATCTATATAATTTATGATATTATCCTTATACTCCTCTGGAACCCCTACATCTTGTAATTTCTCTTCTATTAAACTTAAAGTCTCGCAATTAGTATATATAACTGACATATTTAAAATCGAAAAAGTAAGTATAAATATTTTAAAAAACTTCTTCATATTTGTTTATCTCCTTTGTAGATAAATTAATTTATTTTAATTATTGCCACTCATTGATTAATTATTACATTTATAAAAAATTTTAATATCATACTTCAAATTTGCTTATTTTTCTTTATCTTTTCATAAATTTATCTATTTTTATAGATTATTTATTTATCAGTTAAATTATCATCATTTCACATTAAATTAACTATTATTCCTTAATTTGTTAATACTTTTTGTACATGCTATAATATCTTCATCATATCTTTAGGGGGGATTTTTTTAATGGATGATAGCTCGGGGAGTATAAACATTATTTCCAAAATTACAAAACCTTTCGTATGGTTTCTCTCTATTTCAACTAATTCTATTTTAAACTTGTTTGGAATAAAGAAAGAATTAACTGAAGAAAAACTATCAAGAGAAGAAATCAAAAGTCTAGTTGAACTTGGAGAAGAACAAGGTGCTATAAATGAAACTGAAAAAACTATGATTGATGGCATAATTAAGTTTGATAATATTTTAGCTCGTGAAATAATGACTCCAAGAACAGAAACTTTTTGTATAGAAGCTAACTCAAATATTAAAGAAAATATAAATCTAATATTAGAAGAGAACTATTCACGAATTCCTGTTTACGAAAATGAAATTGATAATATTGTTGGTGTAATTTATATGAAAGACATATTTGCAGAAATAATTAAACTAGGAATTGAGAATATATCTATTAAAGACATTATGAGAACACCTTATACTGTTCCTGAAACAAAATCTATAGATATACTTCTTAAAGAATTGCAAAGTTCTAAGAATCATATAGCAATATTGTTAGATGAGTATGGTGGTTTTTCTGGAATAGTTACATTAGAAGATTTGCTAGAAGAAGTAGTTGGTGATATTCAAGATGAATATGATGAAAATATTGATTGTATTGAAAAAGTTGATGCTAATACTTATATAGCTACTGGATTAGTTAGTATATTAAATTTAAATAAGCATTTAAATTTAAATTTTCAATCAGACTCTATAGATACTATAGGGGGTTTAATAATTGAAAATATAAATACTATTCCTAATAAATATATTAATAAAGAAATTACTATTGATTCAGTAAAATTTAAAATTTTATCTGTAGTAGGTAAACGAATAAATAAAGTACAAATATCAATATTATAATATTAAGTAAATTATAATACCGCATATCTATAAATTAGACATGCGGTATTTTTTAGCACTTTTTTATTTATTAAAATATTCTACAATATGATTTGTTATTCTAGCACAAGCCTTTCCATCCCCATATGGATTTACTGAATGTGCCATTTTATTATAGGCTTCCTTATCATTTACAAGTTCATTTGCTATATTAAAAATATCTTCCTTTTTTATACCTGCTAATTTAACTGTACCAGCTTCAACAGCTTCTGGTCTTTCAGTTTCTGTTCTTAAAACTATAACAGGCTTACCAAGTGCAGGTGCTTCCTCTTGTATTCCACCTGAATCTGTCATTATAAGATAACATTTAGCCATAAGGTTTGCAAAATCAACATATTCTAATGGTTCAATTAAATGTATTTTATCTTCTATGTCTTTAAAGCTTTCATTTGCCAGTTCTCTTATTAAAGGATTCTTATGCATTGGGAATATTACATTTACATCTTCATTTTCTGTAACAAGCTTTCTAACCGCTGCAAATATGTCCTTCATAGGTTCACCCCAATTTTCTCTTCTATGAGCAGTTAATAAAACTATCTTTTTATTTTCAAAGTCTATATTATTTAAATTTTTATCATCAAATTTATGCTTTTTATCTACAACACTAAGTAAAGCATCAATTACAGTATTACCTGTTATGTATATATTTTTATGTATATTTTCTCTTTCTAAGTTAGCCTTATTGCTTTCTGTAGCTGAGAAATGTAAAGTCGCAATTGCTCCTGTTAATTTTCTATTAGCCTCTTCGGGGAATGGTGAATAAATATCTCCAGTTCTAAGCCCTGCTTCAACATGACCTATAGGCTTTTGATTATAGAATGCTGCTAATGCTCCATTTAATGTTGTTGAAGTATCTCCATGTACTAAGACTATATCAGGATTACAATCCTTAATTACTTCATCAACGCCCTTTAAAACCTTATTAGCTACATCAACTATCGTTTGCCCATGAGACATTACATTTAAGTCATATTGTGGTTTAACATCAAAAATTTCAAGAACCGTATCAAGCATTTCCCTATGTTGAGCTGTGGCGCATACAATTGACTCTATTCTCTCATCCTTTTCTAGCATTTTAACTAAAGGACACATCTTTATTGCTTCGGGTCTTGTTCCAAATACACTTAAAACCTTTATTTTGCTCAATATCCTTACCTCCTAATAACCTTACTTTATTATTCATTTGTAAGTAACTAAACTGCTAAGCAGTTTAGTCACAATCTTTATCTAAGTAATTTCCTACAACTATTAATATGACAGGAATAAAATAAGAGAACATATTCCATATAATATGGAAACTAAAATAACTAAATGCTATATTAGCACTAACAAATCTAATTAATGTAAATGCAGCAACAATAATTATTGGAGCTATTATTCTAATATTTCTTTTTAATTTCATGAAATTATTAAATAATAATACTGCTAACGCTATAATTACTAATGGTTCAATTACTCCTGCAATAATATTTATTAAATAGAAGATTCCTCTAAATACTCCATAATATCTAAATGAGAATATAAGCTCATCAATGAAATATGGCATACTATTAAAACTCTCAACAACTTTAGGTGCTAATAATACTATAGCAATTATTCCAAGAACATAATTAATTATTTTTTTGTTTTCTTTTGCCTTATTTATAGTATCCTTAAACTCTTCAGATTCTGAAAAATCTTTTACTAAATTTAATGCATCATTTGTAGCTTCAACTGTGGCATTTACAGCTTTATCAGCGTATTCTTTTACTTTTTCTGTATTTATATTGCTTTTATTATCAGAATTATCAGTACTATTATCCGAATACATTTCTGATACACAGTCTTTGCAATAATACTTATTATTTATTTTTACTTTACATTCTTGACATATAAGATGATGACATCTTACACACATTCCAATGGCTTCTCTATCATTATGCTTAGAACAATTCATATTTACTTCAACTCCTATCTAATTTATATATATTTCATATCTTATATAATTTATACAACATTACTCTAAAAATAACTTAAATTATATAAAACTATTTCTATAACTTTATAAGATTTTAATTATAATGTTACATATTAATCTATAATTAGATCTCCATTTGAATCTGTAAACTTTTTACAAGCAATTAATATAAAATCTACTAAAGTCCATATTCCAAATCCACCAAAAGTTATTAACTGTAAAATTCCAGTTCCTATTTTACCAACATAAAATCTATGAACTCCTATAGTTCCAACAAAAAGACATAATAATAATGTTACTAACCAGCTTTTTTGTGTTGATTTATTTATATCATAATTATTATAACATTGTTGCCCTTCTGTATTATATTGATACCCTTTATTAGCATCAAATACTCCATTTTCTATGCAAGTTTTACATACAGCTTTACCATTTATATTTACCTTACACTCTTCACAAATAAATCTTCCACACTCTGTGCAAGCAGCTACTACTTCTTTATCTGAATGATAACTACACTTCATAATTATTTCATCCTTTCATAAATATTTTATATTTAATTCTATATAATTTTACCATATATTGAAATATAATAATAGCTTCATGATTAAAAGGAAATTGTAAACTTAATTCCTTATAATTTTACAATAAAAAACGTCTAATAGAATTTACTCCTATTAGACGTTTTATCTAAACCTCATAAGAATTTTTAAACATAATTTTTCTAAAATCCTTAAAGTCCTTCATTTTTTTCCTTTATTGATTTATTTCCTTCTACTATTTCCTTATATCTATTTTCATAATAATCATAATCTTCATCTAATCCATCATCATCATAAAAATCGTTATATAACTCTTCAGCCTCATCATCAAAATCACTTGCTACCTTTAATAATGCAAAAATAACTACGCATACAATGAATACAAATATACCAATTAAAATATACTTAATCAAATAACCACCTCTCATAATAAACAAATTTATTATAAGTCTGTCCACTCTATTTGAATATATTCACTAAACAATATAAGAATTTATATTCTAGTTATAATAAAAACTTGGATTACCTTTAATGTAAATATAAAGTAAAAAAGCTATACCTTTGTATAGCTTTTTTACACAACTTAAAACTATTCTTATTTTATAATAGTTTTTAAATATTCAATAAACCCATCTCTTAACTCTTCTTTTCTAAGAGCATATTCAACTGTAGCTTCAAGGAATCCAAGTTTATCACCAACATCATATCTTCTTCCTTCAAAGTCATATGCATACATAGCCTCTTCTTCGATAAGCTTAAGTAAAGCATCTGTAAGTTGAATTTCATTTCCTTTACCTGGTGCAGTCTTTTCTAATATTTCAAATATTTTTGGTGTTATTATATATCTACCTAATATCGCAACATTAGATGGTGCTTCCTCTATTGAAGGTTTTTCAACTAAGTTTTTAACCTTATAAACTTTATCTTCAATATGAATTCCACCAACTATTCCGTACTTATTAACATCTTGTTCTGCTACTGTTTGAACTCCTAAAACTGAAGTTCTATATTCACCATAACAATCTATAAGTTGCTTTAAGCATGGTTTTCTATCATTATAAACAACATCATCTCCAAGAAGTACTGCAAAAGGCTCATTTCCAACGAAAGTCTTTGCACAAAGTATAGCATGACCTAATCCTCTTGGCTCCTTTTGTCTTATAAAATGAATGTTAACCATATCAGATATTTCTCTAACCATCTCAAGCATTTCTTGTTTTCCTGCTTTTTCAAGTTCCATTTCAAGTTCAACACTTCTATCAAAGTGATCTTCTATACTCTTTTTATTTCTTCCTGTTATTATAAGAATTTCTTCTATTCCAGACGCAACACATTCTTCTATTATATACTGTAATGTCGGCTTATCAACTATCGGAAGCATTTCCTTTGGCTGTGCCTTTGTTGCTGGTAAAAATCTAGTCCCAAGTCCTGCTGCTGGAATTATTGCTTTTCTTATTTTCTTTTCCATGTTTCCTACTTTCCCCTTAATCTTTAAAAGTTTATATCCTATTATTTCTCAAAATAATATAGTAATTATATCATTATATTTACTATTTTAAATACCTATATGTGCGATATATTTCAACATACAACATTTTTTTTGGTTATTTTTTGAATTATTTTATTTAAAACTATAATTAAATAAAATAAAGCCACTCCTGAGTCAAGGAGAATAGTTCCTTGACTCAGAAGTAGCATATAATATCTTATCTATTTTCTTTTCTTTAAAGTATAGATTCCACCAGCAATTATAACAACCCCTGAAACTACTATTGGTAAAACAGCTCTTCCACCTGTAGAAGGTAACTTCCCATTATCTTTATCAGGTTTTACATTTACTCCTGGTTTATTATTAGAAGATTGTCCTCCATTATTTGAACCATTTCCATTGCCAGAATCATTATTATCATTACCTGGTTTATTATCGGAATCATCGTCTCCGTCATCAGAACCATTATCATCCTTAGACTTAACAGTAATTTCCCAAGTAACAAAAGCCTCACCTTCATTTATACTAACAGTAACTATAGCTTTACCTTCACTCTTAGCAACAGCTTTTCCATCAACTATAGATACAATACTATCTGCTGAAGAAATATATCTAACTGATTTTACTGCTACATCTTCTGGATTTAAAGTAAACTCAAGATCAAACTCATCTCCAACAACTACTTCTAAATTAGAATTCTTAGCAATAGCACTTTCAATATACGGTACCTCACCATCCCTAGTTACATTAACATAACAATATAACCTTACAGAACCATCAGTAGCTGCAACTTCAACTACAGTTCTTCCTGGATTTACAGCTGTGACTAAGCCATTTTGATCTACTGTAGCTATTTCTTCATTCTTAACCTTCCATTGAAGTCCTATATTAGGAACATTCTCTGGATTCATTGTTGCTACAAGTTGTTTAGTGTTATTTTCTGGATCATTTAACTCTAATGTAATATCAGTTTCACTTATAGTTAATTCTTCTAATCTGATTTCATCATAATATCCAACTTCATTTAAAATATCTTCAAGAGTTTTTCCTTCATAATATTGTTCACCTTCTGGAGCAGATAAATTTTGCTCATTAGCTACTAAATAATTATATATAACAAAGTCCATATCATCAGCATTAACTATTCCATCAAAGTTAAAATCTACAGAAACTTCATTATAATCAACTTTTTGTCCATAGTACTTAGCAACTTCTACCGCATCATGAATATCTATAACATCATCACCATTAGCATCACCAGCAAATGCATACATATAGAATTCAGACCCTAATAAATAATAAACCTTTCCTAAGACTTCTCCATTTAATACTCTAGATGGAACAAATCTTGCTTCCTTTCTAAAGTGACCTGGATAATTTGAAACAACCTTATATTCTTCAGTTGAAACAGGTAAATTAAATGCAACATACTCATCATTATTAGCATAATATTCTAATTCATACTTATTACCTTTATTATCTTCAACCCACGTATACTTATTTAAATCTGAAGTATACTTACCTCTTTCAGTAGCTAAAATAGCTCCTTGTGCCGCTTGAATTGTTCTAACTGTAGATGAATTTTGTTTAATATTTACACCTTCATATGTTGATGTATATGACATTTCTGCATAATTATCATCTTTATCTAAAATTTCAACACTAGAACATTGAATATACTCTTTATAGAATTCACATTCTGAATCATCAACTAATTTAAGTTCTACATCTAATAAACTAATATCATTACTTAAATTAACCTTCTTTCCATCTTTATCAGTTACAGATAAATTTAATTGTAAAATTCTATTAACTTCACCATCAATACTCTTTTCTAAAGTAACCTTATAATTATTTTCATCAACTATTTTTTGAAGCTCATCATTAATTCTTACATCCATAAGCTCAAAGCTTCTCATATATTGTAATCCAAAGTTAAATGTACTTCCTGCACCTAAATTATTAACACCAATAGTTGAAACAATATTTTCACCTTCTAACATGCTACCCTTATCTAAAGTAACACTTGTATATGGTGTTCCTTCCTTAACAAAGAAATATCTTGGAGGTAAGAATATATTTTGTGAAGTTGCCATATCAGTAGCCATTGGAGAGAACTCCATTACATTACCTCTTATATCACCTTCTTCAAAACCAATCATGAAGTCACCATTTTCATCAACATTTAAACTGAAATTAGGCATTCCATTAAGGAATCCACTAACTAATATATCTTGCTTATTAGCTTCATAGCCCATTTCTTGTAATTCAGAAATACTATTATCATCAACATTACCATGTATCCAGAATGCAGTGTACTCTTGACCCATATATTCTTCTGTAGTCATCATATCTTCAGTAATTTCATATACACCTGGCTCTTTATCTACAGTCATAGTTACATCTTCATTATCAACTAATACGCCATAACTATATTCAAAAACTTCTTCTGTTTCATCAGAATGAGCAATAAACTCTAAATTATACTTTCCATCAGTTAAAGATCTCTTAATATAAGTTACGTCACCATTTTCATCCATTGGGAAGTATGATGCTCTTGAATCTAAAGCATAGAAAGCATTTGAAAATCCTGCTGGAATAGAAGATAAATCAGCAAGCCCTACTAATCCTATTCTTTCATTAGTTTCATAATCCTTAACATAAACCTCCATATATCTTAATGGAGATGCAACACTTACATATGCAACAATTCCAGAAAGCTTAGCAAAGTGCATCATTTCTAAATCATTACTTACTGCATATCTTGATAAAGTTATATCATTTAATCCTGGTTTCATATAAGTAGCTGAGAATGGTACTTTATATACTTCACTACTATCATCAGAATTAGTTAAAGTAATATAACCTTCATATCTTCCTAAATCAGAACCAGCTGGAATCTTTATATTTGCATCAAAATCAACAGCTTTTCCACTTCCTACTGATAAGTTTTGAGCCACCTCTAATTTAACTCCATTTGCTTCTGCATTTTGAGCTAAAGCTTCTTCACCTAAATACCTAACTGAAACATTAAAGTTTTTATCAGTATCACTATCATTTTTAAGCTGTAATCCTATTGTTCTTTCACTAGCTTCTTCATCAATATACATTCTGTCAAAAGATAAAGAACCAGTAATATACTCTAATTCAATTAATTCATTATTTTCATCATATGAATTACATTTATCAATAACACTTATACTAACATCATTATGAACAGCCTTATAAGCATCAACTCTACCTGCTCCAACTGCATTTATTGGATAGTCACCCTTTAAATCAACACAACTATTCATTAAAGCAACCTTAACTTCTTCAGGAGTTAAACTTTTATCATTTTGTAACATTAAAGCAGCAATACCAGCAACATGTGGACTTGCCATTGAAGTTCCTGAAATTCTTGAATAAGCATAAGAATAATCTATTCCCTCTTCTGGACTATTAACATATTCAGGATATGTTGAGAATATTCCATCACCAGGAGCTACAACATCTGGCTTAATAGTTTCATCAGATGATGGACCTCTTGAACTAAAGCTTGCTAAAATGTCAGGTTCTGTTTTTGCTTTACCTGTAACATTAAAAGTAACCTTTAAAGGTTCTCCACTATCAGTTGTTTCTTCTAATAAAGCTTTTATTTGATCTCCTTCTTCCTTTGTTATAGCAATAGATGGAGTTCTATCACTAGCTTCACCAAGGTAAAGGTTGATTTCTTCATTTTCAACATTATTAGCAAATAATACACCAGCAGCACCAGCTTTAAATGCATTAGTGTGCTTATCTATTAATGTAATTTCTCCTCTATCTATAAGAACGACTTTTCCTTCAACATTAGCTTCTTCAAGCTCATAGTCGTTTCCTAATCCACCATATACAACTTCATACTCCCCAGCTACAAAACCATCTAATGATTCAAAGCTTCTTCCAAACAATCTACCATTTACTACATCCCCATTTGATAAATTTACATCAAATGTATCAACTGATATATCAGTACTACTTGCACCAACGGAAATTGATAAAGGTGATGTTCCTGGAGATCCTAATGTTGATAATTCTGGACCTGCATTACCATTTGCAACTACTGTAACCACTCCTGCTAAAGTAGCATTATTACAAGCAACAGAAGTAGGATATAATGCATCAGTTGTAGTTATTCCTAATGATAAATTAATAACATCCATTTCATCTTTAATAGATTGTTCAATAGCTGCTAATATTCCAGCTGTTGCACCACTTCCATATGGTCCTAAAACTCTATAAGCATATAAATCTACATCTGGTGCTAATCCAGTAACAGCAAACTCACTTTCTGTATTCGCACCAGTAGCTCCAATTGTTCCTGCTACGTGAGTACCATGATAAGTATAATAAGAGCTAGTATAAATATATTCTTCTTCGCCACTAGCTAGCCATTCTTCATAGGTAGTTTCCATTGGATCATTATCATTATCTATAAAGTCATATCCACCCTTATAGTTATCTTTTAAATCTGGATGATTATAGTCAATACCAGTATCAAGAACACCAACCTTAATTCCTGATCCAGTAATTCCTTCATCTCTAAGCTTGTCTACTCCTACTAACGGCGTACTAGTTATCATACGAGATTCTAAATCATTTTCATTAACTGAATAAGTTACAACTTCAGTTGAAACTGGATTTGCCTTAACTTCTTCATCCTTCCAAATAGCTTTAACAACACCACTCTCTAATAAAGATTCAATATCTGTTCCTTTTACGCTCATAGAAACACCATTATAAGTATTGTAATAAGAGTAATTAATAGTGTAAGTTTCACTTTTCTCTTTTGATTTTGAAGCTAAGAATTTTTCAAATGTTTTATGTTCACTTTCAATTTCTTCACTTGCTTTCTTACTCTTTGCCCCACTATTTAATGCTTCTTGCATTATAAGTGGAAGTGAGTTAAATTCAACTATTATAGATTGATACTCTTCTGTAGTTGTATCTACTCCTTCTCTTATAGGATTTGTCTTTAATTCTAATACTGAATTTTCAATATCTGACTTATATTTTTCAGCCAGCTCCTTTACTGAACTTACTCTATCATTATTAGAATAAGCATTAACAGTTTGTGGTGTTAAGAATGACATAAATAATGTCATTGCAAGAATACCACTTGCTATTTTCCCCCTAAATTTTCGTCTTAGCATATTTATCCCCCTATTTTTTATTTTATTGTTGTATGCCTATCACCTTTTGATAAATTGATTTATTTTACACCCCCAAAATTATCTCTTTATCAATATTTCATTTTAAATCTTGATAATTTAAAATCACAATCTTTTTAATTATATTTATTATTTACATTTATGTCAATATTTTACTTATAGTTTATTAATTTTTTATTATCTTTGTATTAATTTACAAACAAATATTAAAACTTGTTTTTCATTATTGTACAAATATTAATATTCTTATATCTGTCCATATATATTTTTTATGAATTAATATCTAAACTTTATTTTAATAAAAAAACAAAGCTAAACTTTACATATTTACATAAAGTTTAGCTTTAAAAATTTAATATTTTATATTAATTCTTTTTAATTACCATGTAATTTTATCTTCAAAAATATAATTATGTAACTGCTCAATAGTTACTTCCTTATCAAATGTTAAATAATATATTCCATCAATCATTTCACCTTCACAGTAATCATCTAACGGAAATCTTTCTAATTCCATATTTGAATCACCTAACTTTAACACTTCAGTTCCTAAGTTTAGTATTTCAGAGTAATCTAAACTTGTATTAACCATAGGTAAAATTTTAGATAATAGTGAAGGATACGATGCTACTGATACATTCTCTATCTTTTTAAGTATTTCTGTTAATACTTCTCTATGTCTTTCTGTTCTTTTATAATCTCCACCTGAAGTATATCTTATTCTGCAATAAGCTAAAGCTTGTGTACCACTTACATGCTGAAGTCCTGTTTTTTCTATCGCTGGCTCACTAGTTCCATTAATACTATTAATATGAGCTATATACCCATTTACATACTCTAATTCTTCAGAATCTATATCTAATTCTATTCCTCCAATTTCATCTATTATTTTAGGTAATGTTTCAAAATTAACTGAAGCAAAATCCTCTATATTTAAATCAAAGTTTTCATTTATTGTTTTTATTGCTAATTGTGGACCTCCAAATGCATATGCATGATTAAGCTTATCATTTCCATGTCCTTCAATAGCAACATAAGAATCTCTCATTATTGATGTTAGCTTTAACTTTTTGTGAACTGTATCTATTGTAGCTATCATTATAGAGTCTGATCTACCAACACCACCATCTACTGCATCAACACCAAATAATGCAATATTAATTATGCTATTATCATATTGTGAAAGCTTTTCTTCTACTTCTTCCGTAATTCCTACATCCTCTTTATCTATTTCTACCTTTTCAACCTTATTAAATAAGTGATTACCATAAATATAGGCTCCGCCTACAGCTCCTAAAGTAATTAATAAAATTATACTTAAAATCCAAATAGTTATCTTATTTCTTTTAGTCATTATTACACCTCATCAATGTCATTTTATCCAAACTAACAATTTTATAGTAATAATATCATATTTTAACTTGTTTTTCACTTTAATATTATATTTTTATAATTAATATAATTTTTAATAACTTACTGAACTTATTATTTTTCCCATGTATCATCCTAAAGGCACCCCATGAACATACATACATCACCCTTTTGGTAATATTATTATAAAAGTACTTCCAACTCCAACTTTACTTTCCACTAATAACTTACCATGATGTAACTCTATTAATTGTTTAGTCAAAGTTAATCCAATACCACTTCCACCAAACTCTTCACTTTTCTTATTATAAGCCTGTCCAAATCTATTGAAAATTCCCTCTAAATCCTGTTCAGCTATTCCAATTCCAGTATCTTTTATTCTTATTTCAACATTATCATCAACTTCATCAATTAGAACTTCAATTTTTCCACCTTCATCAGTAAACTTAACTGCATTTCCTATAATATTAATTATACATTTTTCAATATCGTTAATATCACATTTAACAATCAATTCCTCTACTTTAGGATCAACAATAAATTCTATACCCTTACTTTCTATAAAATCCTTCATATCAAAAACAGTAGATTCAATATGATAAACTATATCATGCTCCTCTATATTCATTTTATAATGACCAGATTCAATTTTAGATGTATCAATAATATTATTAATAAGATTTAATAGTCTTTTAGAATTATTCTTTAATACTTCCATATAATAATTTATCTTTTCCTTAGGTATATTGTCTTCACCCTTATTTAAATTACTTATCAGCTGCTGAGTTGATAAAATTAAATTCAAAGGGGTTCTTAATTCATGAGATAAATTAACAAAATAATTATTTTTATTAATTTCATTTTCAAGAGTTTTTCTATAAAGAATATCATTTTCTTCCATTTGCTTATTTAATTCTATAGTCCTTATTTTAACCATCTTATCTAATAGCTTAACTCTATTCCATATTAGATAAATAATAATAATAATACTTGTAACATAGATAAAATAAGCATAAGGAGTCTTCCATGGTGGTAAATCCTTGTGAATATTTATTTCCTTTATATCAGAAGTTACTCCAAAAGAATTTTTAGCCTTTATTAATAATTTATAACTCCCAGCTTCAAGATTATTATAAGTTATAACTCTTGAGTTTTTAGCTAAGATCCAATCTTTATCAACACCTTCTAGTTTATATGAGTACATCACCTTCTTTGAGTTACTATAATCAGGAAGAAAATACTCTATTCTTAAATGGTTATCATTGTACTTCAAGTTAACATTTTCATATTCATTAATATAATTACCGTTTATAGAAATCTTATCAATTACTATTTCTGCTGGAGTTTTACTTTCTTTAAACTTATCTGGGAAAAAACTATTTAGTCCACTAATTCCCCCAAAAAACATTTCACCACTTTTACTTTTAAATCCTGCATTTTTATTAAATTCATTACCCTGCAACCCATTAGTAATACCCAAATTCACAAACTTATCTTTTTCTATATCATACCTTGATATACCATGATTTGTACTTAACCATAGATTATCATCATCATCTATCAATATTTTATAAACAAAGTTATTTGATAATCCATCACTCTCTGTATACCTAGTAAAATTATCTTCATCCTCATTATATTTATTTAATCCATAATTAGTAGCAATCCATATATTCCCCTTTGAATCTTCATTTATATCCTTAACAGAATTGTAACTTAAACTATTTTTATCATCTTCAATATTTTTATATTGCTTTATTATTCCAGTTTCTCTATTATACTTAAGTAATCCACCATTTACGCCTAAGCCGATCCACATAATGCCTTTACTATCTTGAAATACTGTAGAAACATATTTATCTTTTATATTATTTTTAAAGAACTCTTCATCATAACTTTTTATATTAAATTCACTATCTATAGAATATAATCCACTACTCTCTGCAATCCAGACTAATCCATCTTTATCTATATATATGTTTAACAGTTCCTTACCTTCATTTTCAAAAAACTTTTTTATCTCTTTTGTACTTAAATTAATATAAATAAGCTCCTCCAATGTAGCTATCCATATTACTTCTCCTATTCCATTTATATCTGAAATTCTATTACTACTAAATATCTTTTTAGCTTCTTCTATTTCATCTAATCTATAAACCTTATTATTTTCTCTATCAATAACATTTACTCCATTATCAGTTGTTCCAACCCATAAAAAACCATTGTCATCTTCATAAATTCCAAATATCATATCCCCACTTATTGTATTTCTATCAAAGGGATCATTTTTATAAAGATTAAATATTCCATCAGGATTAAAATAACTTACACCCTTACTAGTACCTATCCATATAATATTACCTCTATCTTGATATAAACTAATTACATCATTATCAATAAGACTTATAGAATCATACATTTTATTTTTATATGTTTTAAAAGTATCAGTTACATCATCAAATAAAGATAATCCACCTTTAGTTCCTACCCATATCCTCCCACTATTATCTTTCATTACACAATTTACATAATTACTAGGAATACTATTGTTATTGTTTTCATCATTTTTAAAAACATCTATTTTTCCTGTTTTTATATTAAGTTTATTTAATCCGCCATATCTAGTAGATATCCATAAAACATCTTCATCGTCTAAAAATATACTATTTATACTATTATCCGAAATACTATTATAACTTCCATCAGCTAAATATTTATCAACTTTTCCTGTAACCGTATTATAACTATTTAATCCTTTATCTGTAGCAATCCAATATACCCCATTAGAATCTTCTTGTATGCCTACTATATTTTGACTAGTAAGTATCTTACTATCTTTATCATAAAGTATTCTTTCAAATTTATTTTCTTTTTTATTATAAAGATTTATTCCATCTTCCGTACAAATTATCACTCTATTTTTTGAATCAATAAAAATCTGTGTAATACTATTATCTGATAAGCCTTCTTTTTCTGTATACGTGTTAATAACACCTGTTGACGTTTCTATAGTATTTACTCCATTTGTTGTTGAAACCCATATATACCCTGAATTATCTTCAGTTATATCCATTATCCAGTTTGATGCCAAACCTTTGCTAGATTCTTCACTATACCTATAAAATTCAAAATCAATTCCATCATATTTATTTAGACCATCTTCTGTAGCAAACCAAATATACCCATCTGAATCCTGCATTATATCCTGTATTGTCCCCTGTGATAAACCATCTGATATTTCTATTCTTTTGAAGTTAACGCTAGACGTTTTATCTTGATATGCATAGACATTATCTCCAAAAGCAATCATCATAATAAATATCGTAGCTAATATTATCTTTTTCACTATAATTCCTCCTAAATATCCCAAAACATATTATAGCAAAATTTTGCATTTTTTGATATTTATATTAAATTTTTTAACAAAAAATATAAATTTATAATTTATAAATCACTATTAATAAATTAAAAAAGAGCCAAACTCTATACTTACGTATAAAGCTTGACTCACAAAACTTTAGGCCTCTGAGTACTTTGAAAGTGAAAAATCATATTCATGTAATAGTTTCTCTACAGTCATTTCATATATAGAGCATAAGTCTAGATTAGGTTGTATAGTTATAAGCCTTATTTTATCGCATTCTATTCTAGATAGATATTTATCTAAGACTCCTACTCCTAAAAGCTTAATTTCTTCATTATCATATAACCTTATAGCATTGCTTTCTGATGGTATTATTGTAATTACTTCTATAATATCTTTTCCTAATAACACTACATCACAATATTTTGATATAAAATCTTCTTCATAAGGAATCTCTACAATTTCATTAAATAATATTTTTGCTTTATCATCAGATTGAATTTCTTCTATTCTTCCTACTATTACGTTAAAAGTTATAAATGTTAACATTTCTGCATAATCTGAAATGCCATGATTTATACCTAAATTAATTAATTCATTTCTAAATTCTTTTCTTTCAATAAACCCATAATTTCTTTTTAATTTAAGTATAGTTAAGTCCTTAATATACTTTTCATTTAATTCTATTGATATGTTCTTATTATTCATAAATACCTCCATTACCTTTTAAGCTGTTACTCTCATTTATACCATGGTAATATTTTACACTATAAATTTTACGAAACTCTTAATATATATTTTTAATTCTTAAGATTACTTTACAATTTTATACTTTTGTAAGTTTATACAAAATTAAAGAGAGTACTAAGATTTATTTTTACACTTCTTATTACTCTCCTTTCTCATAAACCTAAGATATTATATATTAAATTTAGTAACTTCTCTTTGTGTTACTTGAGCTGAATATTTAGAAGCTAATGCTCCCTTTTTATTTTCAAAAATGTTATTTGCAATTAAACTATCCATTAAAGCTTGCACCTCATCATTTGTTATACCTGCCTTAACATCAGAAATTGAGATATTAGATTTCTCCCCTGTTTCAGTTAAAAAAGTCATTGTTAATGTATATTCCATATTCATTTCCCCCTTAAATAAAATTTAAATTTGATCCATCTAATTTACTGCTTCCTCTTAAAAAAAGGATTTTTCTTGTTACTCTTGGATTTGAGATAATTCAGTTACATAGAATGATCTAGTATTTGATTCAAGTAAATTTGCTACTAATTCAGATACTGCTTGAACTTTTACAAGATCTGCATTTGGTACTAAATTACCTATCTTCTTTTTTGTAAAGGTTGGATTCCCATCCTTGTCAATTGCTGATTGCACCTCAATTGATAATACTGTACTTTCAAGAGCTTTATTTGCCATAATAAATTCCTCCATTTCATTTATTTTTTATTTTTTGTCTTACAATTAGTACATATACGAAATGAAATAGTTTTTACAAAATTTATTTAAATTTTTATAATTATTTTTTGCATAAAAAAAATAGTGACAAACTTATGATTTAACATAAGCCTGCCACTCCAATTTACTATTTGTTCAATTTCTTATATAAGAGTAAATAAAAATCTTTTTACATTAAAACTTCATATATATCTGAAAGCTCTAACTTAACTTTATAAGAATCTAAATAATGCTTAACTTCATCATTACTATCACTCTTTTCCACCGTATTAGGTAAAAATACTTTAAAGGTTGTACCCTTATTTAGTTCACTTTCAATCTCAATTTTTCCTTTATGAAGCTCTACTATATATTGCACAATACTTAATCCTATTCCACTTCCCTCATTTTTTCTAGTGAATGACTTGTCTACTTGAACAAACTTTTCAAAAATAGCCTTTTGATTTTCCTTTGATATACCAATTCCCTGATCCTTAACAATTATTTCAGTTACCTCATCATTAATAACTAAATCTACATATATATGAGAGCCTTTACCTGAAAACTTAATAGCATTAGATAATAAATTAAGCATTAACCTTTCAATCATATTAGCATCACATTTTATAATCCATTCTTCTACATTTGTATCAAACTGTAGCTCTATATCTTTTAATTTTGCATACTCTACTACTGATAGAACAACTTCTTCAACAACATTTACTATATCATAATTATTGAAGGTTAAATTTATCATTCCTAAATCAAATTTAGATAAATCCATAATATTGTCTATTAATCTTGTCATTCTTGCACAACTTAAATGTAATGTTTTATTATACTTTTCATATACTTTTCTAAAATCAGTATCTTCATTTTTAATAAGTGTATCCATTAACTGGACTGAAGAAGAAAATAAATTCAACGGTGTTTTTAATTCATGAGAAATATTTGCCATAAACTCACTTTTTTCTTTATCGTATTCTTTAAGCTTTTTAACTTCTGACTCTTTATCTAATATCTGAGTTATTTCCATATAATTAATTGCTAAATATTTTTTATTATTGTTACATGTAATTTTTTGAATATTACAATCAAATGTCTTTTGACTCTTTTGATTTCTTAATAATCCTCTCCATGAATCGTTTTCCTCAATTTCCTTTTTGATCTCTTCTATATTAATAACATTAAGCTTATTATCATTTAAAATTGAGTTGAGCTTATCAATAGAATCTTCACAACAATAATACTCCCTTGTTTTTTCATTTGCATATATAAGATTTCCATTTTCCTCTAAAATATTTATAAAATTATTATTATTTTTTTCTGCTAACGTATAAAACATCTGTAATTTTTCATTTAACCTATTAGCCACAGATACACTTATAAAACTTTCAATCAATGTACCTATTATAATTATGAAAAAGCATATATAGGTTAATGATACTGAAACTAAATTTGTATAAAAGCTTAATTTATTAGCCATATATATTGTATAAACTGCTTTTAATGCAAGAATTAATATACTAGCACTAAAAACATAAAATATATATTTTTTTTCTTTAAATGCTCTAATAAGTAAAAGAATTGAAGATGTTGAGTAAACTAATATTAAAAAAACGTTATATGCTATTAATCTAGTATAATTAACTTTATAATTATTAATATAACTATTTATAGTAAATGACTTTTCAATAACGCCAAAAATTATAGTAAAAGCTATTACTATAAAAATAAAAGCAACTTTATTTTTAAGTATTATATTTCTAAATTTATTTTCTTTTGTTAATGAAATAATTAAAAATGATATTCTAAGTAATGATGCAGATACAATTATATATATAGAAATATCTAATTCATTATAATAAAAGGGAAGATAATCTATATGACTAAATAATATACCAACTGATAAACCAATATACATTAATGAAATAATAAAAATATTATCATCTTTTGTTCTTTGGTATGATATTAAACAACTAAATACACCTAACATGGAGATTATTATATTAAATGATTTTATAAATCCCAATGTTGAATTTAAATATTCCATTTTATATATATTTTTTAAAATTACATTCATAATAATTATTACTGATAATATAATCAAACATAAAATAATAGATATTACTAATTTTTTATCTTTTAAGGAACACTTACCTCTAACAATATTCATACAACACCCCCATTTCTTTATGTAGATAAATTTTATCATATAAAAATATGTTTTTTTGTAATATTTTGTAGAACATTATTAAATTTTATATTTAAACTTTTCTTTAATAAAAAAAACAGTGATAAGCTTACATTTTAAAGAAGCTTATCACTGATAATTTTATTAATAATTCAAGACTTTATCTAACATAATTAAAGTCGCATTTTTATCTGATGTTATATTAATTAATTTTCGCATCTTTTAAAAACTTTTCAATTCCAGCATCAGTTAACGGATGTAAACACATTTGTTTTAATACATTAAATGGAATTGTTGCAATATCGGCTTGGGCAGCTGCACACTTAGATGCATGTATTGGATTTCTAACACTTGCAGAAATAATTTCAGTTTTAATACCTTGAACCTTAAAAATATTAGCAATTTCAGTTATTAATTCAGTTCCGTCAATTCCGATATCATCTAATCTTCCAACAAAAGGACTAACATAAGTAGCTCCAGCCTTTGCTGCCATTAAAGCCTGTTGAGATGAGAATATTAAAGTAACGTTAGTTTTAATTCCCTTTGAACTTAAAATGCTAACAGCCTTTAATCCTTCAATACACATAGGTATCTTAATAACAATATTCTCATGAATTTTTACTAATTCTAAAGCCTCTTCAACCATCTTTTCATGTTCTAAACTAATAACCTCAGCACTAATAGGACCATTAACAATTGAGCATATTTCATTAATTACCTCTGTTAAATCTCTTCCTTCCTTTGCAATTAATGATGGATTTGTTGTAACTCCATCTAAAACTCCCCATGTTGCAGCTTCTCTAATTTCATCTACATTTGCTGTATCAATAAATATTTTCATAATATCTCCTCCATTAATCTTATTTTAATTATTAGTTTTACTACATATTAAAAATTAATTAAATAATTTTCTATTTTTTATCTAATATCCCTTTTACTGTATTTTTAATATTTTTCACACTTAAACCATGCTTTTCTAATAGTAAATCTGGATTACCAGATTCACCAAATACATCATTAACCCCAATTTTTTTAACTAATACAGGGTAATTACTACAAACTACAGATGAAACTCTATCTCCAAGCCCTCCAATAATAGAGTGTTCTTCTACAGTTACTATTCCCTTAGTTTCTTTTGCAGCCTTAATTATAATTTCTTCATCTATAGGCTTAATTGTAGATATATTAATAACTCTAACATCAATACCTTCAGATTTTAATTCTTCCGCTGCCTTTATAGCTTTATGAACCATAATCCCTGTTGATATAATAGTTATATCATCACCTGAAACTAATTCACTACCTTTTCCTATTTTAAAATCATAATTATTATCATATATATCATCTAACGGTATTCTTCCTAATCTTATATAAACAGGAGAATTAATAGCTGCTGCTGCTCTAATACATTTACATGCTTCAATATCATCAGCTGGTGATAATACTATCATATTAGGAAGTGAACACATTAAAGCAATATCTTCTATAGCCTGATGAGAACCTCCATCTGGACCTACTGTTATTCCAGCATGAGTAGCTGCTATTTTTACATTAGCTTTTGGATAACAAACAGAATTTCTTATTATTTCAAATGCTCTACCAGCAGCAAAAACTGCAAATGTTGAAGCAAATGGTATCTTTCCTGTAGTTGATAGACCTGCTGCCATTCCAATCATATTTTGTTCTGCAATTCCTATATTAAAGAACCTATCTGGAAATTCCTTTGAAAAAACTTCTGACTTAGTAGCCTTTGATAAGTCTGCCTCTAAAGCTACTATATTTTTATTTTCCTTTCCTAACTCCAATAGAGTATGTCCATAAGAATCTCTTGTTGCTCTCTTCATTACTATTTCCTCCTATCCTATTATTTCTGCTACCGCCATCTCAGTTTGTTCCTTGTTTGGTGCAACACCATGCCAAGCAACATTATCTTCCATAAATGAAACACCTTTTCCCTTAACTGTATTTGCAATTATGCATTTAGGCTTACCTTTCACTTTTTCTATTTCATTAAAAGCTCTATTTATATCATCAAAATCATGACCATCACACTTAACTACATGCCAACCAAAATCAGTAACTCTACTCTCTAAATTATCTAAAGGCATTATCTCTGAAACTCTTCCATCTAACTGAATATTATTTTTATCAATTATAGCAACTAAATTATCAAGCTTATACTTTGCCGCTGCCATCATAGTCTCCCAAACTATTCCTTCTTGAATTTCTCCATCACCCAGTACAACATAAGTCATAGAATTATAATTATTAAGTTTATTTCCTAAAGCAATACCACATCCATTTGAAAAGCCTTGCCCTAAAGACCCTGTACAAATATCTACACCTGGACACTTCTTTGCATCAGGATGTCCCTGAAGAATAGATCCAATTTCCCTTAAATGATTTAATTCTTCTTTATCAAAAAAACCTTTTTCAGCAAGAGTAACATATAAAGCTGGTGCTGCATGCCCTTTACTTAATATAAATCTATCTCTCTCTTCATCCTTTGGATTTGATACATCTACATTCATTTTTTCAAAATATAAATATGAAATTATATCTATAATAGAAAGAGAACCACCTGGATGTCCTGAACCAGCTTTATTTATTGTTTCTATTATATCTTTTCTTAATTTCTTTGATATTTCCATCAATTTTTCTTTATTCATTAATGCATTTCCCCTTTTCTATTTATATTTTTGTATAAAAATTGAGGAATTAATAAATTCCTCAACTTTTAATTTTCATAATATTTAAACTGTCTCTGTATTTTTAACTACAACTTCTTTATTCTTACTTACTAAACTAATTGCTATTAGCACAGCTACTATAGCAACTAATGTTATAGTTAGACCTGTACCACCAATATATTCTTGAACTTTTCCTAAGAATATTCCTGACACAGCGAAATCTGCATCTGAAAATGTTGAATTTGCAATACCTAAATTACCAAGTACAGGTAATAAAGCTACTGGTAGGAATGATATTAATATTCCATTTACAAAAGATCCTAATATAGCACCTCTTCTACCACCTGTAGAATTTCCAAATACCGCTGATGTAGCTCCACAGAAGAAGTGTGGCACAACCCCTGCTATTATTACAACTAATCCTAATGCACCTAAAGCTACCATAGAAATTATTCCGCCTAAGAATGAGAATATAAATCCAATTAATACTGCATTTTGAGCATATGGGAATACTATTGGGCAATCTAATGCTGGCTTTGAGTTTGGAACTAATTTATTTGAAATACCTTTAAATGCTGGAACTATTTCATTAAGTACTAATCTAACTCCATTTTGGATTAATATAAACCCTGCAGAGAATGTTAATGCTTGAATTAAAGAATATACTAGATAATTATCTCCACCTGATAATTCAGTTTCAACAAATGTTGGCCCTGCTACAATTGCAACTACTAAGTATAAAACAACCATAGTAAGTGAAATAGATACAACTGAATCTCTTAAAAAGCTTAATGATTTTGGCACCTTCATCTCTTCAGTTGATTTTGAGTTTTTACCTACTAACTTTCCAATTAATGCTGATAAAGCATATCCTACGCCTGAAAAATGCCCTAATGCAACAGAATCATTTTTTGTTATCTTCTTCATGAAAGGTTGTAATATTGCTGGTGATAATACCATTACTAACCCTAAAGCAATTGATCCTGTAAATATTAATTGTACACCTGTCATTCCTGATGATGCTAGAATAACTGCTATCATACAAGCTATATATAATGTATGATGCCCTGTTAAGAAAATATACTTAAACTTTGTAAATCTAGCAATTATAATATTTGCTATCATTCCAAATGCCATAATTAGGGCTGTTGCTGTTCCAAATTCATCAATTGCTAAAGCAACAACTGCTTCATTATTTGGAATAACCCCTGATATATTGAATGCATGTGAAAACATAGTTCCAAATGGTGTTAATGAACTTGTTATAACATTTGCCGCTGCACTAATAACTAAAAAACCAACCATTGCCTTTAATGTAGATTTAATAATTACATCCAAATCTTTTTTCTGAAGTAATAATCCAACTAAAACTATTATTCCAACTAAAATTGATGGTTGTGATACAAGATCAACCAATACTTTTAAAAATCCTGTCATTACCAATTCCTCCTATACTTTTAATTACTCTTACTAATATTAATGTATTTTTATAATCCTAACTTTTGTTTTATCTTACTCTTTAACTCATCTCTATCTAATAATGAATCTAAAACTATAAGTTCTGGTAAATGACTTGCACTATCTGCTAAATCTGCCCCAGTAACAAAAATATCTGCATCTGATGCTGTTACATCTGCTAAAGAAGTATGACTTGCCTCATATTCTCCTGATACACCTAATTCATTTAACACATCTGTTATATTCATTTCCACCATAAAGCTTGAACCTAATCCTGAACCACATACTGCCATTATCTTTTTCATTTTAAAATACCTCCATTAATTCCTTTTCATCATTTATTTTAATTATTTTATTAAATTTATTTTTATCCATACAAACCTCTGCAATTTTTCTTAACATTCCTAAGTGTGAATCACTATCTCTTGCAGAAAGTGTAAAAAACACATTTATTTCTTTTCCCAAAAAATCTACTGGTTTATTTAGTTTTACTATACATAATCCTTCTTTTATAGCACCATCTTCTGGTCTAGCATGAGGCATGCAAACACCATCAGCTATACAAAAATAAGGACCAAATTCATCTATTTTTTTTATTATCGAGTCATAATATCTTTTTTCTATAACTCCTTCACTTTCTAAAATATCACAAGATATCCTTATGGCTTCAGTATAATCCTTAACCTCATCTATTATTTTTACAAACATTTTCCTCTCCCTACTTCTTATACTATTTTTTTTATTTCTTCATATTCTGTTGCAAATTTAAACTTATCTATGTTATCATTCTTCATTAATATATTCACTAATGAAACTAAACTTTTACTTTCCTCTTTATTAGCTAAAACTACTATAGCCTTTATAAATACCTTATTTTTAACACCAAACTCTAATGGCTCTTTTAATGTTAATAAACTAACTCCATTATCTACAACATTTTCTGGTGGAGCATGTACAAATGCAATTTCCGGGATAAAAACCATGTAATTTCCTAATGTTTCAACAACTCTTATCATATCTGAAATATAAGCTTGTTTTATTTTTTTAGAATCTAATAAAGGTTGTGATGCTACTTTTATGGCTTCTCTCCAATCTTCTATAGCTAAATTAAATTGAGCATACTTTTCTGGTATTATTCCTGCTATATCAGTTATATTTTCACTTTTAACTTTTTTAACTAAATACTTACAGTTCTTTTCATACCACTTATTATAAATTTCAGCTTTAATTCTTTCTAAATCTTCAATTTCTAATAATGGATTTACCTTTATAACTTTATATTCATTTAGCTGTAAGGGCACTGTCGTTACTATAAAATCAATATTACTATTGACTAAATAATCATTAACATCTTTCAATCTACATATACCTTCAATTGCTATTTCTGGTATCATTAAATTTATTCTAGACTTTAATAAGCTTGAGGTTGCTAATCCACCATTACATACAATTAAAACTTTAGAATTTAGATTGCCTTTAACATACTTCTCAAACAAGGTTTCAAAATACATTGCCATATATGCTATCTCTGCTTCCGGAAACTCTATTCCAACAACATCCTTTTTATTGTTTAAAACCTGTTCAGTTACATCATATATGAATGACATTTTATACTTGATTTCTTCTAACATAGGATTGTTTATTATCAAGTTATTTTTTAACCTATATATTGCTACATTTAAATGCATTGCCATTTGCATTAAAAATTCATTATCATCCTCAACCTTAATATTAAGTATTTCACAAAGTTCATCTACTATTTCTTTAACAACACTATCTACTTCTTCTTGATTTTCAATTATATATTTAGCTCTTTTAGATCCCCTAAATAACTTTATTAAATATAGTATTTTTTCATCAGAAACTCTTACTAATGAAAACTTTTCTATAGATTCTTTTAAGAAAATACTTTCTTCAGTTAATAAATCATCTTTAGAATCATTAATCTCATTACTAGAATTTATACTTTTACATATAGTCAATAATAAAATTCTTTCTAATTCTTCATAAGCTTCTTCTGTATATTGGATACCCTTGTTTTCTTCAATAGCTTCTATAATATTACGTATAATATTTTTATTTAAGTTGCTATTTTCATATAAAATTTTGTATATTTCATATCCATATCTATCTTCAAGCTTATTAAATAATATTGAGAAAGCATTTGCTAGCTTTTCATAGTTATTTTCCTTTATAGTAATTCCATAATAAGCTTTCTTACTAACTTCAATATTTAATTTATTTAATATTTCTTCTGATACTTTCAAATCATTTACTAATGTGTTTTTGCTTACTTGAATATACTCTGATAGTTTTTCAATAGTTGTGCTATTTCTTACTAATAGTATTATTGCTATCATAATAACCCTATCATCAGCTGTATATAACTTATTAGTGCAACCTTTTAGTATATGATTAATACTTTGATTTCTTTTTAAATTAATCTTTACTCCTAGCCTAGGTTTTCTTTCTAATTCAATATTATTTTCTTGTAAAAATGCTCCTATAGAATCTAAATCATTTCGTATTGTTCTTTCGCTTACATCAAATGTTTTAGCTATATTTTCTATAGTTATCCATTCTAACTTATTTTCTAGAAAATTAGTTATTTCTATTTGTCTCTTATTAAGAATTATCAATTCTTTACCTCCTCAGCTACCTTACAATATTAATTGTATTCGTTTTCTTAGTGTTAAACTATACCAATTTTCTTCATTAATTGTGGCAATTTTTATTTACCTTTAACAAAACTATTAAAACTGTTCTAGGTAGAGTTAATAAAAAATCAGTGATAACTTTATAATCTTACACAAAGTTATCACTGAAAAATTCAACCCTATTTCTAATTTTAAATAAATAATATCCTAAGCATCCACCAACAGTATTACATATTAAATCATTTATCTCAAAAAATCTATATACATTTGGTAAAATTAAAGATAATACTACTTGAGTACTTTCAATAAATAAAGAAACTAAAAATATTGCTATTAATATTCTCTTCATATTATTGAATATATTCCTAAAATAATAACCTATAAAAAATCCCATTGGCATAAGTAAAAGTAAGTTCCCACCTAAATTATAGATAACACTTTTCATTCCACCATCATTATAAATTATTAAAATGCTACTAATAGGATTAAGTCTTATTACTGGATTTTTAAAATTAATATACTCTCCCCATGCAACTGTCAAAGGAAAATAGACTTTAGATATAACTCCAACAATATACATAAAAAAAATCAACTTTATAAATTCATTTCTTACCTTAGATTTATTAAGTAATTTCTCACCTGAAGCAACATATATTAATAAATCTAATTTCCAATACAAACAAAGCACTATACCAACAGCCAGAAACTCTTTTTGAGTTATAATAAACATCAATTAACCTCCAATAAAATATATCTTTTAAATTTATAACCATATATCATATTATTAAACACTCTATATAGTTAACCCTTAAAAGCTACCTATTAATTGAAGTAATAAAAGCATGTACTATTAATGCAGTAATAATAGTTATAGATACACCTAAAAATACCACTTTTAATTTAAATTTTCTATTATTAAACTTCTCCATATTAAGCCCCCATAAATTTACTCATAACAGGGAAAGAAATTAAAAATTCCTTCCCTACTTTATTACCATATATCTTATCCTCTTCTTTCAACCCATCCTGAAATATTTCTTTGCTTCGCTCTAGCTACTGCAAGTTCCCCACTTTTCACATCATTAGTAATAGTAGAACCAGCAGCAATATAAGTATTGTCTTCTACAGTTACTGGAGATATTAAGTTTGTATTACATCCAATAAAACTGTTGTTTCCTATAATAGTCTTATTCTTGTTCTTACCATCATAATTTACAGTAACAGTTCCACATCCAAAATTACAACTTTCTCCCACTTCAGCGTCTCCTATATATGTTAAATGAGAAACCTTAGTATTATCACCAATAGTTGATTTCTTAATTTCAACGAAATCCCCAACTCTTACGTGATTCCCTATAATTGATTGTGGGCGTATATATGCAAAAGGACCAACTGTAGTATCACTACCAATAACACTATCTAAAATAACAGAACTTTGAATTTCAACATTTTCTGCAATAGAAGAATTGCTTATTCTTGAATTAGGATATAATAAACATCCTGATCCAATTACAGTATTACCTTCAATAACGTTACCAGGATATATTATTGTATCTTTTCCAATAATAACCTCAGCTCCAATGTAAGTATTTGATGGATCTATTAATGTAACTCCATTTTCTAAGTGAATTGAATTAATTCTTTTTCTTAATTCATGTTCAACTTGTGCAAGTTGCCCTCTTGAGTTAACACCAATAGTTTCTTCAAAGTTAGTTACAACAGCACCAACCTTTTCATCTTGCTCTTTTAATATTCCAATAACATCAGTTAAATAATATTCACCTTGTGAATTATTGTTTGATAACTTTTCTAATGCTTCTAATAAAGAAACTATATCAAAACAATAAACTCCAGCATTCATCTCTCTAACTTTTAATTCCTCTTCATTACAATCCTTATGTTCAACTATTTTTAATACTTCATCACCATTTCTAATGATTCTTCCATATCCACTAGCATCATCTAATATTGAACTTAAAAGAGTTGCCTTATTGCTACTTAAAGAATGTACCTCAAATAATCTTTTAATAGTTTCTTCAGTTATTAATGGTGCATCACCACATAATACTGCTACAGTTCCTTCTTTATCCTTTAAGAAATCTATAGCACATTTTACTGCATGTCCTGTTCCTAACTGTTCTTCTTGTAATGAATATGATACTTCTCTATCTTCAGTTTTAGCCTTAACTAACTCTGAACCCTTCCCTATAATTAGGTTAATATCATTAATTTCTGCTTTTCTTAATGTATCTATAACATGGTTCACCATTTCCTTACCACAAACCTTATGTAATACCTTTGGTAAATCTGATTTAATTCTTGTTCCTTGTCCTGCTGCTAATATTAGTGCACAATTATACATACTTTATCTTATTCCCCCTATTTCAGTACCAGGGAAAAGTGAAGTTTTCTCTTTTCCCCATATAATATATATTAATTAAATTTTGCTTAATATTAAGTTAACTAAACTATTTGCCATTTCATTTATTTCATCTTGATTTTCACCTTCAAGCATAACTCTTACTAAAGGCTCTGTTCCTGATGGTCTTATAAGAACTCTACCAATACCATTTAATTTAGCTTCAACATTATTAATAGCTTCAATTATTTCTGTATCTTCTAAATAAATATTCTTCTTTTCATTAGGAACCTTAGCATTAACTAATACTTGTGGTAACTCCTTCATCACTCCAGCTAATTCACTAAAAGTCTTTCCACTTTCTTTTAATATAGCTGCTACTTGAAGTGCACTAACTAAGCCATCTCCAGTAGTATTGTGATTAAGGAATATTATGTGACCTGATTGTTCTCCACCTAATATATAATTGTTCTTAAGCATTTCTTCAAGTACATATCTATCTCCAACCTTAGTCTTAACTAAGTTAATACCTTCTCTTTTAGCAGCAATGTCTAATCCTAAATTACTCATTACTGTAACAACTAAAGTATCATCCTTTAATTGCCCAGCTTCCTTTAAAGCCTTTGCGCATATTGTTAATAGGAAATCACCATTTATCATGTTTCCTTTTTCATCAACAGCTAAACATCTATCTGCATCACCATCAAAAGCAAATCCAATATCACATTTTTTTCTTACTACGTAATCCATTAATTCTTCCATATGAGTTGAACCACAATTTTCATTTATGTTGTTTCCATCTGGATTATCATTAATTACGTAAACTCTTGCACCTAAAGCTCTAAATGCCTTAACTGCAGCCTTATATGCAGCACCATTTGCACAATCTAAAGCAACCTTTAATCCCTTTAAATCTGTTTTTATTGTACTTTTTGCATATTCTATATATTCATATAAAGCTGATTCTTCCTTATATACTCTACCAACACCTTCTCCAACTGGACTTGGTACTCCTTCAAAGCCATTTTCAATTGTTCTTTGAATTTCATCTTCTAATTCATCTGATAACTTGTACCCTTTTCCATCAAAAAACTTAATACCATTATATTCAACTGGATTATGAGATGCTGAAATCATAACTCCTGCATCTGCATTATATTCTCTTGTTAAATGAGCCACTGCTGGTGTTGGTACTACTCCTAAAATTATAGCTTCTGCACCAACTGAAAGTATCCCTGCAACTAAAGCTGACTCTAACATATCTCCTGATATTCTAGTATCTTTAGCAACTAATATCTTTGGCTTATGTGTTCCTTCTGTTAATACATAAGCTCCTGCTCTACCTAATTTATAAGCTAATTCTGCACTTAATTCTGTATTAGCAATACCTCTAACTCCATCAGTTCCAAACATTCTTGCCATATTTCTTATCACTCCTATTATCTTAATTATTTACTACCATTTTTTTATATCTTCAAATATATAATCGTGTAATTGCTGTACTGTATTTTCCTTATCAAAAGTTAAATAATAAATTTTATCTATCATTTTCCCTTCACAATATTCATCTCTAGGAAATCTTTCTTGTTCTAAGCTTGTTATACCCATCTTTAATACTTCGTTTCCAAAGTTTAATATTTGAGAATAATCTAAGTTTGTTTGTACCATAGGTAAAATCTCACTTAATAAACTTGGATATTGTGTAACATTTATAGATAATATTTTTTCAAAAACTTTACTTAAAACAGTTCTTTGTCTATCTGTTCTTACATAGTCTCCCCCAGTAGCATATCTTATTCTTGAATATGCAAGCGCTTGCTCACCAGTTAAAGTATATGTACCTGCAACATCAATTCCTGGAATATGACTTACTTCCTCGCTAGTTATATCAATAGTCACTCCACCTAACATGTCAATTATTTTTGGTAATGTTGTAAAGTTAACTGCCACAAAATTATCTATATTTAAGTCAAAATTTTTGTTTAAGGTTTTTATCGCTAACTGTGGTCCCCCAAATGCATATGCATGATTAATCTTATCAGTTCCATGCCCTTCAATTTCAACATAAGAATCTCTCATAATTGATGTTAGCTTTAACTTTTTATGAGTTTCATCAATTGTTGCAATTATTATAGAATCTGATCTACCTGCCTTTCCATCTTCAGCATCTATACCAAATAAAGCAATATTGGTAATACTATCATTGTACTCTGATAATTTTTCTTCTACCTTATCACTTATTCCAACATCTGACTTATCTATTTCAATCTTTTCTACTTTATTAAATAGATGATTTCCATAGGCATATATTCCCCCGATGGTTACTAAAATAATACTAAAAATAATCCCTAAAACCAATAAGACAATTTTACTTCTTTTTTTCATGTTACTTTCCTCCACAACTTTATTTATAATTTATATTTTAATCTAATTGTTGGCAAAGTTACTATATAATTACTTACTAGCATTTATAAAAATAGCCTCTATAATTTATACAGAGGCTTATTTTTTATCATTTAAATTATTCAACTGTAACTGACTTAGCTAAGTTTCTTGGCTTATCTACGTCACATCCCTTTTGTTTTGCAACATAGTAAGATATTAATTGAAGTGGTACAACACTTATCATTGGAGTTAATAAATCAATAGTCTTTGGAATATAAACTAATGAATCAACAACTTCCTTTGATGTTTCATCCCCTTCATTAACAACTGCAAATATATTTCCACCTCTTGTAGAAACTTCTCTTACGTTAGATATCATCTTATCCTTTAAAGCCTCTTGAGTCAATAGTGTAATAACTGCAGTTCCTTTATCTATTAAAGCAATTGGTCCATGCTTTAATTCTCCACCAGCATAAGCATCACAATGGATATAAGATATTTCTTTAAGCTTTAAAGAACCTTCCATAGCTACAGCATAGTCTAATCCTCTTCCTAAGAAATAGATATCCCTATGATTGTAGTGTTTATCAGCATATCTTTGAAGCTCTTCCTGCATTTCTAAGGATCTTTCAATCTTTTCTGGAATTGTTAGCATTTCAGCTTTAACTTCTTCTGCATATTCTTCAGTTATAGTTTCTTTTAATCTACCAAAGTATAATCCTAAAATATAGAATGCTGCTAACTGAGTTACATAAGCCTTAGTTGATGCAACTGCAATTTCTGGTCCTGCTAATGTGTAAATTACATCATCAGCTTCTCTTGATACTGAAGACCCTACAACGTTAGTTATAGCTAAAACCCTAGCTCCTTGTCTTTGTCCATCTCTAAGAACTGCTAAAGTATCAGCAGTTTCCCCTGATTGAGATACTACTATTATTAAAGTTCTATCTGTTATTAATGGTTCTCTATATCTGAATTCAGATGCAACATCTATTTCTACTGGTATTTTAGCTAACTTTTCAATAACAGTTTTACCTACAACACCTGCATGATAAGCTGTTCCACAAGCTACTATATAAACTTTA
The DNA here is from genome assembly GCF_015667795.1 of Clostridium sp. D53t1_180928_C8. Lineage (GTDB taxonomy): Bacteria > Bacillota > Clostridia > Clostridiales > Clostridiaceae > Clostridium. The sequence goes on from NZ_JADPEL010000002.1 coordinate 162,060, forward strand.
TCAAAGTTTTCTAATTCTTCTTTAGTAAACTTAACATTATCTAAAGTTATTTCTTTTCCTAAAGCAATCTTTCCTGCTAAAGTATCTCTTACTGCCTTTGGTTGTTCATGAATTTCTTTAAGCATAAAGTCTTCATATCCACCTTTTTCAGCAGCATCAACATTCCAAGTTACATGGTAAACTTCCTTTTCAATCTTTTCACCATCTTCAGTTATAAGCTCAACTCCATCTTTAGTTAAGATAACAAATTCCTTATCTTCTAATAAATAAATATCTCTAGTATGATTTAAAACTGCTGGAATATCTGAAGCTATAAAGCTTTCATTTTCTCCTAATCCAACTATAAGAGGACTATCTTTTCTTACTGCGATTATTCTGTCTGGCTCATTGTTTGCAATAACTCCAATGGCAAAGCTTCCTTCTAATTTAGCTGTAGCTTTAACTACTGCATCAAAAAGATTTCTTCCATCTCTATAATAGTAATCAACTAAGTTTGGTATAACTTCTGTATCAGTTTCTGATAAGAATTCATATCCTTTACCAGTTAACCATTCTCTTAATCTCATATAGTTTTCAATAATTCCATTATGTACAACACTAATTGTTGCATTACCATTTGAATGTGGATGAGAGTTAACATCTGATGGCTCACCATGAGTTGCCCATCTTGTATGACCTATCCCTATATGTCCATTTATTGAATTAGCATTTAGATCATTTTCTAAATTAGCTAATCTACCTTTTAATTTTCTAACGCTTATTTTTTTATCTTCTATGATTGCAACACCTGCTGAATCATATCCTCTATATTCTAATTTTGAAAGACCTTCAACTAATAAATCAGCTGCTTGTCTTTTCCCTATATATCCTACTATTCCACACATATTTATTCCCCTTATTACTATGATTTGTAGTACGTTTAATTTCTTTTAAATGTATAGTAATTATAGCGCTTTATTTATTATGAATATACACGATGTACTTCAATATATATGATCTAATTGGGTTATATTATATATTTTTTTATTTATATTTATAATATCACCACGTTTAAGTAAAAAAATATAATTTATACTCTTTCTATTTAATTCATCTTAACTTCCAAGCAATAAACTTTTTAATACCTTCCTTAAAAGTAGTTTTTGGATTATACCCTATAGTTGCCTTAGAGTGAGTTATATCAGCACAAGTTCTATTAACATCGCCAGGTTGCATTGGTAATCTATTTAACTTAGCTTTCTTTCCTAAAACTTCTTCAATAGTTTCTACCATTTCAATTAAAGATACAGTCTTATCTCCACCAATATTAAATATTTCAAATACTTTCTTATCAGTATTTACATAGTTAATACTTCCAATTATTCCAGTAACAATATCTTCAACAAAAGTATAATCTCTTGAAGTAGTCCCATCACCATAGAACGGTATCTCTTTATCTTCTAATATTAATGAAGTAAATTTATTAATTGCTAAATCTGGACGTTGCCTTGGTCCATATACTGTAAAGAATCTTAAACAAGCAAAGTTTATATCAAATAAATGATGATATGTATGACATAAAAGCTCACCTGATTTTTTTGTTGCTGCATATGGTGATATAGGATTGTCTACTCTATCAGCTTCAGAAAATGGTACTTTTTCATTATTTCCATATACTGATGAACTTGAAGCAAATACAAATTGTTTAACTCCTGTTTCTCTACATCTTTCTAAAAGATTAACTGTTCCAGTTATATTTACATCATAATATAATGATGGATCTTCTATTGAAGGTCTAACACCTGCACATGCAGCTAAATGCATTATTGAATCTATCTTGTTAGAAAATACTTTTTTTAAAAATTCATTATCTCTAATATCACCTTCAAATACTTTATAATTATCTAAAGATATATTATTTTCTATACAAGTTTTCTTAACTTCTTCTACATTATTTCTTTTTATTGATGGATCATAATAATTATTAAAGTTATCTATAATTAATACTTTATTGCCTTCTTTTAATAATCTCTCTGATAGATGAGATCCTATAAAACCAGCTCCACCTGTAACTAATATTGTTCTCATATAATATTCCTCTTTCCTTTATTTAATTAAAATAGTAATACCCTAAAGTATTACTATTTTATATATTAATGTCTATTTTTAACCTAAGCTAGTCCCTATTAAATAAATCTCTAGTATATACTTTTTCTTCTACATCAAATAATTCTTTTGATAATCTATTTGATACTATAACATCAGATACTGATTTAAACTCATCTAAATCTTTAATTACTTTTGAATGGAAAAACTCATCTTCTTTTAAAACTGGTTCATAAACTACTACTTCAATTCCTTTAGCCTTTATTCTCTTCATTATTCCTTGAATAGAAGAAGCTCTAAAGTTATCTGAATCTGTTTTCATTGTTAATCTATATATACCAACTTTTTTAGGATTTTTAGCTATTATTTGATCTGCAATATGGTCTTTTCTAGTTCTATTGGCATCCACTATAGCACTAATTATATTATTAGGTACATCATCATAATTAGCTCTTAATTGTTTAGTATCCTTCGGCAGGCAATATCCCCCATATCCAAATGAAGGATTATTATAATGAGTTCCTATTCTTGGATCTAAACCTACCCCTTCAATTATCTGTTGGGTATTTAATCCTCTAAGTTCTGCATATGTATCTAGTTCATTAAAGTATGCTACTCTTAATGCTAAATATGTATTAGAGAATAATTTAACGGCTTCAGCTTCAGTACTATCTGTAAATAATACTGGAATGTCTTCTTTAATTGCACCTTCTATTAAAAGATTAGCGAACTTCTTAGCTCTTTCAGATTGCTCTCCAACTATTATTCTTGAAGGATGAAGGTTATCATATAAAGCTCGTCCCTCCCTTAAGAATTCTGGTGAGAAAATTATATTATCGCACTCAAACATAGCTCTTACTTTTTCAGTATATCCAACTGGAACTGTTGATTTAATAACCATTGTTGCTTCTGGATTAATTGAAAGTACATTTGCTATTACAGCTTCAACACTTCTTGTATTAAAATAATTCTTTTCTGGATCATAATTCGTTGGAGTTGAAATTATAACAAACTCTGCATCCTTATATGCTAAATATACATCTGTTGTTGCTACTAAATTTAACTCTTTATTAGTTAAGTAATCTTGTATCTCCTTGTCCACTATTGGAGATACTTTATTATTAATCATATCTACTTTTTCTTGGATAATATCTACTGCTACTACCTCGTTATTTTGAGCTAATAGAACCGCATTAGATAATCCAACATATCCTGTTCCTGCTATTGCTATCTTCATTTTCTATTTTCCCCTTTACATTTAATTAGTACAAACTTTGCAGATTCTATCCTTATTTAAACCATTTATACACTCTCTCGTAAATCTACACAATAAAACTAATTTCCTATTTTTATATTATAATTTAATCTCAATTAACTTATATCAACTTCTAAAATCTATATGTCACTACAACTTTTATTCACAAACAAATTATCATTTGTATTTTTTCCGACTTTTTTACATCCTAACTATACAGAAATTATATTTTATAATTGTTTTCATAATTATTTATTTTTTATATGTGTATCTATATTCCATAATTCCCCTAACATTTTATCATATTCTTCAGGAATTATTTTATCTAATCCACTACCATTAGTAAATGTCATTTCTCCAAAATATATTTTTCCATCTATATTATAGAAATCAACTCTTACATGTGAAAATCCTTCTGATAAAATCGTTGCTAACTCTATCATTTTATCTAAGTTTTTAGGCTTTGGAATAGGCTTTTCATAAACACCATACGTAGCTTGATTCCAAGGTTGCAATTCCCATTCCATATTATATACATTTCTTGTATGCTTAGAGTAACGCCCCATATCCACCCAGCAAAAATATGGCTTTCCATCAAAACATAAAAACTTATAATCTTGTAAATCTCCTAATTCTGTTTCTATATATTCTTCTGCAATTATTTTAGGCGCAATTTTTGAGTAATGTAATTCAAAACCTGTGTTATATCCATAATCTGTCGCTAACCAATCTGAAAACATAACCCTAGCTTTTTTTTTATCTAACTTATTCTTATCTTTTACTATGAGTATTGTTCCTGATCCATGATTAGTTTTTAAAACAAACTTATTCGGTAATTGTGCAAAATTTATTTCATTAAAGCAATTCCAGCATCCTAATATTGGAATTAGATATTCTTTCCCTATTTTTTGGGATATCCACTTTCTTACTTCATATTTATCAGCTAATACTGACTTATATGGATTATTATTAAATAACTTTTCCCATTGCATTTTTTCTGTATATGTAATTAAATTATCCCAATTTAATTTATGACCTATCTTATCCTCATATAATTTTTCAAGTATCTTTTGATAAGTCCCAATCGGCATTGCCTTTATTTTTTCAATTTCTTTTATTTTTCTCTGTCTTTTTATATGTAAATAGTATTCATATAAACTTGGAAATTTACTTTTTAATTTTTTTTTCATTTTCTACACCTCATTTTATTTATTTTGAAAAATATTTACCTTTTTTTTAATCTCATTTCTAATGTTGGAATTAACTAATATAGTTATAATTCCATATGATAAGATTCCAGTAAATACAATTAGTATAACTCCTATAATAGATTCATTAATAAGATTATTCACTATAAATGTACATCCTAACATAAAAGCTGTTGAAATAAATACTGATTTTTGAGAGAGCAGAAAATCTTTTATATATATTTCATCACGTACATAGTATATTTGATAAATACAAACAACTATTTCTGTAATTACTGTAGCAATCGCAGCTCCTATAGCTCCGAATTTAGGTATTAAAAAATAATTGATAATAACATTAATTATCGCTCCAGCTATAACTGAATTTACAAATATTTTATCTCTTTTCAAAGGAATTAAAAATTGTGTTCGTATAACATTACCTAATGAAATAAAAGGTATTGTTAATGCTAAAATAGACATAATATATCCACACTTGATAAAATTCCTTCCATAAAATAATACACAAAACTTTTCACTAACAATTATTAATCCTACGCACATTGGTAAAGCAATAAGTAAAACAAATCTAAGTGATTTATTTACAAGTGAATTTGCCTCTTTCATCTTGTTATTAGCATATAAATTTGACATTCTAGGCAACATTACAGTTCCTAGTGCTGTAATTATACCAAGTGGAGCACTTATGATCTTATATGCATAATCATAATATGTTACTTCTTCCATTGATGAAATATTTCCTAGTATTATCTTAGACATATATGCATATATGCTTACAGCTAACACTGGAATAAAAAGAATTAAAATTTGTTTAATGTGCTTTTTAACTTCATGTAGACCTACAATTCTAAATTTCTCTTCCTTAATCGCCATAACCCATAATGCTACTTGACCAACTAAGGTAAACCCAGACATTATAATTGTATATATATATATATCTTCTTCATTTTTTACAAATGTAAATATACAGATTACAGCTAAAATTTTAATAATAATATTTCTTGTCACAGAAAGCTTAAATTGTTCTCTCCCAAAAAGATACCAACTTACATCAAAAACAGCTGATATTACATAAAAAAACTGTATAATATATATATATATATCTATATTGTCATTTTTAATAAATATAAATAAAATATATATTATAGATATAATTCCTCCCCATATAAGCTGAAAGGTATAAATTTCAGTAAATACTTTATTTCTATCTTTCTTATTTTCTGTAGCTGCTATACACCTATTTCCATAATTAGAAATACCCATCATAACAAACATAACAAAATAATATGCAATTGTGTATGTATAAGTATATTGCCCAAGTAAATCTGCTCCAAGTATTCTTGAAACATATGGTGCAGTAATTATCGGTAACAAAATAATTAATAACTGATATACACAACTGTATATAAAGTTACCTTTTAATTTACTCAATTCTATAATTCCCCTTTCTGCTATAAGCCCATATACTACCAATTATTATCCACAAAACTATATCACAAAAGTGTGCTTCTCCAATACAATTAATAATCATTTCTAAAAATATTCCTAATAACATTAATCCACTTAATCCTAATTTATATTTTTTAAAGCATTTTTTAAAAGTTATAAGAATTAAAATTACAAATGGTATTAATCCAAATAACCCCAACTCTCCCCATGCTTCAATAAATAAATTATGTGTATGCGCATAATTCCTATTAACTAAAGGACTTACGATTAATGATGAACAATAATGTCCTGGACCATATCCAAATAACATATACTTTTGAATAATTAACTCTATTACTTTTTTCCATAAAGTCATCCTATTAGTACCGCCACTTTCAGCTAATTCAACGTAGTTAAATCTCGCTAAGTCTATTCCAAAACTTGGGAGTATTATTAATCCAATAATCATCAGTACACTTCCTATTATCATCATTTTCATTAATCTTCCTATAATTCTCCCCTCTCTCTTTGCATTAATAATATATACTATCACAAGTGATCCTATAAGCCCTAAAAATGCATTACGAGAACCCGATAAAATTGTGATCATAATAGCTATTATCAATATTATTTTATATGCCAGCCTAGATTTTTTTATAATAAATACCTTTACTCCTAATATAACTCCCATTTGAGCAACCGACATACCAAATGTATTAAAATCAACTAGTTTTGATATTGACCATCTTCCATATTCATTAACGCCAAACAACATCATAACTACTGCATACATTAATACTTGAGTGCAAGCTAATAACGGCAAGAAGTTTGTTAATGTATCACTTTCAAATTTAATAGAAATCATTATTATAATAGCAATAGTAATATTGTATATTAATAAGAATAATCCGTTTTTATAATTAAATTCCGAAAGATTATATGAAATAATTGTTGCAATTACTATTAATAGAAACAATATAATATTCTGCTTTTGTATTCTTTTTGTAATAACTATATTTATAAAAGCTAGTATTACTAAAATAGTATATATACTCCAAATTCCTTCATCCGCTCCAATAAAATAATAAGCAATTGTTGATATAATATAACAAATCATTAAATATTTATCTAAATGTTTTATAAATGGTATTGCGCACACAAAATAGATAATATATATTAATATATTATCTTGTTTTAAAAAAAGAGTTACACTAAAAACTATTAAAATATATGCTATTCCCCAAATATAAATAATAAAATTAGAGTTTGTTGCAACATTTTTATTTTGTTTCACTATTCCATTTTTTTCTTCTATGTATCCATCCACTATAGCTACCTCCACTAATTACATATAATAATAATTTTTATTATTACTATTTATGAATATACTTTAGTAATCCATTTTTTTGAACTTCAACTTTAAAATACATTAATATATAAGCTAATTTAAAATATTTTCCTTTAATTAACTTATATATAATTTTTTGATATAACCCTAAGCATATAGGTAATTCATTTTCTAACAACTGCGAACTATTAACAGTATCTTTTATCCATTCAATTCTATTTTTTTTATCCAATCTAAACTTAGGAGAAAATGACAATTCCAAAGATTTTATAACTCCACAAATAAATTCTCTATATACTAACTCCTTTACGGTTTTATTATTTGGATTCCAAGTCAAAATATTTTTATTTCTTTCCGCATATAACCCTTTAACTGCTTCAATATAGTCGATTGGGTATTTATCCCATTCGCTTGATAAATCATTAGTATAATACGTATATAGGACATCAGGAATAAAATGAATGCTATTTGCATACGTCATATACCTAGCTATAAATCCTTCATCTTGGTGCCTTCTTAGATTTGGATATTTAATATTATGCTGCTTAATTAATTTCATATTAAAAAATTTGTTCCATGGGGCCCCTTGGATTCCATATTCAGATGATATTGTCATATAATCAGCATAATCATTTCTAACTTCATCCCCATACTTAATAATATCAGGATACCTTTTTATTTTTTTTACCTTATCGTTTTTTAATACACTTTTAAATCCAAAAACTACCAAATCATGATTGCCTTCTCTCATTATTTTTTCTAAAATTTCTATCGTATTTGGTTCAATATAATCATCTGCATCTGGAAAATATACATATACTCCACTTGCTCTACTTATACCATAATTTCTCGCTGGTCCTGATCCCATATTTATTGTATGAAACACTTGTATTCTAGAATCTTTTTCCTTTACTCTTTCACAAATAGATGCACTATCATCCGTCGATCCATCATTAACCAAAATAATTTCTATATTCTTATAAGTTTGCATAATTAATGATTTAACACATATTTCAAGTTTACTTCCCATATTATAAATAGGAACTATAATACTTACTTTATTCATTGTATCTGCCCCTTTATTTTTTCTACTTACTAAATATTCTGTATTCTCTTTCAATATATTCTTAATATTATCTGTTCTTACTTCTATCTCTTTATACTTTTTATAAAAATCAAATTATATCTTAAATACATAGTATTCTATATTCTTTCAGTTTAACATATAATGTAAAAAATCCATCTAAATTATCGTCTAACCATCCCTTTAATCTTTGCCACAACAATAATTGCCCAAATCATATTAGCTTTTATCATAGGCAATATAACTTTCACTCTATATTCTAAAGAATCCAAGTCAATATTAAATCCATAATTCTCTTTAAAATTATTTAAAGCGTTTTTTCCTTTAGATAAAGCTTCAAAAAAGCTATAATTTTGCGATATTCTATTAATAGATACTAATAAAGCTGTAATTGCAAAACTATTTATTGTTTTTTCATAAACTTTAATAATTCCCTCCGACTTTAAATATTCACATAAATTATTACATACCCCGCCCCATGGATCATCATTACCTTTTTTAGATTGACTATCTGGATGATTTACATAATGATAACAAATTTTATCAACAAAAGATATTATCTCTGAATTATACAATATCCTAAAACTAAATAATGCTTCTTCTCCAACATCTCCACCAGAGTATCTTATGTTATTTGCTTTAACAAGTGATGTTCTTACAACCTTTCTTACTCCCCCCCAAGGTAGTTTTCCAGTCATTTGATGTCTTATTATCATATCCTTAGAACATTCTTTATATTTAGACATTAATTCATTCTTTAAAATATTTCCATTTGTATCTTCTTGTATTATATCTATAAAAATTATATCCGAGTTATTCCTTATTATGCATTTATTTATTTCCTCAAAGTAATATTCCTCAATATAATCATCAGAATCTATAAAAACAATATATTTTCCCGTAGCATACTCTATTCCCTTATTTCTCGCAGCTCCAGGTCCTTGGTTTTTTTGAGTATATACTTTAATTCTTTTATCCTTAATAGAATATTCTTTTAATATTTTATAACTATTATCACTAGATCCATCATCTATAGCTATAACTTCCCATTTATCATATTTCTGATTTCTTATACTCTCTATACATCTTTTTAAATATTTACCTGAATTATATACAGGTATTACTACCGATATTTTCATACTATACATCCTTTATAATACCTAACTCCTTAACAACTTCTTATATAACCAATTTTGAACTATTACTGGGCATAAAAACATTATAACTTGTCCTATAAAAACTATAGTATAATCCGAAACTCCTGAATATCCAAGCTTATGTAATTTATATATAGTAGTTATATAGCTTTTTGTATTTTCCCAACTTTTGCGTCTCTTTGCAAGATCTCTATTTGACCTAAACAATAGAAGTGATTCTCCCACATTTGCAGCTTTGTTTCCTACAAATAACATCCTTCCAAATAAATCAACATCCTGATTTCTCCTTAAATCTGAGTAACCTCCAACTCCAAGTACTGCACTTTTTTTATACATAACAGTTGGATGATTGAATGCACTCCTTCTCTTAGCAAATTTATATATTTCTTCATGGCTAGTAGGAACTATTCTTGATGATATTATCTCTTCAGGATTATCATAAAACTCATCTACCATTGCTCCAACTATACATAACTCTTTATCCATATTAAATGCTTTTAATTGTTTTTCACATCTATCTGCTAATGATATATCATCAGTATCCATTCTAGCTACCAATTCATTCTTACAATTTTCAAGACCTAAATTCAATGCTTTTCCTAAGCCAACATTTTTCTTACTAACAATTACATTAATTAATGTTGGATATGTATTTTTATATTCATCTAATACCACTTCTAATTCACTTGTTAACGGTCCATCTTTTACAATAACAATTTCATCTGGTTTAACAGATTGATTTATCATACTTTCTAAGCTTAATCTTAAATATTCCGGTTTTTCTTTGATGTAAAGTGACATTAATACACTATATTTATCCACTCTTTCTCCTCCATTTTATAAAACTGTATCTACTATATACTTAATATCTTTTAAAAATGAATATTCATTTATATACTGAGAATTAATATAAACTTTATCCCTAAATATAACCTCAATACTATATCTCTCTGGATTACTTACTTTAGCTAATATCTCTTCTTCATTTTTATACTTTATAGAAGCAGGACCTGTAATCCCTGGCCTAACAGACAGATAAACCTTTTTTTCTATAGGACTTAAAGTATTAATTACTTCCTCCACATCTGGCCTTGGTCCAACAAAACTCATTTCTCCCTTAACTACATTAATTAATTGGGGTAATTCATCAATTTTAGTTTTTCTAAACAGCTTACCTAATTTAGTAATTCTAGGATCATGCTCTGTCGTAACTGTAGTATCATATTTAATCTTAGATGACATACTCTTTATCTTAAATATTTTAAACTTTTTACCATCTTTACCTACTCTCACTTGAGTAAAAAAGCCTGATTCTCCATAACAAATTCTAAATAATAAAGCACTTATTAATATAATAGGTAATGCTATTACTAATCCAATGCTTCCTATAATAATATCAAAACTTCTCTTTAATATTTTATTACCTTTGCTTATCTCAATTATTTCATTACTACTTTGAACTAATGCTTCCATTACTCCTCCTAATTAAATAATTCTTTAATAATATTTATAACCTTATTAACTTCATTTTCACTCATCTTAGTATCAGACGGTAAACATAACCCCCTATTAAATATATCTTCTCCAACACTAATTTGTTCATTATGACTAAAGAAATCAAACTCATCATAATATGGTTGCATATGCATTGGCTTCCATATTGGTCTTGATTCAATATTCATCTCTTCTAAAGCTAAAATAATATCAATAGGTTTAATATGACTTTCTTCTTTTAAAGTCATACAAGATAACCAATAATTAGGTTCACCATATTCACATATTGGCATCATTTCAATATCACTAATATTTTTAAAAGCTTCACTATACCTTTCAAAAATATATTTCTTTTGAGCTATCCTTTCATCTAAAACTCTAAGTTGACCTCTCCCAATTCCAGCTGTTATATTAGACATTCTATAGTTATATCCAAGTTCTGTATGCTCATAATGTCTAGCATTATCTCTAGCTTGAGTAGACCAAAATCTAGCTTTTGCTATTTTTTCTTTATCGTCGGAAACTAACATTCCACCACCCGAAGTAGTAATTATTTTATTTCCATTAAATGAAAATATTCCAAACTTTCCAAATGTCCCTGTTTGTTTTCCCTTATATGTGGCACCTAAGCTTTCTGCTGCATCTTCAATTATTGGAATATTATACATATTGCATATTTCCATTATTTTATCCATATCTGCGGATTGTCCATAAAGATGAACTACTATAACAGCTATAGGCATTTTATTTTCTTCATTAGCTTTAATAAAAGCTCTTTCTAAAGCTATAGGTGACATATTCCAACTATTTGGCTCAGAATCAATAAATACTGGTTCACCTTTTTCATACATTATTGGATTACAACTTGCTGCAAAAGTTAAACTTGTACAAAAAACTCTATCTCCAGCCTTCATTCCTAAAGCCTTTAATGCTAAATGAATTGCTGATGTTCCTGAAACTAATGCTGCCGCATCCTTAGATCCAACATATTCCGCTACTTCTCTTTCAAACTCATTAACATTTGGTCCAAGTGGAGCAACCCAATTAGTATCAAATGCTTCTTTAACAAATTTCTGCTCCATTCCTCCCATATGAGGAGATGCTAAATATATTCTCTTATTTTCCATGTTCTCTTCCCCCATTTTTTTATTTTTATATCAGAATACTTTACATTACTATCTACTAACATAAAATTTATCTTTTATTAATAACCTTAAACCACCTTACTATTAACTTCATCCGGTTCCTTAAAAGTATCAACAACACTCTTAAGTTGCCTTTTAAGTCTAACCTTACTTCCCTTAGTCGCATACATAAGAAGTTCATCAGTCTTTTTAGCAATGTCAGATATTTCAAAATCACCTGGTTTACCAATAAATATCTTTTTATGTTTTGTTTCAGTTAAACCTTCTTCATTCATAAGAAGCTCTTCATAAAGCTTTTCTCCTGGTCTAAGCCCTGTAACTTCAATCTTAATATCCTTATTTGGTTCAAATCCACTAAGCTTAATAAGATTTTCAGCTAAATCATATATTCTTACTGGTTTACCCATATCAAGAACAAAAATTTCTCCACCTTCAGCATAAGCACCTGCTTGAAGTACTAATTGAGATGCTTCAGGTATAGTCATAAAATATCTAGTAATATCTTTATGCGTTAAAGTAACAGGGCCACCTGCTGCAATTTGCTTTTTAAATAAAGGAATTACAGAACCATTACTTCCAAGAACATTACCAAATCTAACTGCAACATACTCTGTATCACTTACTTTATTAAAGGCTTGAACTATCATTTCACACATTCTCTTAGTTGCACCCATTATATTTGTTGGGTTAACTGCTTTATCAGTAGAAATAAGAACAAACTTTTCTACTCCATAACTATTGGCAAACTCTGCTGTATTAAATGTACCAACAACATTATTTTTTATTGCTTCTTCTGGACTAACCTCCATAAGCGGCACATGCTTATGGGCTGCTGCATGGAATACTACATTAGGACTATATTTCATATAAACTTGTCTAAGTCTTTGTCTATCTCTAACAGATCCTATAAGAGTTATTAAATCTAACTCTGGGAATGTTCTTTTTAATTCATTTTGTATTTCATAAGCATTATTTTCATAAATATCAAAAATAATAAGCTGCTTAGGCTTAAATTTAGAAATCTGTCTACAAAGTTCTGAACCAATAGATCCTCCCCCACCAGTAACAAGAACTACTTTTTCTTCTAAATAATCTGCTATACCATCATAATCTAACTTAATTGATTCTCTTCCTAATAAATCTTCTACATCTACATCTCTTATTTTATTAATAGAGAACTTACCATCTATCATTTCAGCAACACCTGGCATAATCTTTACTGATATATGAGCATCCTTACAACAATGTATTATTTCCTTTAGGACACCTTCCTTAATAGATGCAATTGCAATTATTATTTCATCGACCTTTTTAGCCTTAGCAACTTCTATAATGTTGTTTCTATTTCCCAACACCTTAATACCATTAACATAAGTTCCAAGCTTTTGCTTATCATCATCAATAAATGCAACTACCTTCTTACCTAAGTTAGGGTGTTTCTTATACTCATTAGAAACAAGAGCACCACCTGAACCTGCTCCTACTATAAGAATCTTTTTAAAATCTTGATTCTTTTCAATTTCAGTATACTTAATAGCTCTTCTTAATACTCTCCAAGCGATTCTTACTCCATTACAAAGAACTAAAATCATAATTCCAGCAAGTATATTTACCATTAATGGAATTCTATCAATACTAATCAGTGAAATTCCTAAAGTTAAAGTAATACCAATAATTACAGCTATTACTCCATTTACAAGTTCATCAATTCCAGCTAAAGTCCATACACTTTTATACTGTTTATTAATATAAAAAGATATAATATAAGTTATTGCAAAAAATATAACCTTAGATATATGTCCTCTAAAATAAATAATAATTTCATTTAAACTATTATTATCCAAGTAAAGTCTAAATATAAAAGCTAAAAAATATGCTAATAATATTAATAAAAAATCTACTATTAATAATGTTGCTATCTTTAACTTTCTATTACTAAATACCCTTCCTACTAATCTCTCTTCTTCCACATATATTCCCCCGCATCTATTAAATTAAAATCTAATTTCATTACTTTATCTCAAAAAAAGGCAAATTATTCGTCCCCTAATAATTTGCCATCTTAAATTATAATTACACCCTAAAATTTATTTTTTACTATTAACTCTTCTTCCTGTTCTACTATTATCGTCTCCATAATGATAGTAGTATTTATCTTTTTTATTTTCCGCTGCATTAAGAACAGTTCCAATAATATGTCCATTAACCTTTTTAAGTATAGAAACCGAATTATGAACATCATCTTTTTTAGTTGCTCCAGCTCTTACAACTATTAATGTACCATCAACCTTAGTTGATAATATTTGTGCATCCGCAACAGCTTGAAGTGGTGGAGTATCTAAAACAATATAATCATATTCCTTTTTCATTTCTTCTAAAAAACTAGCCATTGCTTTAGATGCTAGCATTTCAGCTGGATTTGGAGGTACATTTCCTGCTGTTATAATAGATAAATTAGATTTTACCTTATTTACAACAGTTTCTAGCTTTTGCTTACCAACTAATAAATCTGAAATACCATATGTATTAGTAACTCTAAACTTCTTATGCATAGAAGGCTTTCTCATATCACAATCAACTAAAAGCACCTTGCTCTCCCCTTGAGCTAATACTAAAGCTAAATTTCCTGATACAGTACTTTTACCTTCTCCTGGATTGGCACTAGTAACAACTAAAGTTTGATACTTCTTATCAAAAGAAGAATATTGTATGTTAGTTCTTAAACTTCTATAAGCTTCTGCAGCTATAGACTTTGGTTTTCTTTCAACTATAAACATTTAGCATCCCTCCTATACTTCTTCAACATCTGGAATAATTCCAACTACAGGTATATCTAATTCTCTTTCAAGTTGTTCTTTATTCTTGAAAGTATTATCAAGATATTCAATAAGGAATACTAATCCTACACTCACCATAAGTCCTAATAAAAATGCAATTGCAACATTCATTGTTTTATTAGGAGCAACTGGGTGTTCTGGTAATTGAACTGCTTCAATTATTCTAACATTCCCATTTGGAACAAGTTCCTTTGCTAAAACAACAAATTCATTAGTTATATTTTCTAATATAGATTTTGCTACTTCTGGATTTTTATTTTGATATTTAATTTGAAGTATTTGTGTATCAGTTATTGGTGTTACTGTTAAACTGCCTTTGACATCTTTAACTGTTAAATCTGAATTTGTATTATTAATTGCAGCTTGTGCAACCTCATTAGTCTTTATCATTTCTGCATAAGTTTGTAAAAGTTGCTTATACATTTGAATATCACTACTGTTATATCCCTCTAAGTTAGTTTCTTCCTTACCTACGAAAACCTTAGTGCTTGTCTCATAAGTTGGCTTAATTACAAAGAAGCTTAATACCCCTGAAATTAATGTAGCAACTAAAGTTATTGAAACTATAAGAGTCCAACGTTTTTTTAATGCTTCAAAAATTTCCGATATACTTATTACTTGTTCTTCCATTTCGTTCATCAATATACTCTCCTTTTCTTCTAATAAGTAAAATTATTCCTTTTTAATTTTACCTTTTATAGTTTTTATTTAAATTTATAAAAAACTTTAATTTAACCATCTTTAATTTTAATTTTAATAATATTCTACATTTTTATCAATCTTTTTTTTCTATTTTTACCTTTTTTCTCTAATTTTATCTCTTTTTCAACATCTTTCTGCCATGAAGTATTATATCATAAAAAAAAATTTCTTAAAAGTTTCTTAAAATCTAACTTTTTACTTTAAGTAAACGTTTGTTATAACTTTTATGTTTTATTTTGTAATTAAAATTGTTTTATTTATTCATTTACTGCCTTTATTTAATAATTTTATTTAAGATTTTTTAATTTATATTTTTTTACGCTTTAATTTTTTTCTTTCTCTTGTCGAAACTTGTTGTACATTTTTTTGTTAAAAATTTTTAAACAATAGTGATATTCTACAAATATTCAATTTCCACTTCCATTTTATTGAATATATGTTATAATAAACATATGTTCTAGAATGTATGTTCGTTTCAACTTTTATTTTAATGTTATTTTTGAATTAAATATAAATATTTATAAAAAAGGGGGAATTTATTTTGAAATCTTTATGTATAGAAAATAAAGAAACTATTAATTTAAAGAAAAAGTTAAATAATCTAAACTACTCTTCTAATAATTTATTTAATACTTTATGTAATGCTAAAAATAATGATAAAAATGCCATTCTTTTTTTAATTGAAAAATACCAACCTTTAATAAGAAAATATGCTTTTAAATATAAACTTAAAAACTATGATAGTGATGACTTAATTCAAATTGGAAACATATCTGTTATTACCGCAATAAATAAATATAATCTCGCTAAGGGTAATGAATTTATTGATTCTTATATTATTAATACTATTAAAAATGGATTTAGAAACTTAGCTAGAGGTGAAATTAAATATACCTCTGAATCTAGTCTTAATATTACCGTTGATGAAAATAATGAAATTGAAGATTTAATTAGTGATTCTCTTGATTTAGAAGACTACATTATTAACTCCATGATGCATGACTTATTAAAAACTATTCTAGCTACCCTTTCTCATGATGAACATGAACTAATTCGTATTGCTTATTTTACTCCTAATACTACTTTATATAGATATTGTCTTGATAATAATTTAAACTATCCAAAGAAAAGAAGAGAACTTATTGCTTTAATAGAGAAGCTTCGTAAACTTATTGAAATTTAAAATAAAAAAAGAATTACTTAATATAAGGTAGGTGAACCTTTATTAAGTAATTCTATCTTAAATGAGATTTTTAAATATATAATATCTTACTATAAATATATTATATAAGTTATATAATTATTCTATTGATTTTTAGGTTTTTATTATCTATTTTAAAAATATACTTTTAGAAAATTCCTAAGAATTTTTTTTCTTTAACTAAAATTCCTTTAAAATCTATCTCTTCATCTTTAAGCATTGCTTTTCCATTCTCATCAAAAGTACTTCTTTGATTTAATTCTAAAGTTTTTAAAGCTTCTGTCATATTAGTATCTCTACCCCTATCTCTATGAGCATCAGATCCAATAAAGCTATATATGTTATTTTCTAAATATTTTACTGCAGTTTTTTTAACATCTTTTCCAAAGGTTCCAGTTATACTTCCTGCATTTAATTGAAATAACATTCCTTCTTTTATAAGGATATTAATCATTGATGGCTTCTTAATAAATGGTTTATATCTTTCAGGATGAGCTATTATTGGTATAATCCCTCTTAATTGAAGTTCATATATATTATTTATTATTTCATTAATATCAAATTCTAACATAGGAAGCTCTATTAACATATATCTTGTATTATTAATTGTTCCTATCATTTTATCATTATAGTATTCTAATATCTTTCTACTATAATAAACCTCCTGGCCAGCATATATGTTAATATCTATATTATTCTCTCTTGATATTTTCTTTAATTTTTCTACTCTATTAAGAACTTCATTATACTCAACTTCAAATCTGCCTCTCATAAAGTGTGGTGTTGCAATTATATCAGTTGTTCCTGATAGCTCTGCCTTCTTTAACATACTTATTGACATTTCTATATCTTTAGAACCATCATCTATATCATTTAATATATGTGAGTGTATATCTATCATTCTCTTATCCCCTCTTCGCTTTCATACTTATATTTGTATTATATAGTACATGCTGCCTATGAGAAAAGAGTATTATAGTATATACTTTTATTCTTAATTATTTATTTGCCATTATCCTAACCCTGGAACAACAACATTTTCACTCTTATCTGTTGTATCTTCATCATCGGGTATTTCTGGCCATGTTGGTATATCTGGTTGTTCTGGAACTTCAGGAGTTATACCTTCACCTCCACCAGTACCTTCATCAGACTTGTTAATATAAACAACTATTCTTTGGACTGAATCGCTATAATAATATTCCATAGCGGTATGATCTAATTCATTACCTGTATATTGCATTCCTTGTTCATATATATTTTTAATTGCTTGCAATAATTCTTTATCCTTTGCTCTAAACTTGTTAGGTGAATATCCTTCTGTAACACACCAAATTGCAATTTGTGTTGCAAAATATGCATTATTATCTGTTGAAACTCCAATTTCGGCTGCACTTTTGTTAGGGTAACCTGCTGCCATCATTCCAACAACTTCTCTTGCTGGTTTACCCGCAAATTCAAAGCGTTGTCCTGATGGATAAGTTTTTTCTACTTCTAAACAATATCCTGGTCCAACACCTGTTTCTATTCTTTTCACTTCTAAAATAAAATTTTCATAAGATATTTTATTGATTATTTCATCACCTACTGTAATAGTAACGTGATTAGGAATTGATAACTTTTCTGTTGGTAATGCCATTACATTAGCACTTAGATTTGTTATTAATAATATTAATGTAAATAGTATAATAAATATATTATTTCTATGTTTTTTCATCAGATTCACCTCCAATAATATTTCTAATTTTAGTGTTATCTTTATTTAGAAATATATTCAAGATAAATTTCTTAAATCTTAATTAATTATTATCTTTCTGAAATATCCCTTAGCTTTGCCACTAATATAGTTCGAGCACCTGTATATTCATAACTACAAGTTACTAATGTTATTATTTTATCCTCATTATTTATCTCAATATCCTTATTAAACATTGATTTTTTTCCTTCATTTAAGGCATAGTTTACAAAGCTTTCATTATCTACAAATTCTGTTTCTATATTAACTTTATTTTCATCTTCAACATATACCGAAAATACCTCATATTGATATAATATATTATTCCTTACTATATTTATTATGTTGTTATTATTAAAGAAACTCTCTTCTTTAAAGTTGGTTACATTATTAAACATAGTTCCATTTCTCATATTATGACCATATAAAATAATATTTTTATCTTCATCTATATTATTTCTATAATCCACAAATACTGTTCCTGAAATATTACTTTCTTTCTTAAAGCTATGTTTTAAATAGTATTCATTATCATCAGCTTGAACTACAGGATAATTAATTTCTGTATTGGGAATTTGAATCCACATTTCATAATTATTATTTATAGTTTTTAACTCTCCTTCATTTGCATTTATTACTTTACTTTTATCATTCATTATTTCATCTGATTCCTCATTACTCTCCTCTGAATTGGTATCTATTTCTTCATTATTATTGTCTGATAAATATACTTCACTTATATTAGGTCCAAAGCTTTGAATTTCACTATTTAATTTTTTATCAATAAAATAATTGTAAAACTTATAACCAATTATTGATAAACAGCATACAATAATAACAAATAACGTTGTATTAGTTACCCTCTTCATTAATTTCCTCCTTTTTTTATATAAATATATAAAACACAGAACTTTGTTGTATTTACTTAGTTCTGTGTTTTATACTTTATCTCAAATTATTTTATTTTTTCTTTCTATTATTTATTAGCAATCCACCACTTGCTAATATTAATATTCCAAAAACTCCTGCCAAACCAACTTCACCAGTCTTTGGATTTGATGGCTTCTTATTTGTAGTATTTGTTGTGTTGCTTGGTTTTCTATTTGTAGTTGTTGTTTTATTTTCTTCCTTTTTATTTGTATGAGAAACCTTTATTATTTTCCCATCTTCTTTTATTTCAAAAGAATGTTCAGTATCATCTAATACATATCCTGTTGGAGCAGTAATTTCTTGATAAATATATTTTCCATAAGGAAGCTCTATAAATTTAACTACTCCATCTTCGTCTGTTTTAGCTTTTGAAACTACTTCACCTGATTCATTTTTTATAACAAACTCTGCATTTTTTAATGGTTCTTCCTTTTCATTAACTTTAGTTATTTCTATACTTCCTTTTATTTTTTTATTTTGAGCTGTAATTTCTAAAGCTACTTGTTGATTTGATTCTATATTAAAATACAATCTATTAAAATCTTGGACATATCCTTCTAATGGTTTTGTTTCTATAAAGAAATATCTGCCTGGGGCTAAATTGCCTACAGCTATTTTTCCATCTTCTCCTGTTACACAATCTGATATTTTATTTAAAGCATTGTCATAAAGTTCATACTCAACTCCTGAAAGAGTTTTAGCGTTATCCTCTGAATCTACCTTAGTTAAAACTACTGAACCACGATCTTTTTTATTTGTAAATACTAAGTTTAAGCCTTCTGTTTGTCCTGGCTCTATAGTAAGTTGTTGTTTCCCATTAACTATTAGATACCCTGATGGCGCCTTTGTTTCTTCTATTGTATAGCTTCCTGTTACTAATTTTGCACTAGCTACACCATTTTCATTTGTAGTAATAACTTTTATTACATTTCCACTTAAATCTTTTATAGTGAACTCTGCATCCTTAAGTGTAATTTCATTATTAGCTTCATCAACCTTTTTTATATTTACATTTCCAAATTGAACTTTATATTCAAAACTCTTTGATATATTGGTATTACCTGACTGTATTCCAATTAAGCTTTGAGAACTCCCTCTTCCACCCTCTGGAGAATAAAAGAATACATCTGTTCCAACATCTTGAACTCCTAATACCACAAGTTTTATATTAGTATCTTCTTTTATATTAGTAATCTTAATATGGGTATATCCTTCATTATCAACACCTGATTCTATAACTTCCGACCCTTCTGGCTTGCCTTCTATATTATATTGCAAGGCTATACTACTTCCATCAGCATTTTTACCATCAGCCTTAAACATATATTCTACATCCCAACCTTGATTATTAGCATGAATTATAGGGTCTTTAGCTATAATATTTGCTACTGAAGTTTGTCCTTTAACACCATCTAAATTTATTAAATAATTATATAACACCTCAACATTTCCAGTTAAATTAGCTGGTGTTTGAGTAGCGTTAGCGTATTTCCAAATTGCTAATTGTGTTGCTGCTATAGCCTCTTCTTTAGTTAAGTTTTCTAACTTCAAAGTGCTTGCTATTGTTTCAAGATTTATAAATGGATAAGCATTTCTTACTATTGCTCTTATATGTTTAGCACTATCACTATCGTAATAACCTGAACTTTCTACATTAACTCTTGAATAATTATGCCCTTCTTTTACTAATGTATCTAAATCTACACAATATGCATATGATATACTTCCATCTGGATTTTGAACCTTAAATAAAGCTGTTCCTGATTCTCCTCCATTTACACTTACAGTATTTCCCCATGTGTCTACCCCTACATAAGTATAATCATAGCTTTCATTTTCTTCTGCTCCTACTATTGATGTACTTAATCCTAATATAGTAAATATAGCTGTTAAAATTGCTATTAGCTTTTTAACAGTATTTCTTCTGATTGTTTTGTTTGAATTCTTACTTCTCTTTTTATTGCTTCCCTTCAAAATACCATCTCCTTCATTTAAATTATAATCTTCATAATTTAAATTATTACCAATTATTTACTATAATATAACTTTATTGTTATTTTTTATAAATAAATATACGATGGTCTAAATTTTGATTGAAAGCAATTTTTTATAATTCTAATTATATATATCTGATAACTCTAGCTCTGTATTAGCTTTATTAAATTCATAAATTACCATTGGTGAATCTTCTATTAATACATTTGGTAATTTAACTTCAAAAACGCTCCCCCTATTTAATGAACTCTCTACAGATATACTTCCATTGTGAACTTCTATCATAGATTTAACTATACTTAGTCCTATACCGCTGCCCTCATTTACTCTCTTTAAGGAGCTGTCCACTCTTGAAAATCTATCAAATATTTTATCTTTTAACTCATCTGGAATTCCTATTCCTGTGTCTTCAAAGAATATTTCTAATGTCTCCTCTTGTAGTGTTATATCAATTTTAATATAGCCTTCATTTTTAGTATATTTAATTGAATTTGATACTAAGTTTAATACTATTTTTTCAATCATAGCAGGATCACATTTTATAAAGTGCTCTTCAACATTTGTATCAAACTCTATACTTATATTTTTAGATTGAGCAAATGGAACTGTTGAAATAACTATATCCTCAATAATTGAAACTATCTCGTAATTTCCGAACTCAGCCTTAAATACCCCGGAATCAATTCTTGTTGAATCTACTATATTATTTACAAGTCTTAGCATTCTTTTACTATTTAATTTTAATGAACTACTATATTTATCATAGGTTTCCTTAAACTCTTTTATACCAATAGACTCTGTTTTATCTAACAACTGTATTATTGAATAAAAAATATTTAATGGAGTTTTTAACTCATGGGAAAGTGTTGATATAAATTCAGATTTTTTAATATCATTAATTCTATGAGATTCTATTTCTGAATGTAATTTAATATTTTCAGACATATCAAGATAAGTAACTAATATCTGCTGTTCATCTTTTTCTGAATTTATTAGCTGAATAGAGCAATCTACCATTGCATTTCTTTTTAAATTACTAATTATACCTCTCCAGTTATTTCTGCTATATAATTCCTCCATAATTTCATCTACCTTTTCTTCAGATGCCTTAATCCTTAGTAATTCATTCTTAAATTCATTATTATCTATTTTATAGTTATAATCTTCTTTTATCTTATTATTCATAAATGATATATTACAATCTTTATCACAAATAAACATATACGTATGGTTATTGAAATTAGCTAAATTATAAAACTTTTTCAGCTCTCCATTTAAATACTGGGATTCTTTATATAATAAATATAATTCAACTACAGCTCCAATGATAACAGTAAAGAATGATATATATGTTAATAATGCTGACATTAACTTCATATTAAATGAATTACAATTAACTGTATATAATATATAAATCGACTTAACCGAAATTAAAAATAAGCTTACACTAAAAGCTCCAATAACAACTTTATTTTTATTTATACAAACTATTAATAACTTCATTGCTACTAATGTATATGCAATGCAAATAAACATATTAAATATGAAAAGTAAACTTTTATTACTAAAAATTTCACCTACAAAGAAAATCTTTTCTATTTTCCACGCAATTAAAGAATAAATAGCTACAAAAACAAATGATTCCACTTTGTATTTACTTATAAATTTACATAGCCTAGAACTTGGCATAATAGCACTAAAAAGCAAAATTATTCTTAGTAATGATGTTGTCATACTTATATAATTACTAACATTAAATTTATAATTAAAAAATGTATAATAATCTAACTGTCCACTTAATACAGCTATAGCTAGTCCTAAATATACTAATACCAATATATATAATATTGAATCCCTTGTTTTCTTATATAATATTAGACAACTTACTATGGAAATTACAGCCATTAAACCATTCACTGTTCTTGTAAAAAAGGCAATAGAAGTTATATATCTAACGTTTTCATTTCCCCTAAATATTTTAAATATAAAAAGAATTATTAATATAGTTCCTACAATATAAATATACTTAATCACTTTCTTTGATTGCTTTTTAACAACATTATCATCAAAGGCTTTAATCTCCATTGTCACTCCCCCATTATATATATGAAATTTATTCATTTATTATAAAATTTTGTCTCTTGATATTATACCACATTTTGTTTGTTTTTTCTTTTTATTGGATATTTTGTAGAATAATATTTTAAAATTAAAATATTTATAATAATAACAATTTATTTTAGTAAAAAAGAGAGTATATAGATTTTTTTATTTTATAAATCTATATACTCTCTTTCTATTACATATTTAATTATTCGTCGCTTTTACCAACACCAGAAAGCACTAATCCTTTATTATGGTCAAGTGCCCAGTTAATACCCCAGTCATTTTGGAATATTATTAGATCTCTATCCTTAAAGTCCTTAACTCTCTTAGCATCTGAAGTTAAGTTTAACTTATCAACCTCTCCATCATAACTTTCTATCCATCTTACATATCTAAATGCTAATCTATCCATCTTTATATCAACATTGTATTCATTCTTAAGTCTGTATTCAAGAACTTCGAATTGAAGTACCCCTACAACACCAACTATTATTTCTTCCATACCAACATGGTTTTCTTTGAATACTTGTATTGCCCCTTCTTGAGCTATTTGAGTAACACCCTTAACGAATTGTTTTCTCTTCATAGTGTCAACTGGTCTAACTCTAGCAAAGTGTTCTGGAGCGAAAGTTGGAATTCCTTCAAATTTGAATTTTTTACTTGGCGCACATAAAGTATCTCCAATTGAGAATATACCTGGATCGAATACCCCAATTATATCTCCAGCATATGCTTCTTCAACAATTTCTCTGTTTTCAGCCATGAATTGTTGAGGTTGAGCAAGCTTAAGCTTCTTTCCACCTTGCATGTGGAATACTTCTTCACCCTTAGTGAATTTCCCTGAACAAATTCTCATAAAAGCAATTCTATCTCTATGAGCCTTATTCATATTTGCTTGAATCTTAAATACAAATGCAGAGAACTTATCATCAAATGGATCAATTTCTCCTATATTTGAGTTTCTAGCAAGTGGTGAAGTAGTCATTTCTAAGAAGTGCTCTAGGAATGGTTCAACACCAAAGTTTGTTAAAGCTGATCCAAAGAATACAGGAGTTAACTCTCCAACTCTAACCTTTTCCATATCAAGGTCATCACCAGCAATATCAAGAAGTTCGATATCTTCCATTAATTTATCATGAAGTGCTTCACCTAATATTTCTCTAAACTTTTCATCTTCTACTGAACCTTCAATAGCCTCAACTTCTGTAGAACCGTGGTTACCACCGTTGAATGCTATGATTCTCTGGTTTTGTCTATCATAAACACCTTTAAAGTCTTTACCTGAACCTATTGGCCAATTCATTGGATAAGTTTTAATTCCAAGTTCTGCTTCAATATCCTCTAATAATTGGAATGGATCTTGAGCTTCTCTATCCATCTTATTGATGAATGTGAATATTGGCATTTCTCTTAATGAACAAACGTGGAATAGCTTTCTTGTTTGATCTTCCACCCCTTTAGCAGCATCAACTACCATTACTGCAGAATCTGCAGCCATAAGTGTTCTATATGTATCTTCTGAGAAGTCTTGGTGTCCAGGAGTATCTAATATGTTTATGCAGTGTCCTGAATAGTTAAATTGCATTACTGATGAAGTAACAGAAATACCTCTTTGCTTTTCTATTTCCATCCAGTCAGAAACAGCATGTGTTGATGCTTTTCTAGCTTTTACTGAACCTGCAAGTCTAATTGCTCCTCCGTATAATAGGAACTTTTCTGTTAATGTTGTTTTACCAGCATCAGGGTGAGAAATAATCGCAAAGGTTCTTCTCTTTTTTATCTCGTTTATGTAATCAGCCAATGTTATGTCCTCCTAAAATTATTTATATATAAATTAAATTTATTTCTTTATTAAAAGGTAAATTCACCTTGCCAAACTAAAAGTTTATAGGCATATTTTAATGAAACTAGACTCCTTTTCGCCTCTAAATATACCATAGTATAACTTCAACTAAAGGAATTTAAATTTTAAGTCTCACTTAACTTACTTATTATATACTTTTTTCTTTCATAATACAAGAATTCCACTAAGCAAAGGCAATCATTACCTTAACTCTATCCAATTTATAAATATACTATAACAATCCATATAATAAAAAATATTGTTGTCATTATTACAAGATACATCTATGTTATCTCAATTTCAATACCTAAATCATACAATATTATGACACTAATTTTTTAAATATAAAATTTATGTAATTTAGGAGAGTATATATGAAAAACAAAAGAATAAAAGAATGTAGTAAACCTAAAAAATATAAAAAAATTATAATAAGAAAAATATCAAACCCTACTAAAAAGGAAGGAAATGCAGATGGCTTTATTCCTGGTGGAGATAGAGCAAATGGATATGCTTGGGCCATGGCTGAATCTAAGAATTATATTTATATAGGAAGTAATAGAAATATAATATTTTCGCTTATTAAAGGCATTTTTAATCAAGGTAATCTAGCCGAAATTATAACTAATATTATCTTTAAAGGCGATGTCTCAACTGAAAATACAGATAGTGCAGCTGAAATATTTAGATATAATAAATTAACTAAAAAAATAGATCTTGTTTATAAATCAGAAACTAGCCCTGACGGGCAACTTTATGAAATAGGATATAGAAGCGCTGTAACATTTAAACCTTATAATGAAGATAAAGAAAGCGTTTATATAGGTGGATTTGGTTCTAAGTATGCTAGAATATTAAAATTTAAGGAAGATTATGTTATAGGAGTTGATAAACCTGAAGTTGTATTCATTGATAATACTGGCTCATCAAGTATTAGAGCAATGATACCTCATGAAGATAAGTTATACTTTGGATTATTAATTAACGATACTGACTTAAGAATTATGGAAAGTGCTTCTCCTAGTGAGAACACCTGGAATATTATTGCTGAATTAAAAGATTTTAATAATATCCCTAGTGTAGATGCAGAATCTGCTGGTGCTGGCGGTATATTTGATTTAATTAGTTATAATGGATATTTATATGCAATTATTGGTTCTGGAAGTAAGCCTATTGATGAATCTGGTTTTTTAGTATTTAAGGGAAAATATTTAGGACTAATGGCTGAAGGTACAAATTCATATGGCTGGAAGTGGGAAATGATAGTTGGCCCTAATGCTAAATATGAAGCTGGCATGGGAGTCCCTTCTTACGCTATAGCTACTCCATTTAAGTATAAAGCTGCTGATAATAAAGAATATGTTTATATTGGAACATTTTCAAATGTAATTCAAACTGCTCAAAAATTAATATCCTTTGATTTTAGTTATTTATATAAAAACTTTGTTAAACCTACTCAACTTTATAGATTTGATGAAAACGATAATTGGGAAATGGTTGTTGGTACCCCTCAAAAAGGTGAGCCATTACAAACTCGAATAGGCAATTATAAAGCAGGCTTTGTTCCTGAAAAATTTTTAATAAACTACTCCTCTAATCACTATACCTGGAGAATGGCTGAATATAATGGAAAACTTTTTTTAGGAACTTTTGATTCATCAACATTATATGATTATTTTGTTCCTAAGAGTATTCCTAATTATATAGATAGCTTTGATGATATATTAAAAATTATACTAGAATTTTTATCGCATATTCATGCTATTAATTCTAGTGATGCTGAAAGTATACTCAATCTTTTTAGCGACTCTCAATACTTTGATGATATCTATGATAATAAATATAATCATAGATATAACGAAATTTCACTTTCATATGCTTGTTCTCATTATAACGAAGTATCACCAAGTGATTATTTAGAAGAAGCTATTAATAATATATCTATAAAATATGATCTAAATATATTAAATTTCTTTAAGGCACTTCTTCCTAAAGAATTAAACTCTAAGATTGAAAGCTTAATAACAGATGTTAATTATGTTAATTGTAGAAATTGTCTTAATGAAAGTGTCCTATTATCTTTAGATTCTATTTCCGAAAAAATCCCTACTTCAATGTCATTAGATAATGATAAATATTTAAGAGCTATATATAATAATTTATCTAACGAATTTGGTGAATCAGCTAGTGAAGCTATTGAAAAAACTATTGATAAGCTAAATAGCAATAGTAAAAATTTAAGCTTATTACTATCTGAAATTGAAGCTTATTTTACTTCTACAGAATTCTTAAAGCAAATATATTATATGAAAGCAATAAGAAGAATGATAGATAACTCTAAAAAAGGCTTTAATCTATATATGTCTAATGATGGTATTAATTTTTATATGATTAATAATAATGGTTTTAATGACAAATTCAATTATGGTCTTAGGACTTTTCTATCAAGTGAAGATGGATTTTATATTGGTACTGCTAATCCATTCTATGGCGGACAACTTTGGAGATTAAATTTCGCCTCTGAGGAACATTGTTAATACTGTATATAACTAATATAAATATATATTGAAACCCTTAATAATTTATCATTAATTCAAAATAATTATTGCCTCCATGGTGAATTATTGTCTTATCTTCTCCTAGGAGGCACCCCCAAACAAATATATATTGACTATATATATAGTTCAATTGTATAATGTTATTCCCTGCGTAAAATTTGCGTAATAAACTAAATACTCACTTCTAAATAGATATTTTTTTGAAAATTAAAAAGTTATCCACAGAGACTCATAGTTTTTCCACAGGCATTTTTAGTTAGCCTGTTGATTATTTTGAAAAATTTCTAATTTTGTCTTCTATTTTTCAATATCTCTACTCCGTAACCACTTAAAATAAACTCTTTATCCACATTCTTATCAGTTAAAACACTAATGTATTCATTTACATCTAAAACTACCTTTTTATCCTCTGAAGAATAATTTTGTACAAATAAATACTTAACACCATTACTTTCTCTCTTAGTAACAGTCACTCCATCTTCAAGCTCGGTTTCTATATTCCTCTCAACTCCTATTTCCTTAATTAACTCATTAAAGAAATCAAAATTAAACTTATCTTCATTTCTTGAAGCTATATAGTAAGCATTTCCCGCTCCAAAGCTATTTCTCGTAAGTGCAGGTCTCCCTTTATAAAAATCACTAGTATATTCAGCTAAAACTTTAGCTTCATTTGCATAAATTAAATCACATATATGAGTGCATTTATATACTTTCTCCATTTTAACTTCATAATCTTCGGCATTTTTAAATATACCATCACAAAATTTCACTCCATTTTCTTCTTCATCATAAAGGGCATCAACTTCTTCACTTCTTATTCCGAAGACATCCATTAACTCACCAGGGAATCCCCCTAAATAACAAAGATCAGTATCATTAACTATTGAAGAAAAATAAGTCATAACAAAGTTTCCACCATTATTTACAAAGTTTCTTACCTTATCTTGATATCCATCTCTAGTCATATACAAAATAGGTGCTATAACTAAGTCATATTCATTAATTTCACATTCCATATCAACAAAATCTACATTAATACCTAATTTCCAAAATACCTTATAATACTCTGTGACTATATCATTATAGTTTAATCCTATATTTCTCGGTCCTTGTGAATCATTTAATGCCCACATGTTTTCCCAATCATAAACTATAGCTACCTTAGATTTTATTTCACTATGACAAATATCATTTATCTTTTCTAAGATTCCACCGACTTCTGATACATCATTAAATACCCTTGTATCTTCTTTTCCATAATGATCAACCACTGCACCATGAAGCTTTTCACTTGATCCCCTACTTTTTCTCCATTGGAAATACTGTACTGTATCTGACCCATGAGCAACTGCTTGAAGTGATGCTAATTTATGCATTCCTGGCTTTTTAAGCTTACTTATACGTTGCCAATTTGTCATACTTGGAGTGCTTTCCATAAGCATAAATGGCTGCTTTTTAATACTTCTCATAACATCATAAAAGGCTGCTGTCTTATATCCAACCTCTATATTATCCTCACTATGCCACTCTGGATAACAATCAAAAGATACTATATCAACTTTATCTTTAAACTTAAAATAATTTAATCCTTCATAATAAAGCATAAAGTTTGTTGTTGCTGGAATATTAGGATTATACTTTTTAACTGTATCTATTTCATGAGTCATAAAATCAATAGTTCTACTTGTAACAAATCTCTTCCAATCTAAATTTAATGCATGAATTTGATTTTCTCCAATTTGGGATGGACTTTCAATTTGTGTCCATGAAGTAAAAGTATGACTCCAAAAAGTTGTCCACCATTGCTTATTTAAATTATCTAAAGTTTTATATTTTTCCTTTAACCATTTTCTAAACTCTTCTTGACAAAGCTGACAGTGACACTCTCCACCAAACTCATTTGATATATGCCATAAAATAACTGCCGGATTATTTGAATATCTTTCTGCTAATTTACTATTTAATATTCTAGTTTTTTCTCTATAAACAGGTGATGTATAACAATGATTATGTCTAAAACCATGTAAATTTCTAACTCTATTTGCTTCAACTCTTAATACTTCTGGATACTTTTCTGATAACCAAGCTGGTCTTGCTCCACTAGGAGTCGCTAAAATTGTATAAATTCCATTTTCATATAATCTGTTTATAACATTATCTAACCAATCAAACTCAAATACTCCCTCTTCTGGTTCAATCTTTACCCATGAAAATATGCCAATAGACATCACATTGCATTTTGCTTTCTTCATTAATTCTATATCTTTTTCAAATATTTCAGGATAGTCTAACCATTGCTCTGGATTATAGTCTGCTCCATGTAAAAATCCATCAAAAACTTTTTTCATTTCTTACCTCTCTATTTCACATTATATATGTAGTAAAATTTTATTTTCTGTATAAAACTTTAATTTTTAAACTTATATTTTTTAATATTTAAGGATACTTGATTAATCCAAGTATCCTTAAAGTTTTATATATTAAAGCATTAAAATATATTTGGGGAAAATATATTTTTATAAAAATTCACATTATAACTACTTAGATTTAGCAATTATTTTGTAAAGTTTTTAACCTTTTTACTTCGTATTAATATAGCTCCTCCTACAATTAATAAGATTGTTGTATATATTAATACATTTGACTCTTGTCCAGTTTGAGGTAATTTTCCAGATGAATTATTATTTCCGCTATTTGGATTACTATTGTTACCATTATCCGGTTTAACTGTACTATCTGGCTTATTAGTATTATCTCCATTTCCAGAGTTACCACCGTTATCTGGCTTACCTCCATTATCTGTATTCTTTTCAGCTAAAGAATTTATAGCTACATTTAATTTTTCTACTGCTGAATCTATACCTTCTTGAGTTACATTTTCGTCAGCTAATACTGCTTTGGCAACTTTTAATACATCTTTTAAATTTGACCAAGATTCTTCTGTATACTTATCTCCACTAAGCCCTTCAGCTTTATTTATTAAATCTTCTAGCTTATCCTTATTGGGTTTTAATCTTAATTGTAAGAATGCTCTTAATAAGCTTTCATAAGTTTCAGATACTTCCTCTTCCATTGCATTTATATCTGCAACTACTTTATTAGCAATAACTAATTGTTCTTGAAGCTTATTCCACGTTGAAGCTATATATTCTTCTCCATTTAGCCCATTAATTCTTTCTATTAATTCTATTAATTGAGTTTTATCACCTTTTTTATACTCTAGTAATTGCATTACCTCACTTAATCTATTAAATGATGCATCTACTTCTTCTTGAGTTGCAGCTTCATTTGCTAATACTTCTTTAGCTTCTTTAAGTGCTGCTTTCAATTCATTAACAACTACTGGAACTACATTAGAAATCTCTTCTTCAGTTACTTCTTCAGCCACTTCTACAGCTATTTCTAAATGAGTCTTAATTGCAACTACTGGTGGTTCAACTGCATTTTCTTCTAAAGCATTAATTGCTTCTTCAAGTACCGTTTTAGCTCTATTTACTTCATCTTGAGTTGCTGATTCATTTACTAATACTTCATTTGCTTTATCTAAAGCATTCTTAAAATTATTCCAGCTCTCTGTTGTATATTGATCTTCAACTAAATCCTTAACTGAATTTACTAATTGTTGTAATAACGTTTTATCAACAACTACACTGTAATGTGCCATTTCTAGCTTATCTAACTTAATTGCAACATCTGAATTGTTAAAGAACTTAATAGTATTTTCTCCTGCTGTAAGATTAAGTTCCATAGCAGCTACTGAAATTCCTGTAGTTGATGGAAGTGTTATTGTATTTGTTTCTCCACCATTTACAGAATAACTTAATACAACTTCTTGTTCAGAATTGTAATGTATTGCTGTATCATAAAGCCCTTCCTTTTCTACATTTACCATTACATCAACTGAGTTGTTTTCACCATTAGTTACTTTATTTACAACTCTTCCATTTGAAGCTGAAGATTCTGATTCAATCTTAGTTAATCCATTAAATTTATTTAAGTATGACTCAAACTCTACTGTTGTATTTTTAATAGCTGTTTCATTTCCATCTAATATAATACCT
This sequence comes from Clostridium sp. D53t1_180928_C8, assembly GCF_015667795.1. GTDB lineage: Bacteria > Bacillota > Clostridia > Clostridiales > Clostridiaceae > Clostridium. Next base: position 194,232 of record NZ_JADPEL010000002.1, read on the forward strand.
ACAACACCATTAGCTCCTATAGTATCTACTGTTACTACTAATGATCCATCTTCTTGAACTGTTGCACTAGTTACTTCTGGTTCCATATCAATTGATGAATCTGTTGTCATTGAATATACTTTTATATTAACCGTATCCCCAACTGCATAAGGAACATTGCTCATGTTAACAAAAACATCACCATATTCACTACCTGAGTAATTAGTTAAGAATGCAACTGGCTTACCATTAGCATTAATAGCTCCAATACCATCACTGATTTTGCTATTTGACATATTTGCTGATTTTACCTTAAAGTCTCCATCTCCTAAACCTAATTTCTTAGATAAAAGATTCCAAGTCTTTGTGAAAGTTGCTAATGTTGGATTACCATTATTCCAAGCATAAACACCCTTACCTCTTTCAACCCAACCAGCACTTGCTTCATAATCATCCATTGGTACATCACTTGGATAACAAGTGTAGTATCCACCACCTTCATATCCATCAACCATCATATCAATCATAATTCTTCCATGATATGACATACTCTTAGCTCCACTATGATATTCATGAGGCTGTCCAGTACTTGCATTATATTCATTTAAGAATATAGGTAAATCTTTTCCTGTTTTTTGTCTTAACCAATATTTAAAGTTTCTGCTGTTAGCACCTTCATTGCTGCTATCTTGGTTTGCAGGTCTTGTTCCATATTTATGAATAGATACGAAATCAATTCTATCATGCCATTCCTTTGAATATTCATCTGATAATAATGTTCCTAAAACTCCATAGTTTCCACCCCAGCTATCATCAGCTCCACCACCTAATTTCATAGTAGGCTTTCCACCTTCTAATTCATAGATAGCATCCATTGCTTGGTACATTGTATCTGAAGCAATTAAGTTAACCTTATTGCTATCTGGATATACTGTACCATCTGGTCTTCTTTGATCTCCACCCTTTGGTACATACCAATGTGGTTCATTTAAGAATTCATAGTAATCTGCATAAGGCTTAACCATTGTATAAACCTTTTGAATTATATCTCTAAAAATTTCCCAATCCTTAGGTGCACTATTACAAGCTTTTTCTGTATGTGGTGCTCCTGGTAATGGATATCCTGATGCTAACCACTCTGGAATTTGGAATGTCATAACCATTACTTCAAATCCCATTTCATCTGCTTTTTTAACCCAATTCATAAGTCTATCAGTATTCCAATTTTCTGGATTTGACATACCATTTAAGTATTCACCAGTTTCAGCGAAGTGATCCATATCTGCTCTGTATCCTTCTACTGTAAATTTTCTTTCAACCCCATCTGGTCCAGTTACATAGTAGTAATCTGCCTCTACATAGTTTGGTTGACCTGGTTGAATATCTGAATTTGCTGCCCAGTTTGTATTAGGAGTCTTTGTCCAAATTGGAAGTATTTCTTGAAGACGAGCATCTGCTCTCATAAACTTAACTCCCATATCATCTCTTAACATTTCCCAAACAACTGAATGATCTCCAACATCACTATCAGTTTTATTAATACTTGGATAGTGAGTAACACCAAATATTCCTGATGAACCATTTGCAATTGTATTACCATAATCAATATTAATAGAACCTGCTACTTCTGGCTTAACAACTGTTACTGAACAAGTTGCTTCATAACCCCCTTCTACAGTTCTTGCTGTGATTATTGCATTTCCACTTTCACCAATAACTCTTACTTGTGCCCCATTATTATCGCTGCTTACTATTTCAATAAGAGCTGGATTTGATGATGACCAAGTAATATTCTTATTTTCTGCATCTGCTGGTGATATAGTTGCTGATATATTTGCAGTTTGATTATTCTTTAATGTAAGTATTTTTGGAGTTACAGAAATTCCTGATACTGCATTTTTAACAACTAACTTAAATGAATTTTTAGCTTCTGGATTTCCTACCACATTTGCTGTAATTACAGCTTCACCAACAGCTACTGGATTTAATAACCCTTCATTATTTACAGTTACTACAGCGTCATTACTTGAAGTATATTCAATGCTATTTGAACCTGCTGCATTTTCTGGGAATATTCTTGCATCTATTTTAAAGTCTTTACGAGCAAGTGGAAGTATATACTTCTTATCAGCCCCTTCACCTTCAGAAGCAAGAGTATTTAAGTTTTGGAATCCTATTGATAATTTAATATCCTTTGCAACTAATACTAATCTATCTGGTCTTAACTCTCCAGATGTTGTCCATATCTTAATAGTATTTTCATTACCTGCATTTAACTCTATATCAAATTCAGCTGCCTTGGTTAATGTTGCTGAACTTGCATCAACTGTAATTGGCTCTGCACCATTTACTGATACTTTTACTGAAGAACTTTTTGAATTTGTATATAATTTTGCTGTATATATCCCACTACCATCAGCAGCTACCTTCTTTAAGGTAACAAAGTTATTTTCTCCACCAAAGTTTCTTACAACTCTATTGAAAGACGCTCCTGATTGCCATGTAATTTCTGTGTTTCCACCAAAATGATTATCTTGGCTTTCAAATTCATACATAGTTTGAGCTGGTAATTCTCTATTAGTTCCACCCTTTACTACGATTCCTGTTGCTCCATTAGCAGGAATTGAAGGTATTTTTGCATTAATCATTCCATTAACAACTTCAGCTTCAACTGTTGCATATGGTGTTGCTGAAGATACACCATCTTTTGCAACATAACATTCTAATTGAACTTTTCCATCTTCATATGGAACATTCTTTAGCTCAACATTAACATCTGTTTTTTCTGAACTAAAGTTAGTTGCTAATATTATAGCTTCATTACTACTATTAATCATTGCAATTGAGTCATCAACTATCCAGTTATCACCCATGTCTGTAGAAACTACTTTAAAGTCACCTTTTCCTAACTTAAGCTTGTTTGAAAGTAAATCCCAAGCTTTTGCAAATGGATTTAACTTAACTTTACCACTGTTATCTACTGTATATGTGTAACTTCCAGTTGCATTTTTAGATGATGTTGTGCTTTCAAAAAGAACCATATCCCAACCATCTCTCATTGCTTTAAATAAACCACTAGCATGTTGTTTTATACCATTAGAGCCAGTTATGTTACCATCACCACTTGATGCACCTTTAGAAGAAGTTGTCCATCCAGTCATGAAAAGAGGTAAGTCTGCATTGTTAGACCATTCTCTTATTTTCTTTCTACCTTCTTTAAACTCTCCAAAGTAATCTGCAGTCCAAGATTCAGCATTAAGGCTATAAGATCTTACAGATATATATTGTAATAAAGTTTTATCTTCTTCACTATTTAATCTAGTTAATAATCCTCTTATTTTTCCTAAAGAACTATCATTTGTTCCTGTTAATTCATATCCTGGTCCACCTATAGTATAATCTGGACCTAATGATCTTACTGCCTTTGCAGTTGTATAATATACATCTACAAAATCATTTTCACTTAATGATGGAGCTGGGGCTATTTCTATAAACTTAATTATACTTTTATAATCTGATGATGCTTCTAAAAACTCTTTTATCATCTTTGTGTACTTTGCTTAATCATCATATTTCTTATCATTATTCTTATCTAACCATAATGGTAAATTTACAAACTCAATCATAATATCCATATCTGCACCTTGAGCTCTTGTAAATTGTCCTGATGCAACATGTAGATATTCTTCTTTTACGTTTGTATCAACTTCCCCATTTTCATTTGGATAAAGTCTTGCTAAGTCAACTGGTATCTTAACTAGCGAAACTCCCATTTCACTATTCATAGAAGACCACGCTGTAGCTTCATCAGTAGAAGGTATACCAGATCCTCCAAATAAATATTTATTACCTGTTCCAATACTTGTGTTATAGTCCACTGTTATTTGAGCCTTACTTGAACGTAGGCTGGCAGCATCAACATTTACTGCCAGTGATGATATCATTCCTAACGCTACTACTGAAGATACTGCTTTTTTGAATGACTTTGTTATTCTTACCATTCCTCTTTATCCCCCTCATAGTTTTCCATTTTTATTTTATGTTTTCTCTATTTTCAAAAAGTTAAACTACTTAACAGAACCTGCAATCATACCATCTACAATATATTTTTGAGCAAATAAGTAAATTATTAATATTGGTAATATTGTTAATATAATAAATGCACATACATAGTTCCACTTATAAGTCATATATCCAACGAAGCTGTAAATACTCATTGGTAATGTATTTTTTGCTTGATCTGTTATGAAGTATAGTGATATTTGGAAGTCGTTCCAAACACCCATAAATATTATTATTATGTTTGTAAATGTGGCTGGTTTTAATAGTGGGAATATTATTTTAAAGAACATTTTTAAAGGTGAGCAACCATCAATCATAGCTGCTTCATCTAGTGATTTTGGAATTCCCTTAATAAATCCAGAGTAAAGCATAATACTTAGTGGAAGCTTAACAGCTATATGAATAAATATTACTGAAAGATATGTTCCACTTAAGCCTAAAGCCTTTATTATTGCAACCTCAGGAATTAATGCAATTGGAGCTATAAGTCCTAATATAAAATAATTTCCTGCAAATTTTGCTATTTTATCAGTTCTTCTTGATATTACAAATGCTGCAAGAGAACCAAAGATAACAGTTAATAAAACAACACTCCCAGTTATGAAAATACTATTTAAGAAAGCTCTTATAAGTTTTCCTTCCTTAATAACATAAGGATAGTTTTCAAACATGAATTTTTCTGGCATTGATAAACCAACTACTGCTGATTCAGAAACTGTTTTAAAGGAGTTTAATAAAACAAGGTATAGTGGTATTAAAACCATGAAAGCTATAACAGAACAAGCTGCATATATTCCTACTTTTTTAGCTATTTCTTTATTCTTCTTTGTCATTGCCATTATACTTCCTCCCCTCGTCTAAGTAACTTTAACAGTGGTGATATTATAAGAATTATTAATAATAATTGAATAACATTTATTGCAGATGCATATCCCATAGTTCCTGATCTCATTGCATCATAAGATAATTTACTTATAACTTGTGTTGCTCCATTTGGACCACCATTTGTCATTGACATGATGATATCAAATACGTTAAATCCACCAATTACACATAATGTTATTGTTGTATTTATAGTTGGTCTTAAGAATGGTAGTGTTATTTTTCTAAATCTTTGCCATGGTGTTGCTCCATCAATACGAGCTGCTTCATAAATATCTTCAGGTATAGATTGTAATCCTGCTAAAAGAATTGCAACGTTAAACCCTATCCATATCCATGATTCAACTGCCGCTACTGAATATAGTGCAATATCTGGATTTCCTAACCAGTTTAATGCTAAATTTTCAAGACCAATACTATTTAAAAATATGTTTAATACTCCTGTATCTGGCTGTAAAATAAAGCTAAACACATATCCAATAACTAATGTACCGATAGTACATGGTAAGAATGAAACTGCCCTAAAGAAATTTCTACCCTTAAATTTGTTATTTAATAATAAAGCTATTATTAAACCTATTCCTACTTTTAAAACTGTTGTAACTATTGCAAATATGACTACATTTTTTAATGCTGGTAAAAAGCTTATAGATGTAAATAAGTCCTTAAAATTTTCTAACCCTATAAATTGTGGATTTTCAAAGTTATAAATATTCCAGTTTGTAAATGAAAATACAATACCACCTACAAGGGAACCAACATAGAAAATTGTAAAAATAACTAATGCAGGTATAAATAGATATAGTGGATAATATTTCTTTTCTAGTTTTCCCAATCTTGTCACTCTCCTTCAAAAAATAACTGATGCAAAATAATCATTTTAATTTTTTCAATTAACACTACAAATTATTATTGCATCAGCCTTTAACTCTTTAATTTCTCTTAATTATTTTATTTTGTGAATCCATCAAAACCTAATTGCTTTCCTACTTTTATTACTTCATCACTCCAAATTTTTGCAGCTTCTTCTGCAGATTTTTGTCCTAATAATACAGATAATAATGCACTTTCAGCTTCTGCTGGAGGAACTATAACGTAAGTTTGATTATAGTGTTTTTGACTCATGCCTTCATCAAAGTAAACTTGTGAATCTTTTAATGTTTCACTAACCTTATCATTAGTTATACCTTTCCAAACTGAAGTACATGCTCTTTTTTCAATATCAGCTTTAATAGTGTCTTCTTCTGCTAAGTAGCTTAAGAAATCTTTAACTTCTTCAACATTCTTAGTTTCTTTAGAAACATATATTCCACCAGGACCTGCTGCTGCTAAGTAGCTTTTTCCATCTTCTGAAGGAGGTGCAAACATACCAATTTTGCCTTCAGCTTCTGGTGCTGTCTTAACATACTCTGGATCTGCCCAGTCACCCATATACATCATAGCTGCTTGTCCAGAACCTATAGCTTTTTGAGCCATTTCATAACTAGCTGTAGCTAAGTCACTATTAATATATCCTTTTTCTACCCAACTATTTAATCTTTCAAATAATTTTACGAATTCAGGAATTTCATCCCATCTCATTTCATTGTTATTTAATTTTTCTAAAGCATCTGGATTTTTAGCTAATATATTTGGCCATTCTGCATTTATTATTTGGTTTACAGTCCAACCATCTTTCATTGATACATATAATGGAGTTATTCCTGCTGACTTTAACTTTTCACAAGCAGCTTCAAATTCAGTAATAGTCTTAGGAATTTCTATATTATTATTTTTAAATACTTCTCTGTTATAAACTATACCGAAAGAGTTAATACCTCCATATGGCAAACAGTAAACCTTTCCATCAGAGTGAGTAGCAAATTCTTTTCCTATATCGCTTAATCTTCCAACCCATTCTTCTGAAGATAAATCTAATAGATTCTTTTCATGATTGTACTTAGTAGCTTGTGTTCCTGTATCTCCTACGAACATATCCCACATTCCACCTGAAGTCATTTTAGTAAGTAATAATTGCTCAAACTGATTATCGTCAACAGCTTGAATTTCTAATGTATTTCCTGTCTTCTCTTCCCATACTTCTTTATGATGATTGATATTTGAAATTTCAACTTGTGTTGCTTTCATACCAATTGTTATAGTTTTTCCGCCTTTTGAACCTCCTGATGTACCTGTATCGCCAGATTCTGTTTTCGCTCCACAGCCTACAACTGAGAAAGATAATAATCCTGCTGCAATTGCTGCAACACTACATTTTAAAAATTTATTCATCTCAACTTCCCCCTAGATTTTTTATTTATTTTTAACCTTTCCACGTTTTTATTATATATAAACTGTAAATTACATAAAATGTACTTTTCTGAAAAGGTTTAATGTATTTTTTTGCATTTTTTGTTTTTGTTTTGATTTTTACATGGCATGTGATAGAATGTTTTTGGTAACGTTTAAATTAAAGTAGGGGATGGGAAAAACATGAAAAAATTTAATTTTAAACATAAACTCACTATTGCTATTACAGGAATAATAACAACTTTAGTATTTTTTTGCTTTATTTTATATGGATTTATCGCAAGAAAACAAACTGAAAGAAATGAAAGTATTAATAATCAAATTATCGCAGAACGTATACTTACTCAAATAGAACAACTATATAACCAAATGGATACATCAATTTCATATTTATCCTATAATCCTGTTCTTAAGGATATTTTATTTGCTATAAACAATGAAAATACTCCTATGTCTGACCTTGACTTATTAACTATTGAAAAATCTATTGAACGTAATTTAGGAACAGTATTATTTTATCCTAATATATCTAATATTTATTTGTTTAATAAAAATCTTAATTACTTTTATTATTCTGGATATTATCTAAATAATAAAAGCCACATAAAGGATACTCTTAAAAATAATAATTACCTTGAAACTATTAATAACCTTAATAAAGAAACAGAAAATATTATGCTTCCACCCCATGTTAGCCCTTGGAATGATTCAAATAGCTATGTTATTTCTACTTATAAAAGTTTTTCTGACAATGATTTACTTAAAGATACTATTATAGAAGTTGAAATACCTTATAGTGTTTTAAATGATATTTGTACACAACCAACATTTGAAAACAATAAAGAAATAATAATTTTTGATGATAACTATAATGTTATTTATCCTATAAATAATGACTTTAGTGTAATAGATGAATTAACATTGAAAAAAATTAAAAATAATATTTCAGAAAATAAAACTGAGCATTTTAGTCATGACTACTCTTATTTAATTGAAGAATCTAAATATACTAACTTTAATGTAATGCTTGTATCTAATAATAAATATTTAAATAGACAAAGTACAATAGCTGTTGTTCTATCTTCAAGTGTAGCATTATTAATATTAGTAGCAACGCTTGGTACATGCTTCTTTATATTTAGAAAATTACTTACCCCTTTAAATGAATTGATAAATCATATTAATAAAATAGATATAGATAATGACACAAAGCTTAATATCCATGTTGAAGGTGTAGATGAATTTACCATAATTAATGACTCCTTTAATAATATGGTTGATAAACTTAAGGAATCTATGGCTTTAGCATATGAGTCTGAAATTAAGGAAGTTGAAGCTAGCTTTGTAGCTCTCCAAGCTCAGGTTAATCCTCACTTTTTATATAACACATTAAATGCTATAAGTGCTGCTAGTGATATTTATGGAAGTGAAGTAACTCAAAAAATGTGCCAAGAGTTATCATTAATGCTTAGATATACAACCTCTAACAGTAAGGAAACAAAATTAATTGATGAAATTAATCATACTAAGAATTACTTAGAACTAATGAAAATTTCTCATGTAGATGATTTTGATTATGATATTGATATTCCTATTGAGCTTTATAATGTGCCTTTACCTAGACTTATAATTCAACCATTGATAGAAAACTGTTTTAAACATGCCTTTGCTGGGTGTACCCCCCCTTGGCATATAAGTATAAAATGTGAGTTTAGCTGGAAATCTGATTATAGTTATTGTCCAAAATCTGATGAATATGATATTGATGATATAAACTATGACTTAACATTTAATTCAAACATTCATGAAAGTAACCCAACTTGTGAAACAACATCTAGCCAAAACTTTTATAGAATAATAATTCAAGATAATGGTATTGGATTTAATGAGGAGGCATTATCTGAACTAATGGAATTTATTAATAAATATAAATCTAATAATTATAAGGATACATATAAAGAGCTAAGTATTGGTGGATTAGGCTTGAAAAATATCTATTCAAGACTTGCTATATTCTATAAATCTAATTTTAACTTTTATGTTACTTATGAAAATGGCTGTAAAATTATTATAGAAAGGATGATTAACTTTGATTAATGTAATTATTGCTGAAGATCAACAACTAATATTAAAGGACTTATGTAATAAAATCTCAAAAATAGATAGCGAGATAAATATAGTTGCCACGGCTATTAATGGACAAGATGCCTATGAAAAGGTCCTTGAGTTTAAGCCTGATATTGTATTTACTGACATTAACATGCCTATCCTAAGTGGAATCGAAATGATAGAAAAAATTAAAACTCAAGGATTATCTACTCATTTTGTTATTATAAGTGGTTATAAAGACTTTGAATATGCTAGGGGTGCAATGAAGGCAGGCGTTGATGACTATCTTTTAAAACCTATAATAATTGATGACATTAAAAATATATTTGATAATTTAAAATCAAAGCTGTCCATGAAGAAAAAGGATTATGAGCAACATATAATAGATAAATTAATTAACTCACCGGTTGCTGATTCAACATCCATAAATGTAAATTTAAATTATAAGCATTATTATGTAATGTTATTTATAGCTGGTCCTTATTCTAGCTTTACTATAGATTTAGCTACTCCATTTAGTGAAACTTGGAATAAAATTGACTTAAAGCTTATTAGTAAAAGCTATATTGTTAATGACTCTAAATTCTTTTTAATTCCAGGGAAAAAAGGTAATGAAGTTTTTGGAGTTTATGCTAGTAATAATGATACCCATACTTGTATTAATGAATTTTGTAGCGAAGTTTTAGGTGTTTGTAATGATAATAAAGTACCTGTAACTATTGGTATAAGTAATATTTTAAATAATATAAGTGATTTAGGTATTACAGCCCAAATAATTAGAACTATTGTTAAAAAGAAAATTATATTTTCAAAATCAACTATAATAGATTGCTCTCAAAGTAAGTTGTATCTACATAGACATAGAAATTTTCTTAGTGATGATATAGAAAAAAGTTTTAAATTTATGCTACAAAATAATCAAAGCTCTAGCATTATTAATGAGTGTAATACTCTTCTTAATAATCTTAAAAAAAATGATGCTACCCAAGCTGAAATTGATAAGTGTTTTAAGATGTTAATTGATATTTGTGATATTAATAATATTACAGAAAATTATGTTTCTGATATTGCTCTTGAATTAGATGAATGTATATCTTCTTGTAGCAACTATGATGAATTACACTCTGGAATAAACATTATATTTAATAAATTAATTGATGAATATAATAACAATACCCTTAAAAATAATTATATGGATGATATTATTGAAGCTTCAAAGGAATATATTAAAAACCATTTTTCCGAAGATATAAATGTTAATAATATAGCTAATTTATTTGCTGTTTCTCCTACCTACTTTAGCAGGTTATTTAAGAAGGAAGTTGGAGTTCCACCTGTTGTATTTATTAATAAGTATAGAATGGAAAGGGCTTGTTCATACTTTAATGAAACAGACTTTACCGTTAAGGAGGTTGCTGAACTTTGCGGATATTCTGATCCATTTTATTTTAGTAAGGCATTTAAATCTATAGTTGGAGTTCCACCTAAAGAATATAGATTACGTAATTGTTGTAAAGATTCTATGTAGGTTATTTAAATTTATTATTTTATTATAATTGCTTTAAACAATATTTTTTCAGTTTAGTTTGTTAATTCCATGTATGTTATTATTATTTATCTAGATTGATATCTAAGACAAGCTTTCACTGTATTTTATTACTCTATTTTATTAATGTTATTAATAAAAAAACTACATGTAATAGTGATAAAAAAGTACATTCTATTTACCCTCCCTTTGAATTATCATTTAATTATGATTTAACATTTTTAACTATGGTAAGAATTTTGGAGGGTAATTTTTATATGGAAAAATATAATTTAAAGATACTAGGAAACATATCAACTATCAATATAGACACACAAATAGAAACTAAGGATTCAATAGAATATATGACACTTAATTTTACTAGCAAGGATAAAATTATCTTTCCTAAGCTTACCTTAAAATTATCAGTGCCTGCTATTGATATACATTATAAATGGAATTCTAAAATTCATTTATTAAAGGCATTAAATCTTGATTGGTTCAATAATCTTCATATTTGCAACGGCTTTACTGGAGCACCTACAGAGTGCTTAATGAACTATAATAATACAAATAAATTTACTATTGCATTATCTGATACTTTAAACACAATAAAATTCCAATCATTAATTAGTGAAGAAACTGCAGAATATGAATATAATATAACCTTATTCGAAGGCTGCAATATAGCTAGAGATTCTTATTCCTTAACTATAAGAATAGATACTAATGAAATTCCTTACTATGAAGCTTTAGATAATGTAGCTAAATGGTGGGAAGCTTTAGATGGTAACAAACCTGCTTCAGTTCCAGAGCTAGCAAGAAAAGCTATGTATTCTTCTTGGTATAGCTTCCATCAAATGATTGATGAAAAGGAAATCTTAAATCAATGTAGATTATCTAAAGCTCTTGGCTGTGAATCTATAATAATTGATGATGGTTGGCAAACTGATGATAATAATAGAGGTTATGCTTACTGTGGTGATTGGGAAGTTGCTACTTCTAAAATTAAAAATATGAGAGCCTTTGTTGATAATGTACATACAGAGGGATTAAAGATATTATTTTGGTATACAGTTCCTTTTATAGGTGAAAAATCAAAGGTCTTTGAAAGATTTAAAGATATGCTTATTGATCCTATTAATAATAGAAGATGGTATGTTCTTGATCCTAGGTTCCCTGAGGTTCGTGAATACATTATAAATATTTATGAAAAAGCATTAGTTGAATGGGATTTAGATGGATTTAAATTAGATTTTGTTGATGAATTTGTTGTTACTCCTTTTAGTGGTAATCCAAATGATGAGAGACGTGATTTTGAATCCGTTGCTGATGCTGCTGATAAATTATTAAAAGATTGTATTAGTAGATTAAAAGCTATTAAGCCTAATATTATGCTAGAATTTAGACAAACTTATAATGGTCCAATGATGAGGACTTATGGAAATATATTTAGAGCGGTTGATTGCCCTTTAGATGATTTAGAAAATCGTCTAAGAATATGTGATGTTAGATTATTAGCTGGTAATTCAGCTGTTCATTCTGACATGATAATGTGGAATACAAATGATACCGTTGAAAGTGCTGCACTTCAATTTATAAATATACTATTTAGTGTTCCTCAAATATCAATGCTTATAGATACTCTTCCTAAACATCATTATAATATGTTGAAATTCTACTGTGACTTATGGAATAAATATCGTGATGCATTTATTAATGGTACTTTTGCTCCATTAAATCCTTTCAACAGATATAATGTTTTATCTGGAGTTTTTGATGATACCTTTGTTTGTAGTTATCATAGTAATGAAGTTATAACTTTAAATAATTTATATAAAACTATGGTATTTGTAAATGGTTCATGTAGTTCAGATTTACATTTAAATATCGGAAATGATTGTAAATTAGATAATAAACATATAACAATTTACAGCTGTGAAGGTGAAATTTTATTTTCTGATAATATTCTCCCTAATAAAGGATATAATCATTTTACTATTCCAAGCTGTGGAGTTGCTATATTTAATTAAATATCATATAAAAAGGCTACCCAATAAGTTAATAACTTGCTAGGTAGCCTAAGTTTTGTCTTATGCTGTTACTTCATCTTCAACATCTAATTCTGCTTTACCTGTATATAATTGATAGTATCTTCCCTTTTCTTCTAATAAAGAATCATGATTTCCTCTTTCAATTATTTCACCTTGTTCAAGAACCATTATTGCATGAGAATTCTTAATAGTAGAAAGTCTATGCGCAATTACGAAAACAGTTCTTCCTTCCATAAGCTTATCCATACCTTCTGCAATAAGCTTTTCTGTCCTTGTATCAATTGAACTTGTTGCCTCATCCATTATTAAAACTGGTGGATTAGCAATTGCTGCTCTTGCAATAGCAAGTAATTGTCTTTGTCCTTGAGATAAACCTTCCCCATCACCAGTAATAACTGTGTCATATCCGTGTGGTAAATGCTTGATGAATGTATGGGCATTAGCAAGCTTAGCTGCTTCTTTAACTTCTTCATCAGTTGCATGTAAATTACCATATCTGATATTATCAGCAATTGTACCAGTAAATAAGTGGGTATCTTGAAGTACTATTCCAAGTGATCTTCTTAAATCATCCTTCTTAATATCCTTAACATCAATTCCATCATAAGTTATTGTTCCTGAATTGATTTCATAAAATCTATTAATTAAGTTAGTAATTGTAGTTTTTCCTGCTCCTGTTGAACCTACAAAAGCAATCTTTTGTCCTGGCTTAGCAAATAAACTAATGTCCTTTAAAACAGTCTTTTCTTCATTGTATCCAAAGACAACATTCTTAAATCTAACATCACCAGTAAGCTCTCTTAATATTGGCTCATCAGTTAATGATGCTGCTGATTCTAAATGAGAATCTCCTAAATTTTCAGTAGTTGCTGCCATTTCTGAAATTGATGAATTCTCCATACCATTTCTCATTTTAGCTACTACTGATGCAGGTACCTTCCAAGCCCAATGCCCCGTATACTTGTCAGTTTCAAGTAATTTACCATCTTCTTTAACTTCAACCCTTGTTAAAGTAACCTTACCTTCATCAACCTCAACTTCTTCATCTAAAGCTGTAAATATTCTTTCAGCACCAGCAAGAGCTGCTAATATCATATTTACTTGTTGAGAAACTTGAGCAATCGGGTTAGAAACTTGCTTTGTGTATTGTAAGTATGAAACTAATGAACCAAGGTCAAATGCACCTGCAATAGTCATTAATCCACCAACACAACATGTTACTGCATAATTCATATGAGAAAGATTTCCTAACATTGGCATCATATATCCACCAAATGTTTGAGCTCCTGTTGAAGCTTTTCTTAACTCTTCATTATGATTTTTGAAATCTTCAATTGCCTCTTCTTCATGACAGAATACCTTAATAACCTTTTGTCCTTCTATCATTTCTTCAACATAACCATTTAACTTTCCAATATTCTTTTGTTGCATTCCAAAATAATATTTACTCTTAGCTCCAACCTTACTTATAACAAATATCATTATTGCTAAGAAGGTTATTGTTATTATGCTTAGAATTGGACTTAATACAAACATCATTATTATTGTTCCTATAAATGTAAGCCCTGAGGCTAATATATTTGTAAAACTGTTATTTAAAGCTTCACCAATATTATCTATATCATTAGTGTATAAGCTCATTAAGTCCCCATGGGTATTTCTATCAAAGTATTTAATAGGAAGCTCTTGCATCTTATTAAATAAATCTGTTCTTATATTACTTATTGTATTTTGTGATATATGAACCATTATTCTTGCGTATCCATAGGCTGCAATTGCACCCAATCCAAATATTGTCCCTAATAATACTAACATCTTTGCAAGCCCAGAAAAATCACCTGGTAAGATATAATTATTTACTAATGGCTTTAAAAAATATGAACCAGCTACCATAGCAAATGAATTTATAACTATTAGAACCATTACTATTGTTAGCAATACTTTATATCTGCCTACATATTGCATTAATGTCTTTAATGTTTTTTTCATATTCTTAGGTTTTGGAGGTCCTGGTTTTTTTCCAGGTTTTCCATTAATTTTATCCTTATTCACGTAAACCCACCCCTTCCTGTTGAGATTTGTATACATCCTTATAAATTTCACTACTTTCCATTAACTCATCATGAGTTCCAATTGCACTAATTTTACCATCATCCATAACGATAATCTTGTCTGCAGTAGATACTGAATTAACTCTTTGAGCAATTATTATCTTAGTAGTGTCTTTTAAATCTTCTGCAAATGCCTTTCTAATCTTAGCATCTGTTGCTGTATCAACCGCACTAGTACTATCATCTAAGATTAAAACTTTAGGTTGTTTTAATATAGCTCGTGCTATACAAAGCCTTTGCTTTTGTCCTCCAGATACGTTAACTCCACCTTGTTCAATATGCATATCGTATCTTCCTGGAAGTCTATCAATAAATTCATCAACACATGCTGATGTTGCTGCTGCTTCAATTTCTGTATCAGTAGCATTTTCATTACCCCACATAAGGTTTTCCTTAATAGTTCCTGAGAATAATGTATTCTTTTGAAGTACCATAGCAACTTCATTTCTTAATGTTTCAATATGGTAGTCCTTAACATTAACTCCACCAACATAAACTTCACCTTCAGTTGCATCATAAAGTCTTGGTATAAGTTGAACTAAGCTTGATTTACCTGAACCTGTACTTCCAATAATACCAACAGTTTCACCAGCTTTTATCTTGATATTGATTGCTTCTAAGTTATTTTCATCACTATCATCTTCATATCTAAAATTAACATTTCTAAACTCAATTTCTCCATCTTTAACTTCTGTTATTGGATTAACTGGATCCTTAATATCTGGATTTTCTTCTAAAACTTCAATTATACGTTGTGCTGATGCAACTGCTCTTGACATCATCATAAGAACCATTGAAAGCATCATAAGAGACATTAGTATTTGGAATGAATAAGTCATGAAACTTGTAAGCTTACCAACTGTTAATGTACCTGCATAAACCATATTTCCACCAAACCAAAGAATACCTATAACACTAGCAAAAACAACAACTTGCATAATTGGCATATTTAAAACAACTATGCTAAACGCACCTTCTGAAGCTTGTAATAAATCTTCATTACTAACCTTGAATTTTTCTTTTTCCTTATTACGTCTTACAAAGGATTTAACAACTCTAATACCAATTAAGTTTTCTTGAACTGTAGTATTTAAGTTATCTATCTTTCCTTGCATTGCCTCAAATCTTGGCTTAACATTCTTAATTATAAGACCAATTGAAATAATAAGAACTGGCATTGATACTAAGAATATCATTGCTAACTTAGGACTAATTGTAATTGAAAGAATACAAGCAACGATAAGCATCATAGGAGCCCTTACTAAAAGCTTTATTCCCATTGTTAATGAGTTCTGTATCATTGTAATATCTGTAGTTAATCTTGTTATTAATGATGCCGTACTAAACTTTTCAATATTCTTAAATGAATAAGATTGAATTTTTTCATATTCAGCTTGTCTAAGTTCTGCACCAAATCCTTGTCCTGCTATAGCTGAAAACTTTGATAATCCTAGACCAAAGCTTAATGATATAGCTGCCATAACAACCATTAATAATCCCATTTTAATTGTGTAACCTGTATCTCCTGTAGAAATACCAACGTCAACTATTTGTGCCATTACTAATGGTATTAATAATTCGAAAGTAGCTTCTAATGCAGCACATAAAACACCTAAAATTAAAGGAGTTTTATATTTCCTCATATAAGGAGCTAATTTTTTTATCATACATTTCACCTCTCCTTTTAATATCTTGTGTACTTGCTTATACATATACATGATTGATTTTATATCTATTAATTTATATAATCCCGATTTATTGTGTATTTATTTGTCTGGAATTTAGTTTGTATCTTGTATATGCTTGTACATAGATTTCACTTTTTATAAAAACATTGCTGCTAATGTACCTGTTGTTTTTACAGACATCAACACTCATGTTATTTGGCAAATTTATTATTTTAAATAATACATAGTTAGCTATGTATTAAATTAAAAATAAGAGGAATTTATTCCTCCATATTTTTTAATGATCTATATAGTAAATCTTTTAACATTTTTACTTCTTCGTCAGTCATTCCTTTAACTAACTGTTTTTCTATATGATTCGCTCCAAATTGAAAGCTCTTACATATAACTGCCCTTCCCTTTTCAGTTACATGAAGGCATTTATATCTAGCATCATTACTACTTGGACATCTAACAATCATTTCTTTTTCTTCTAATCTCTTTACTATGCCTGTTACGGTAGGATTAGTTAACTTTAAACATTTTTCTATATCTTTTTGAAAAACATCTCTTTCTTTTTCATTTCTATCAATATAGCAAATAATTTCATGTTGAACACCTGTTAAATTAAATTGTTGTAGGTTTTTATTTATCTTATTTACTATTTTCCCATTAACAAATTTAACCAAAAGTCCAACATGCTCCTTTGGATCAAAGTTACGCATTTTCCATCCTCCTCAATACATAGCATACTATGTATATTAACATTTAATCTTTTGTAAGTCAATTTTTATATTATTCATTATTATTTCATCTTAAATCATTTTATACTAATGTAATCAATTTCCAATTGCATATACTTGCTTATTTATACTTTATATCTACATTTTGATATAGCAACAATTTTTCCCTTGCTTTTTTGCTTTATATAACTCCATATCAGCTAAAATATATGCATTTTCAAAATCAAATTTATTCTTAATATCAGCTATATATAATCCTTGGCTTACAGTTACTATATCTGAAACCTTTGAGCCCTTATGAGTAATATTTAAATTAGCTATAATTAATCTTATTTCTTCTGCTATAAATTCACCTTGCTCTTTCAAATCTAAATTTTTATATTGATTATTTATATTTTGCTTTTCCTTCCAGACAACAAGAAACTCCTCTCCACCTATTCTTCCTATTTTAATATCATTAAGTAGAGAATATTCCCTTAATTTTTCACCTATCTTTTTTAATAACAAATCTCCTTTAGGATGTCCATATAAGTCGTTATAAGCTTTAAAATCATCTATATCCATTACTAAACAAAACATACTTTTATTTTCACTTATACATTCTGTTTTAATTTTTTCTAACTTATTAAATATTTTTCTTCTATTATATAAGCCTGTTAACTCATCTGTTGCACTGGCATAATATAACTTTTCATTAGCATCGATATAATCAATTTTTTGCTTTGATTTATTCCAAGACATAAACATTCCAACAAATACTATTATTATTGTATGAATAGTATCATAGGTAAATCTAACAGAATCTTTTGTTATGTAACTACAATAAATAAAGATTATTGCACATGGAATTATAATAAGATTTTGAACTGGCATAAGATTAAATACAATTGGAACAAATAAAAATGTCCATATTATAGTAACAGCCAAGTCGTTTCTAGATTGGAATGTCCCTAAATAAATACATGATAAATAACATAAAATAGATGTTATCATAATAATTGAATTTATCAATATGCCTGAAATACGTATATTATTCTTTATTACATATGCACTATATGAGTGAACCCCTAATAAAAGTACTCCCATTATAAAACCACCTATAGCTCGTTCTAATATTCTATTAAAAAATAAAAAAAATAAAAAAACAAAAAAATAAACTATACTGATAATAAGACTTACATCTCTTAGTATTTCAAAATTATTTTTATCTATTATATCTTTATATTTTTTTATTTTTTCCTTATCATAATTAAGATATCTCAATTTTGTAATTATATTTTTTAATGTCATATTTTAACCTCTAATTATTAATTCTCTAATTAATTAAAATTTTATCATATACTTTTTTTTATTTTTAGAGCTAATATTAAATTTTTTTCGATTAAAAATGACAATATTATCTATATTACGGAACGTTTTTTGTTTTTTTTACAACACAGTTGAAAATTATACATATATAGGATATAATTTACTCTTAAAGTTAATTAAAATTTTATATAATTAAATAAATTGAGAGGTGATTTTTTATAAAATTAAAAAATAATTTATTGATTATACTTCTTTTAAATATTTTTTTTATAAATACCTTTTCATATCAAATAAATGCTTCAACTGAAGCTAAGGAAATAATAAAAATAGGAGTTTATGAAGACGAACCTTATATTTCTATAGATGATAATGGAAATATTTCTGGATACTATTATGATCTTATAAATTTACTTAAGAAAGAATATGATTTTCAACCAGAATATGTAATTTGCAACCCTTCTGATGCTTTAAAGATGTTAGAAGATGGTGATATAGATGTTATATTCGGTTTAGCTATGACAGATGATAGAAAAGAAAAATTTATCTTTAATAAATATAGAATTTGTGTAGAAAATAATGCTCTTATTACAAAACTTGATATTGAATTTAAAGATTTGAAAAAGCCTGATGATATTAGACTAGGATTATTAGAACATAATTCGAATTCAGAATTCCTTTTAGATTTTTTCGAATCTAATGGAATTAATTTAATTCCTGTATATGCTACTAATTTTGATGAACTAAAAAAACTTTTAGATAATAATGAGATTGATATAATTCTGAGTTCTGCTATTAATAATAAAGATTATAATATAATTTATAGATTTACCGCTCATCAAGTCTATATAGCAGGAAATAAAAACTCAAAACATATTTTAGATAAGTTTGATAATGCAATTGAAATCTTAGGAAATAAAAAAAATAGTAAAATTTATAAATTATATAAAAAATATTTTTTTACTTTTAATAATACTAATTTAGAAGAGATTATTTTAATTTCTTCTAATGTATGTCTATTATTACTAACTTTATTATTAGTTATTCCTAAATTAAAATTAAGATCAATTAGAAATAAAGTTAAATTAAACTTAAATAATAATTCTTATTTTTTATATTATCAACCAATTTATAATCCTAGAAATAATAGTGTTGTAGCTTTTGAAGGTCTATTAAGATTAAAGGATAGATATAATAATATTATCCCACCGTCAAAATTTATTTCTGAAATAGAAAATAGTGACATGTTATTTGAAGTATCATTATGGATACTTGAACAGGCTATTAAGGATTATAAAATATTAAAAAGATCTACTTATTTTTCTAATAAAGATTTTTATATTTCTATTAATGTTTCTTTATCTGAAATTGAAAGTAAGGAATTTGTATATAAAGCTATTAAAACACTTGCTAACTCTAATATAGGTAATAATAAGATTTGCTTAGAAATAATCGAAAAGGTTAAAATTAATGATTTATCTAAAATTACAAAATATATAAAAACACTTAAAAGTGCTGGATTTAAAATAGCTATTGATGATTTTGGTGTTGAATATTCTAATTTAGATATTATTAGAAAGCTTGATTTTGACATTATAAAAATCGATAAATATTTTATTGATACTATTTGTAAGGATGTACTTCATAAAAATATTATATTATTTATTAATACTCTAGCAAGCTCCCTTGGTAAATCAGTTGTTCTTGAAGGAATTGAAGAAGTTGAACAACATAATCTTATTAAAAGTATAGATAATGAAAATTTATATGTACAAGGATATTTTTATAGTAAACCTAGAACTCTTGCTGATATTTTTTATTCGCATAATAGTATAAACCATAATATAAGTGATTCTTTAAATAGTAATTTAGAAGATTCTTTAAATCATAATTCACCTGACTCTGAAACTTCTAATTAAAATATTTCTTAAAATAATAATTCAAAAAAACATATAATACTGCTTTAAGGTAAAAGCTTAGGAATATATATTTCCTAAGCTTTTACCTATTTATCAACTTATAATTACTTTCCTGTAACAACCTTATCTTCTTTAATTTTAACAGGTTGTATAATTTCTTTATTAATTCCAACTAATTTCATTATTGCTTCTGATCTTTCCTTAGTTGATCCTGTGATTACTGAATATTTAACATTTTCAGCATCTAAGAATCCTAAGATAGCCTTGTCCACCATTTGAGCAACTTCTTCGTCTTGCCATCTAACTCCATCTTTCTTGTAACCAAATTCTCTTGGTACAAAGAAGATATGATCATATTGTGGTAGATCTCTGATTGCTAAGCTGTATAAATCATTTAATATTTCGATTTCTTTCTTAGTTCTCTTCTTGTCTCCAAGCATTAATCTTCCATATATGTAAGGTACAAAAGTAGCATAATCAGTTATAGCATAATCATGAGCATCTAAGCTTTTTTCTAAATGTAATTGACCTAAGTATATTCCATATTGTTCTGAAATAGATTCGATCATACCTTTATCTCTTAAATAATCAGTACTATATTCTGTAGCAACTCCTACATTTATATCTCTAATTTTTAAATCTACGTATAATTGTTGAATTAATGTTGTTTTACCACATCTTGGTCCACCTAGTATAGCAATTCTTACTGGCATTGGCAACTCCTCCAAATATTTATATAAAATTTCTTTTTTTTGTTCGTCCTTATGAGATATATAATTATACCAACAATTATGTTATTTTTCAACGACAATTTTTGCTATATTTTGCGTTACCTCTGGGGCGCCCCGGAGGCGCCCCAGAGGTAGTTCCAAAAAAGAATAAATATTGTAAAACTTGTTAATAATTTTATATGTATTTAAACTATTCAAAGGAGAATTTAAAATGGTAACAAAAAAAAGACCTTGGTTTCCAGGTGCATGCTATCATATTACAAATCGTGGAAATAATAAACAAAAAATTTTTTTAGATGATAACGACTATAAAATGTATATGTACTTTTTAAAAGACACATTAAGATTCTACGAAGAATTAAATTTTAAACTTATAAGTTATTGTCTTATGTCAAACCATATTCATTTACTACTAAAAACAGACTTACAAGATCCTGGTGTATTTATGAGACGTTTAAATAGCTTATATGTTAAATATTTCAATGAAAAATATGAATATGTAGGACATTTATTTCAAGGAAGATACTTCAGTAATATTATTACTTCAGATTATGAATTACTAGAAGTGAGTAAATATATTCACCTCAATCCTGTAAAAGCAAATATAGTTAAAGCTCCAGAAAATTATACTTGGTCTAGCTTTAGCAGAATACTATCAAATACTCTATCTCCCCCAACTACCTTATGTATACATTCAGATGAAATATTAAATATTATAGATATCTATTTTTTAATTGAGAATTCTAGGGATTGCCTAAATATTAATAGAGAATTTAAAAATTTAGATAAAAAAGAAAAATATAAACTTTATGTTAATCTGCCTCTGGGGCGCCCCTGAGGCGCCCCAGAGGCAAATACAAAATTTTACATCGGATAGCTCTTTATTATTTCTACATCACCTTTAACAACATATTCTCCTAATGTTGCAGGTATTAAATAACTATCTCCCATTTTAATTTTTTCACAGAAACCTTCTCCTTCTATAGTTCCAACTCCATCCACACAAGTTAAAATGAAGAACTTTTCTTCATTACTACAATCAGACCATTCTGTTTCTACATTAATCTTTTGCATACCAAAATACTCATTTTCACAAAAATCTACTTTAGAGAATCCATTAAACTTAACAACTTCTTTATTAGAAAGGTTTTCTGCCTCTAAATTAAAATTAATTACATCTAAAGATTTTTCAACATGTATTTCTCTTGGTCTTCCATAATCATAAACCCTATAAGTAACATCTGAATTTTGTTGAATTTCAGCTATTATTAATCCTTCACAGATAGCATGAACTAATCCACTATTAATTAAGAAGCAATCTCCCTTTTTAACATCTACAACATTTAAGAAGTCTTCACATTTTCCTTCTTCTATTGCTTTTGCAAATATTTCTTTATCACAGTTTTTTGTTCCAACAATTAATTTCGCACCTGGTTTTGCATCTACAACATACCAAGCTTCTGTCTTTCCAAATTGATTTTCAACTCTTTTAGCATACTCATCTCCTGGATGAACTTGAACTGATAATTTTTCTTTTGAATTTATTAACTTAACTAGCAATGGGAATTTTTCTGTATTTACCTTTGAACCAACTAATGCATGTCCAAATTCAGCAATAACTTTATCAAAGCTTTTACCCTTTAATTCTCCATTTGCAACTATTCCTGTTCCATTTGGATGACATGCAACATCCCAAGACTCACCAATTTCTCCTTCTGGTAAGTTATTTCTAAAGGCTTCTAAATCTCTTCCACCCCAAATTTTATCATAATAAAGGTTCTCAAATTTAATTGGATACATACTCTCTTCTCCTTCTCGTCTTCTTTTATACTTAATATTAATAATATCACTTACTATAATATCACTTACTATAATATAACTTTTTACTAATTTAATTTTTTTACATATATTTTCATTTTAATTTTATATTATTGTTTATATAAAAACAATGTGTTTAATTTCCTATTTATTTGCTTTTTTTCATATTTATATGTGCAAATTCAAAATTTCTTTAAAACACTTTTATTCTTAATGTATATTTTTTGTACAACCTTCAAACAATATATATATGCTTAGGAATAAAACTTTTTAGAAAATAAATCTAACTCTATTTATTTTTATAGTAAAAACTTAAGCTTACCCAAATTAAATTTACATCAATATTTTTATTGCAAGGAGGGAGCATCTTGAAAGATAAATCTAATGTTTATTTACCACACGTAAGAAGCTATTATGAACCAAGTAAAGACTCTTTAGTAAGTAAGTCTCCAGAAGGAGTTGATACACCCTTAGCAAATACTGTTGAAGATTCAATAGTAGTAAATAATATAGCATGTCAAGAATTTAGTTACATAGATGATGACGACACCGATAGTACCATAGATTAATACAACAAAATTTATTAGTTCAATTCAACAATTAAATTCATATGTTTTAAAGGAGAATTAGTATTATGGCTAAATCTAACGATAAACAGCATAGAACTAGAGGCGTTATACCTTCTAGCAATACCGAACTTCCAAATCCTCTTAACAGTTATAATAGTCCTCTTGGTAGTTTAAACAATAAAAATAAAGAAACTATACAAAAGGAAAATAAACAAAATACTTTATTTTAATTAATACCTGAAAATAATTAGTATCTCAAAATTAAAAATACTATGATAAGATTTAATACTTATCATAGTATTTTTATTCATTAATAATTATATTTTATTATTGACTTTAAGAGTTACTATTAGCTCCTTATACATCTCTAAAAAATGTTGCTTTTTAATTTTCCTTTGCCCCTATGTATTATTTAGAGAGAACCTTTATTATTTCTGATGCTGGTAATGGACGTGAGAAATAATATCCTTGGAAGTAATCACAGCCAACATCGCTTAATATATCAAACTGGGCTTTAGTTTCAACTCCCTCAATAATAGTTTCCATTTCAAGTAAATGTGCAATATTTTTTATATTATTTACAATCTTGAAATCAAGATATGATCCATTATCTATAAATATTCTATCAATCTTAAGAATATCAAGTTTAAATTTCTTTAAATAACTAAAGGAAGCATATCCTGTACCAAAATCATCTAATGCAATTTTAACGCCTCTTTTATTTAATAAAAGTAAATTATCATGAATAATTATATTATCATCAAGAACTGCTGATTCTGTTATTTCAAAACATAGGCTTTCCCAACTGACATTATATTTATTAAGTATTTTTCCTACTATATCTATAAAATCAACTTCCATAAGTTGAATTGGAGAAACATTTATACTAATTTGCAACTTATATCCGTAATCAAAGAACTCATTAAAATTTCTACAAACCTCTTCAATAATCCAATATCCAATCTTAATTATATCACCTGTTTTCTCAGTATATTGAATAAAATCATCTGGCTGTATACACCCTAACTCCTTGTTATTCCATCTAATTAATGCCTCAAGCTTGTTTATAGATTTATTTTTATCTACTATTGGTTGATAAAATAAAACAAACTCATTATTATCAACTGCTCTTTTTAATGAGTCTTTAATTTTTTCAATTCTAAGTATCTCCTTATAAATAACATCATTAAAGAATAACAACTGCTTACTGTTACTTTTCTTACTTGAATACATCATAAAATCACTTTTATCTATCAAATCATTAAAATTGTTAGCATCCTTAGGATATACAGAGACTCCTGCAGCAAAATCAACAAATAACTTCTTTCCATTATTAAATAATATTGGCTCTTTAAAAGCTTCTAATATTACTTCTTTATAAAACTTTAATAATTTATTGTTATCTTCATAATCACTATATATAATTATAAATTCATCTCCAGAATATCTTGTAACTATTCCTCTATTATTTAAACAATTTTGAATCCTTCTACTAAAATTAACTAGTACCTCATCACCTGCACTATGACCAAAAACATCATTAATATATTTAAATTTATTTAAATCAATAAATATTAATGCAAATTCATTTTTACATTGTATTAAGTCATTGCATAACTTAGATAATAATTTTCTATTAGGTAATTTGGTTAATTCATCATAATAGATAAGTGACTTTATCTTTTTATCAAAAGAATTTCCTAACGAATTCGAAACAAGCTCTAATTGCTCAAATTCATCCATCTGCTCAAAATTCAGCTCTTTGCTTTCTAAATTTTTAAATAATATTTTTAACTTATTTAGTGATTCCAGTATTGGTTTAAATGTTGCTCTAATTAATAAAATCAAAATTATTAAATATATAACCCCTAAAATAGAAAAAATTACAATTCTAAATCTATTAATAGATTTCATTTCCTTATTATAAATTATGGAGTCCTTATCATATTTTAAAAATATTGGTAGCTTATCACCAAATTCGCTTTTTAATTGTATTACATAGTCATCATTATTATTACCAATACTATTAACAATACCATCTTTGCAAAGATATTCATCATCATTAATTTTTATATATGTATCTAAATGCCCCATGTAAAATCCTGAATTTATATCTTTAATTAAATCCTCAAGAAAAACTTCTAAAATAGTTGCTCCCAAAAGCTCATCATTATCATCTGAATAAATAAGTTTAACTATTAAAATAGCATATTTCCCTGTATCAATATGTTTATTAATATTACTGATTAATATATCATTTTCATTATTATATTTAATTTCATCTAATACCCCATTAGAAATTAAATCATAGTTAGGAATAACTTTTCCCTCATAAATTATGTATTTTCCTGGAATACTAGCAATACTAGCTGAATTTATAAATATAAATTCTTTCAAGTATTCCTCAAAATCTGATACATCTCTAAAACTATCACTTATACTTTTTTCATCTAATTGATCCACACTTCTATTAACATCTAATGCTTGTTTAACTCTCTTATCTCTAGCTAATGTATTAGATAAGTCTTTTAATAATTCAAACTTACTATTGAGTATTTTTTTAGTTTCCTCATAGTGAGTACTATAAGTAAACTCTACACTCTTTTGTAATCCAAATTCCATAAGCACACTATTTGTTATTATTAAAAGACTCATAAACGTAATTCCTATAATGGCTAACTTTAAATTTATCTTTTTAGTAAAAATCACCTTGTCACCTCAGAGTCTTTATTTTGTTAGTCAAACAATATATTACCATATTAGCATAACTTTTGCTACAAAATACATATTGTTAATCCCCCCAATAAAATAGTAATTACAAGGCATTATTGTAAACTTTTTACTCAGATGATAAAATAGTAATATCTGTCAAAAGAAAAGTTAGAAAGGGGTTACTATGGAAAACTTAAAAAAACTTAGACCATCAAAGGACTTATGGATAAAGATAAAGTGGATGGCATCATATGCAAAACCTGCAATTCCATTTTTAATATTCTCAATAGTCGTTAATGTTGTTTTTGCTCTTATAGGAATTTATAATGTCACAGTTTCAAAGTCATTAATAGATTCTGCAATTAGTGGTGACTCTGATGCAACTATACGCTGGTTAATAACAATGCTTGTAATTACTTTAATTAGTATGTTATCAAGTCCAGTAACATCATTTATGAGTACACATTCATCAACAAAATTAACTCAAAATATTCAAAGAAAAATATATCAACATATACAATGTAGTGACTGGCTAGAACAAAGTAAATTCCACTCTGTAAGCTTATTAACAAGAGTAACATCAGACGTTGGTAATATAAGCTCTGCTATTCTTGGTACAATCCCAAGTCTTGTTTCGCTATCAGTTACCCTTGTTGGTTCTTTTTATACACTTATAAACTGGGCACCTTCAATTGCATTTGTTGCAGTATTTATTGGGCCTTTCCTAATTATAGTTGGAAGATACTTTAGTAGTAAGCTTAAAGCTTTATATAAGGAAGCTCAAGAAGAAGATGTTAAATATAGATCTTTCATGCAAGAATCTATTCAAAATATAATGATAGTTAAAACATTCTGTATGGAAAAAATAAATATGCATAGACTTGTTGAAATTCAGGATAATAAATATAAAATTGCTATGAGAAATACTAAGCTTTCTGTAATGACTTCAATGTCAATGAGCTTCTGCTCTTCTCTTGCATACTTTACAATATTTACTTGGGGAGTTTTAAATATAGCTAAGGGGTTATCTACTTATGGTACTTTTACAGGAATGCTTCAATTATATAGTAAAGTACAAGCTCCATTTTCTTCATTAGCAAGCATGATTCCTGGACTTATATCAACTATAGCTGCTGCTGAAAGACTTATGGAAATAGAAGCTATTCCAGTTGAAAAAATGGCTGATGAAAAGGAACTTGATAATATTGCGAACTTAGAAGTTGCTTTAGATACTATTAGTAGTAAAATATCTTCTGAATTTAATAAGCCTAATATAGTTTTTGATAATGTATACTTTGCTTACAAAGCTAATAATAATATTTTAAACAATATAAATTTAACTATAGAATCTGGAGAAACATTAGCCTTTGTTGGTCCTTCTGGTGAAGGTAAGACAACTATGATTAGACTTATTTTATCATTAATAAACCCAACACAAGGTAATGTACTTCTTAGTGAAGATAATATAGTAAAAAGTATTAACAGAAATTATAGAGAACTTATTTCTTATGTACCTCAAGGGAATACTTTATTCTCTGGAACTATTAGAGACAATCTTAAATATGGTAAACCTAATGCTAATGATGATGAAATTTTTACAGCTCTAAAAAGTGCTTGTGCCTTTGATTTTGTAAATGAACTTGAAGATGGCCTTGATACTATGATTGGTGAAAAAGGACTTGGCATTTCTGAAGGACAAGCCCAAAGAATTGCTATTGCTAGATCATTCTTAAGAGAAAGACCAATATTAATCCTTGATGAAGCAACATCTGCCTTAGACCCTGAAACAGAAGTTTCTGTTCTTAAAGCCGTTAGAAGCTTACCTACTAAACCAACTTGTATAATAATAACTCATAGACCTTCTGCTCTTAATATTTGTAATAGAATTATGAAATTAGAAAAAGGTAATCTTAGAGAAGTTAGTAGAGAAAGTATATTAGAAGTTGCTAGTGAATTAGTTTAACAAACAAAGAAATCCACGGATACTAATGTAATTTTGTATCCGTGGATTTTTTAATTTTAATAGCGTGGTAGTACATGTCGCAATTCAATCTTAATAACATATAACTCATTTTTGTTTTCATTTGTGTTAGCTACTGATAAATTAATAAGTTCTGGCTTTTTCCATTTTTTCATTATAATTAATTATGAATCTTAAAACTAACCTTTAAGATATTCCCACTGTTGGTCTAGTACCCTTAAGAACTTTTATCCACTTATTACTAGTTTTGCAGTCACCACAATTTTGATTAGGTGTTGTGTATATTACCCCATCATTAGTTGTTCCAATTTCATTGATATCATTTCTAGAATCTCCATAACAGTTTGCACATATCCACTCATATCCATCACCAGCTTGAATTCCAAAGGTATTTTCAATTCCTAAAACCTTTAACTCTGGTTTTTTCCATTTCCTCATTATTAATTCTCCCCTTTATCATCGTCTTTCGGTAACGATTCCATTTCATTGTTTAGAAGTCGCCTCTAAATTATTTATGCTTTTCTTATTAAACTTAATATTTATATAGAGATTATTTAAATACTACTTATCTTATTTACTATAAATTATATTTGTTAAGTAGTAGTTAATTTTCTACATATAATATCAGCATATATTTATTATATATTGCAATTATAATTTATGTAAATAAATCTTTAGTATTATATATTTTTCAATTATTACTACTTTAGTATAAATGTTAATACTACTAAAATAAGTCCTATTACCTTAGTATATATATTAAATAACATATACTAAGGTAGAAGTTTACTTAGGATGTTACTTAGAAGATTTAAGATTCTGGTAAAGTAGTATCTACATCACCTGTAGTATGGTCTTTAGGATGCCATCTTCCATGTACCTTACACCATACCCACTCTGGATGATGTGGTGGTTTGTTATTTGGATCTGTATACTCTTCATTTCCAAGTCCGAAAATCTCAGCACCATCCCAATTACATATTTCAATGTAATCTGACTCAGTGCTTGTCTTATCAACTCCTAATTTGAATAAAGTTGGATTATCCCAGCTTTTCATACTTAAATACCTCCCTTAATTAATAAATATTAATAATACTTAATTGGTATATTAATTTTAACAATTAATTCAAAATGATTAAATTATACAAATTAATCATTTTTTAATAATACTTACGAGTTACATACTAATAGCTATATAAATTCTCTCTACATTGCCTATTTGAATTATTTCATTGCTTTTTTAACTAATGGTATAATATTGTAATAATTAAACTTATTTTACAAAGGGGCAATATTAAATGGATACTATAAAAAAATTAAAATGGATTTTATCAAATGCCAAATCAATACTTCCATTTTTAATATTAATAACTATTATAAAATCGTTACTCTCCTTAGTTGGAGTTTATAGTGCATTAGTCTCTAAGTCACTTATAGATGCTGCTATATCTCAAGAAATTAATATAGTTATACATTGGCTTACAGTTATGATTGTAATAACCTTTAGTAAAATATTAATCAAACCTATAACATCATTTTTATCAACATATTCTTCATCAAAACTTAGACAAACTATACAAAAAAGAATATATATTCATATAAATAAAAGTGAATGGTCTGATGTATCTAAACACCATAGTATAAGCTTATTAACAAGAATTACTTCTGATACATCTACAATTACCTCTACAATAATAAGCACAATTCCTGGAGTTATTTCTTTAGGTGTTACTTTGATTGCTTCTTTCCTTACATTATTTAAATTATCACCTTATATAACTTTAATAGCATTTTTTATAGGGCCATTTTTATTTATAATAAGTAGATTTTTTAATAAAAAGCTTAAAGTTATATATAAAGAAATGGAAGAGGAAAAGGTTAAATATAAAACCTTTATTCAAGAAAGTATAAATAACCTATTAATAGTTAAAACATTTTGCTTAGAAGATGAAAATATTGAATCTGTAAAAGAAATTCAAGAAAATAGAATGAAACTTTCCTTAAAAAGGACACTTATAAAATCTACTTCTGGAGTAATTATGAAAATATCCTCTTCTGCAACATACTTAGCAATATTCTCATGGGGGGCATTAAATATTGCTAAAGGTATAAGTAGCTATGGTAGTTTAACTGCTATGTTACAGTTATATAATAATGTGAAAGCTCCATTTGCAAGTTTTGCAGGAACTGTTCCTGAATTTATATCAACTATAGCAGCTGCAGAAAGACTTATGGAAATTGAGGAAATGAATTTAGAACCTACTAATTTAAAAATTTCAAATCAAAATATAGTGGATAATAATATTTATTCTTT
Organism: Clostridium sp. D53t1_180928_C8; assembly: GCF_015667795.1. Classification (GTDB taxonomy): domain Bacteria; phylum Bacillota; class Clostridia; order Clostridiales; family Clostridiaceae; genus Clostridium. The sequence goes on from NZ_JADPEL010000002.1 coordinate 225,002, forward strand.
AAATCCACCTAAAGTTGAATTTAAAAATATAAACTTTAGCTATAAAGAAAATAGGATAATATTAAAAAATATTAATTTAACTATTAATCCAGGTGAAATAATAGGCTTAGTTGGAGAATCTGGCGGTGGAAAAACAACCTTAATACGATTACTTTTAAACCTTATTCATAGCCAATATGGTGACATAACCTTACAATACAATAATGAAAATCCAATTAAAATTACAAAAGAACATAGAGAGTTAATTTCTTATGTACCTCAAGGTAATACTTTATTTTCTGGTACTATTAAAAATAATTTACTTCTTGCAAATAAAAATGCTACTGATTATGAACTAGATAATGCTCTAAAGCAAGCTTGTGCTTATGATTTTATTCAAGAACTTGACGATAAATTAGATACTGTATTAGGTGAGAATGGTATTGGAATATCAGGAGGACAATCTCAACGTTTATCTATAGCAAGAGCATTTTTAAGGAAAAGACCTATTCTTATATTAGATGAAGCTACTTCTTCATTAGATATGGAAACAGAATATAAAGTAATAAAATCAATAAGTTCACTAGACCATAAACCGACTTGTATAATAATAACTCATAGACCTTCAGCTTTAGAAATTTGTGATAAAGTTTATAGTCTTGAAAATGGAAGTTTAAATCTTATTGAAAATAATAGATTATTTGATGAAATTGCATCAGATATAAAAATATAAATAAAATAAGGTATTATCTAAGTTATTAAAACTATGGATAATACCCTATCTTTAATTTCTGATTAAGTTAAAATATAATTAACTTTCCCCATCAAATTGACAGTCGCTTGAACAAGATGAATCTCCATCCCTACTTGAGTCACTACTATCTGATTTCTTATCCTTCGTATGTGGATGTCCTTCCTTTGTACAAGACTTTGTTTCTTCCACACCTAAATCAAAGATTTCTGGTTCCTGCCACTTTTTCATTGTCATAATATAACTCCCCCTATATTTTCAAATTTATAATAAATAATTTAATATTAAATTATAATTATCTACATAGTACTTTATTAATTTCATCTATCTGCTCTTTTACAGTAAACATATTTAAAGGCCTTTTTATCCTATATATCTCTATATCCTTAGATAAATTTAATAACATATTAAAATATTTCTCTTTCATACCAACCTTATTAAGAATTTCTATTCTATAAATGTTTTTTCTAATAATATCTATCTTTTCAAAACCATTAATCTCTTCAATTTCAACTTTATCATTATCTGATGTACATATTTCAAATATAGCCTTTAATTTAACTGGCTTATAACTAAATTTATCTGGAATTCTAATAAAAAACTTATCTCTTTGTCCATAAGCTTTATTAAACTTATTTAATTCATAACCAAAGTTATGTATAGCATCCTTACATAATTTTCTTTGAGGATATGCAGGCTCTATAAATATTTCATTTTTACTTGAACTTCTAATGACTGCTACATCATCAGTAATCATTTTATATCCTAAATCAACTAAAGCTGATGTCAATGTAGATTTTCCAGCTCCACTATCCCCTGTTATAATAACTCCGTTACCATCTATATCAACCGCTCCACCATGAATAGCTAACGTCTGTCTTTGAATAAGTAATCCTCCAAAGATAGTCCCTAATAAAAATACTATAATATTATTAATATCAGGCTCATCATAAGGCTCTATTATAATTTCTCTTCCTTTATATAGATAATATTGAGCTACATTATCTATATTGATCCACATTAAGTTATGCCTATATTTATTTTTTCTTTTTTTCTCTCTATATCCACTTGCTTTTCCTGTCATTTTTCCAATTCTTATTACTATATCTATACTAATTTTATCGTTTACATCTATTTGTATTAATTGTGGTATTTCTATATCTGATATTACATTTAATCCATATAATCTATAAACAAACTTATCTACATTTAATATGTTACTCATATTAATATCCTCTCATAAGTAATTCACTTACTTTAACTAGTTAGCTCTTCTAAAACTAATTTCATTTGCTCATTTACAGTAAATCCATCCTTAGGTCTTTTAAGCTTTAAGAACCTAACATTTTGAGCTAAATTAATACACTGTTCGTAATAAGACTTTTTAAATCCTGTATATTTAGTACACCAATACATATATATATTTTTTAACATCCTCATTAATTTACTAGTACCTTCTAATTCATCTATTTCAACAGTATTTATATCATCACAAGGTTCAATTTCAATAATAGCAGCTAATTTTATAGGTTTATCTATAAAATCATTATTTGCAGGTACTGAATACATCTCTTTTGATTCTTTACTTATAATAAAATCATCACAATTAAAGCCTAAACCTTCTAGAGTATTCTTAGCTAATCTTTGTTGTGGATAACCAGGATTTACTATTGGATGTCCGTCCTCATCTATTGATAATACGCATAACTCATCTGATAAAAATTTATATGTATTTTTTCTAAAGGCTGCTGTTAATGTAGATTTTCCTGATCCACTTCTTCCTGTAAATATAACAGCTCTTCCATTAATAATTACTGCACTTCCATGAATAGTTACTATATTTTTTTGTAGTAAACATGCAGCCATTGATCTCCATATAAGAAATGCCTTTAAATCATTGAAAATACATCCCTCTTCTGGTTCAACTAATATTGTTTTAGCATCCTTAATATAATAAGTCCCTACGTCTTTTATATAAAACCATATTTCATTACCATCATAAAATCTAGTTATGTTTTCTTCGTCTCTCTGTTTTTTTATATTTTTAGGCATATTTCCTTTCTTAACTACTATATCAACTTTATCCTCATCAACATAATCATGAGGTATAAATTCACTTATCTCAATTTCAGACTTTATTATTTTTCCATATGATTTATAATAGTAATTTCTCTCTCCCATATAACTCTCCTAATATATTAAGCTATATTTAATAATCCTATTTCATATAACTTATTTAAAAACTTTAATACTGAATCAGTGCATTTTTCTTCATTTATATCATATTCTTTAATTAATATATTGATGATTTCTGAAGGAATACTTGTTTCATCTAAAGCATCCCAAATTCTACTCCCTATACTATTAAGAGCAAAGTATTCACCTTTTTCTAAGTTCATAATTGCTTTATCTTCATTAATTTCACTTACATAAGTATTACAATTTTTTAATACCTTAGTATTTAATTTAATATCCATATATTACTCCTAATCATTAAATCCTTTATATTTTAATAAATTAATCTTATAACCTTTCATATAAGATTTAATTAACTTATTTCATTCTCAATTAATTTTATTTGGTCATCAACAGTAAATTTACCATTTGGTCTTATTATTCTATATATATCTATATGCTTAGCTATTTCTACACATTGTCTAAAATAATTTTTATCCATAGTACCACAAGCATTTATATATTCTTTTCTATATATATTATCTAAAATCTTTGATAACTTATTATGACCTGTTATTCTTTCAATAACAGCTTCTTTAACATCTCCAATAACTATTTCGAACATTTTAGTAACTTCAATATTATCAGTTACAAATTCCTCTTTAACAGGAACTAAATATTTTATTTTTTCATCTGCCTCAAATGATTTATATTTATCTTTATCATACTTTAAACTATTCATTGCATCTTCACATAGTTTTTGATACGGAAATCCATGATTAATTAATGGTTTATCTGTATAGTTTATTGATGCTACATCATCTGATAAAAATCCATATCCTCTTAATCGTAATGCTGTAGTTAATGTAGATTTTCCAGCGCCTCTATCCCCCGTTATAATAAATGCTTTATTATTTTTAGTTATCGTTGCACCATGTATAGCTACTTGTTTTCTTTGAAGCATTAAAATGCCTAATACACTTCCTAATAAAAATATATTAATCATCTTTTTATCTGCACCCTTACAAACATCAATCATAACTTTATTACCATTTGATATATAATATGTTGCAACATCTCTTATAAATAAATAAACTTCATTCTCTTTTTCAGATGAATATTCCCCCTTCTTAAGTTTATCCATTACGTTATTTGGTATTGTACCATAAATAAAACTCACTTTATCACTTGTATGCTCTACATTTTTAACTTCTATAAATTCACCTATATATATTTCTGATTTAATCTCAATTCCATATACTTTGTAGTAATATCTTTTCATATTATTTTCATCCTTATATAATATTTAAAAAAGATATCCTAGTTAATCTAAGATACCTTCAAATTTTTAAGATGTTTGTCCTGCTACATAGCAACAACACTCATTTCCATGTGTTGGACAATTTACTGACATAAAATGATCTTGTGGTTTTGGATTTGGATCATTTGTGTGATTTCCTGAATGATTTCCACTAGGATTATGATGACAAAAATGTTTATTTCCCCTTGATACTGTCATATCACATTCACAATCTTCAGCATGAGTATTAATTACAATTTCTTTCTTTAATTCTGGATTACTCCAAACTTTCTTTTCCATACTTATCACCCCTATATTTTATATATAATAAATCTATAATGAATTTATTATCATTAATTAGCAAACTTAGCTACAACAGTATATTGATCTCTTATAGCTCCACCCGTTACATAATACTCACCACATCTTAACCATGCATGAGCCTTCATCTCATTATCTGATTTTCTTACACCTAAATAAATAGTTGTAGATATTCCTTCTTTCTTAAGCATCCTTTGAGCTGTTAATGCTTGTACTAAGCATTTGCTTTCCCATGGTGTTTTACTTGATATTAAAGTAACAACCCAAGCTATATGTCTAGCTGTTTTATAAACTTCCTTTTCAACAGTTTCTGACGACTCTTCCTTATGTTTCCCCATACGCTTTCTTAACTTATTAAAAGGAAAAAATAATATAAATGCTCTGTACATTCCCGTATAAATGAATGCTTGTATAAACTCAACTTTTAATTTATTATCTATAGTAAAAAATGTTTTAGTTTTTCTAGTTAATGCTGATAAGGTCTGCATGGCTTAATCTACCTAAAAAATCTACTACAGTGTCTTTACAAGTTTCTTCATCTACTTCATACTCTGAACGTAAAGTTTCTACTATTCCTTTAACATTTATAGGTTCTGTAATTATATCCCATATTCTACTTCCAACCTCATTCATCATAAAGTATTCACCTTTATCAAGGTTCATCATTACTTTTTCTCCATCTAAATCAGTATCATCTATTTCTAAATTTTTATTAATTATTGTATCTAAATTTATTCCATAATCTTTTTTAATTTTTCCAATTTTCCCAGAACTTTTTTTAAAATTAATCATATTTTTCCCCTTCCTTTGATTAAAAATTAAACCTAATATCTATTTTTATTCACACTTAATTTTACCAATTAATTGTAAGTAGTTAAATAATTCTAATTTGCCATTTATTAATTACACTAAAGAATTACTTCTTATATAATTATTTATTTTTATAAATAAAAAACTACTCATAATATACCTATTATAAGTAGTTTAATTTTTAAAATTTCTATACTGCCGTTTCATTAGATACTAGTATTTGCCTCTCAATTAATTCAACTTGTTCATTTACTGTAAATTTATTTGCTGGTCTTACTACTTTAAAGAATCTTATATTTTTAGCTACATCAATACATTGTTTAAAATACATTGGATTCATTCCACCAAGATATTTAATATACTCACCTCTATAAATATTCTCAATAATATTATTTAACTTTTCACCACCTAGTAATTCCTGAATAGTTACTTCTTCAACATCTCCAACAGTTAGTTTTACTATTGCAGATAAGGGCTTTGGTTCATAAACAAATTCATCTTTAGCTGGTACCATATATTTAATTTCATTATCACTCATAAAAGAAGTATATTTTTCTTTATCATATTCAAAGTTATCCATAGCACTTTCACACAATTTTTGATATGGAAATCCAGGCATTACATATGGCACTTTCTCTATCTTAGTTGATGCTACATCATCAGATATAAAATTATATCCTCTTTCTCTTAAAGCTGTAGTTAATGTAGATTTTCCAGCTCCCCTATCTCCTGTAAATATAACTGCCTTATTATCCATTTCAATAACTCCACCATGAATAGCTACCATATTTCTTTGAAGCATTATAAATCCTAAGCAACTACACATTATATATACTTTCATAAGTTTCATATCTGCATTTTCACATACTTCTACTTTTATATCATTTCCATTAGATATACAATATGTAGCTATATTATCTATATGAAACCATATCTTATCTTTTAAAAGCTTAATTTTGCTTCCATTTTCTATCTCACTTTTTATATCTTCTGACATTTCTCCCTTAATTATATTAACGATATTATTTTCATCCATGGTATCTAACTTAATGAATTCTTCTATTTCTATTTCTGATTTAATATTTAATCCGTAAACATTATAATTATTTATCACTCTCATACTCCTCATTTTTACAATTTATGTAATTATAAATTAATTATACAATTATATTATCTGGTAATAAATTATTATTTAGTATTACTATTTTATACCTTATTAGAAGTAGTAATATTAATTACTTTTCTTTAATAATATATTTTAAATAAATATACGCTAATTAATATTATACAAAAAAGAGGATTCAAATTTATGAATCCTCTTTTTTATTGACTAGTACCAAACTTATTTTTCTACAACTACAACTCGTTTTGTATTACTTCTATTACGAATTAAGATACTGGAATTACCGGAACCCTATCCGCATCTGCGCCACACTTAGCAAAAGCTACATGATGCTCCCACCTCATATGTGATCCTATTCCATGTCCAAAATTATATCCACATCTTGGACAAATATGCCTATGGATAAAATAGTTTTCCCCTATTCCCTCTACTTCTTCAGCTGTTTCACACTCTAACAACTCATTAGTTTCCTTTAAATTTAACTCTTTTAACTCTGGACCTAACCATTCTTTTTTCACAATTCATCCCCCATTTATATCTAATAAAAAAACTATTTTCGTTTCTCAACATCCTAATAGTTATATAAATAATTTTATAGTAAATTTAACCATTATGTAAATTAACATTTAGTATAATAAATCTTAGTAGTTTTACTAATTAATTTAAGCTACTTACTAATAAACATTATTTAATGCTAAAGTATAAAAAACATCTATCCTACGTTATGAAAATTTTTATATCTTTTTTCAATTAACTAAACTTATTAATTTACTCTATCCACATAAAATTAACTAAGATACTGGTGTAACCTCAACCTTTTCTCCAATTTGTAAATCCTTATGATCTATATCAGCATGTACAGCCCAATTACCAAAGCTTGAATATGGTCCAGGATTTGGGCAATCCGCAACCTTAATATTTGTTCCCTTTTGATATACTCCTAAACATAGATATCTTTGCTTTAAACTATGTTGGCTTGATTGTGTTGTGTATCTTACTTCCTCTGTTATATCTTTTGTTTCTGCTATTCCTAATGCTTTTAATTTGGGTTCTTGCCATAATTTCTTCATTATTTTCTCTCCCAACTTTATATTTTATAAATATATTACTAACATCAAATTCATTATTAATTAATTTTAGTAACTATAAATTAATTATAGGTTTACTTACATTTTATGTAAATTAGTATTAAGTATAATATTTTACTATTAAGTAGTAATTCTAATTTATTAATTACTTTATAAAATCCCATATACATATATAAAAACTGCATTTCATAAAATCAAAAAAGTTATCTTCATATAATGAAAATAACTTTTTATTAAATATTATTATTTTATTTGCTATTATCTAAAATTTCTTGAATTTTATTTTCAAATTCATCTGCAGTTATATCAATATCTATTTTTTCTCCATTCATAAACATTGTAGGAACTTCTTTTAATTCTATATTATTTTTTTCCTTTGTTATTATCTTTAAATCATTAATATTTTTTTTATTTTCATCAATACTAAGCTCCAAAAATTTAATTACATCATTTTCAGAATCAAATTCTATCCACTTACTTTGATTTGAATATATATCTAATAATTTATCAAAATCCACTCCTTGTTCCTCACTCATATGCTTATATATTACTTCATCATAGTTAAATCTACTAATATCTATTGGTTTTTCTATAAATCTTACTGATCCATTTTCAATATATTTTTTTATGATATCATGTAACCTTTCATGCATTACACTACAATCTGGGCATTGAAAACTTGTATAATTTATTATTTCAATTGTTGCAGATTTACTCCCATATACTAATCCAGCTTCTTTATTATTAATTGAGCATCCCTTAAGTATCAAAAAAACAATAAAAATATATAAAAATATATATGTATTCTTTCTATAATAACTTCTTATCTTAATCCTCCTCCCCTTACATAAAAAACAATACATTATCTATAACTAGTAATGTATTGTTTTGCTTATAAATAATTATCTAAATTTAAGATATTTTACATCCTTTTGGATGTGCTGATGCCCAATGAGCAATTAATCCAAACACTGCTCCTACTGGTGTATCATATATATGTCCTGATTGAGCTCCACAACATTTACACTCATAACTATATTTTCCAAGACATGTTTGATTTACACTTCTGTCAACATTCTTTGCATCAACTCTGCTACCATCATCACCTATAATCCATCCATCATATTCCTCTTCATAAGTATTTTCTACTGCTAATGACTTAAGTTGAGGATTTTCCCATACCTTCTTCATTATTATTCACCTCTTATATTTTAATTAATCTAATCTTAAAAATACTATCTTTAAATCTGCGCCCCTATTTAAAGATAAATAAAGGAAACTAATAAATTTCCCATAATTATTTTACATTTTTTACTATATTAAGTAAATAATTACTTTTGTTTATTTAATAATAAGTTTTTGTATCCTTATAATTACTACTTATTTCCTAATTAATATATATTTTCATAAAAAATAAGTACTGTATTATTGATTACAGTACTTATCTAGTAATTTTATAATTCCATCCAATCTAATAACTTATTTCTATTTATAGCTACAGCTGCTCCCTTAGTTAAAAATTCAAACTTATCTTTAAAACTATATCCACTTGAAAAAATACCTGCAAGCAAATGATGAATCCATGCTATAGGTGCCAATATCTTAAACTTCTTAGCATAACTATACTTATCAGACATATCATTAACTCTTGGAAAAATAAATCTAAAATATCTTTTAATTGCTCCTAAAGTTGCATTACCATCTTTATCTTCAAAATTAAAAGCAACTTGTGTAGCAAATTGATTAGCCATTTCCTTCTTACCATGTACACCTGATTCAAATATTTCATCAATTAGTGCCTCTATATATTTTTTATTATTTACACTCCTAACATTTAATTCGTTAGGAATTTTCATATCAAATAACTCTTTACATAATAAAAACATAATCAAGCTAAACTTTTCAAATCCGTACATCCTAGCTTTCATTATGAAACTATTCCAATCAATTTCTTCACCCTTTTTCTCAACAAGTAAAACAAGATCACAAATCTGCCTTACTCCAAATCCTGTTGCAGCAAGGTGAGCTGCCATATGCATACATAGATGTAATGCTAAATCTTCATATGCAAGTGATAAAAAACTAGCTTTTCCTACATTAACATTTATTGAATGCTTCCAAATCAATCTTTCATAATGTTCTATTTCATTACTAAATCCATCTCTTTTAAATAAATTCCAATGAACTTCTACTACAGGATATCTAGGATGTACCAATGCTATATGATGTGATGCCTTATGATCCTCTAAAAAAATATATCCCATATCTATTAATATTTCTTTAACTTTATCAACATCATCTGTATGAACTAAAATATCTGCATCACTCATACTTCTTTGGTCAGGTTGAGGGTAAAAATCTCTTACTACTAATCCTTTAAGTACAATAACGGGTATATTAGCTTCATTAATTTTACTAAGAACTGTTGACAATCCTAATATATGTTTAGATTGCTCTAATCCTGTCATTATAGCTTTTTTCTTTAATATATTTAATCTTTCTTCTCCTAAATCTATAATCAATTTACTCTTACGTAAAGCTAAATATACAATTCCTTCAACTTTATGTTTATTAGCCAATTCTAAAACTTTATCCCAATCAATATTCTCATAACATTTCTCCGCTGTCTTTCCCCTAATTCCAGCAGATAGAATATCTATAAATTGCCTTTGTGTATTATTCATATCATACCCTCCTAAAACCCACTTTATAAAAATACATTATTTTACTTTTTCATAATAATCCCTTTAACATTATACCAATTTATTACTTTTTTGTATACTTACACAATTTATAATATATATCAACTATTAAAATACTTATAGATTTATTATCTAAAATACAAAAAAGAATTTTTAAGATAACCTATGTTAGTACTCTTAAAAATTCTTTTTGCATTATATTAATCTATTTACCCCTTAAAGTTATTACTGAAATTTCTGGCTTGTTAAATATTCTTAACTCACTGGAAGATATACCTATTCCTCTATTAACTATCATAGTAGTTTCATTAACTTTAAACTTTCCAGCATCATATTTAGGAAAATAACCTTCCTCTGGAGATGCAATACCAATCCCTATTATAGGTATTCTAACTATACCTCCATGCATATGACCTGATAATACTAAGTCTGCTCCCCATTCACCATATTCTTCTATAAATAATGGATTATGTGCTAATAATATATTGAATTTTTCTGAATCTACTTCTGGCAATGTATCCTTAACATAATTATTATCAAGTTGATCTGTAGTAGCATATAAACCTGTTGGCCCATCTAATGGAATATCTATTTCATATAAATTAATAGCTTTTTCATCTTTACTTACTTCTACATAATTATTTTTTATAAAAGTTACACCTAATTGCTCTATACTACTTAAAAATTCTACATATTCATCTGCTTTTAATATTTCTGCTAACTCTTCATGATTGCCATTAATATAATACATAGGAGCTACATCTACTAAGGAAGTAATTAATTTTTCAAGCTCTCCTATATTTTCAATTTCCCAGCTTATCATATCTCCAGTCATTACAATTATATCTGGCTTAAGATTTTTTATTTTATTTATTATTATTTCTGTTGTATCCTTATAACCACTGCTATGAAAGTCTGATAATTGAACTATTTTGAATTTATTAAATTCTTCTGGTATTTTTTCATTAGATATTATATACCTTGTCACATCTACTTTCCCTAATAAATAGCAAATAATAAATATGCCTATTAAAATCACACATACTACTATTGTTAAATTCTTTTTTTTCATATTTCCCCCCATAAATAATTCATTTACAATTTTATCATGTATGGAAGCTTATATATATGATACCTTCTAGCTACTTTATTACCATACTTAATTTAATTAATACAATATTTAAAACTACTTATTTTTATTCTATATTCTAATACCATTAAGTAAACTTAATTACTTCCAATTGTTTATACATTTATTCCTTTCTCCACTACTTCATTAGTTTAATATAATAGTTTTTCCATAGCTAATTTTGATTTTGTTGTATTATAAATAAAATTAATAATATTATATAATCCATTTAAAGGAAATAAAAATTTAATATCTAATTATATATTTAGGAAATAAAAAAGGAGTGTTATATGAAAAAATTTAATTTTAAAAAGCATAGGTTATTTATATTAATATTAATTTCTCTTCTTATAGTTTTATCATTTTTAACGATATCTATATTAAATAAACTTACACTGTCACTTTCCACTAAAGACAATACTTCTAAAGAAGTAAATACAAATGAAGTACCCTATATATCTACTTATTATATACAGCCAAAGGTTGAACCTAATGAAGATGTAATAATAGATTTCTATGTAACAGACTACTATTACAAAGAATACACAGAGGAAGATACTTCAGAAACTTTTACTATAACAGTTAAAGTAGATGGTGAAAAAGATATAGTTAAAAAGAAGATTAAGGCTGGAGATAATTCTATTAATATAGGTAGTTTTAAAACCACTGGCGAACAAAAATTTTCTATTATAGCTACTGATAAATATGGTCGTAACTCCCATGAACTTTTCAACTTTTTCTTAGTCGAGGATTCTAAAGGAAAAGAAAAATCATCTAAAGAGTATGTCATGACCACTGATGATTTACTTAAATATAATATTAAAAATACTGATACTTATGAAAATAAATATATTGCAATTCTTGATTTAAATGAACCAACACCAGAAACAGTTAAAGCTGAACTTGAAAAAGTAGCATCTACTATTACTCCTAAACCTAATTCATATACTTGCATAATTGCAGATACTATTGGTAATGGTGAACCTGGTAACTGGTGGGGTGAAACTATTGTTAAATATTCAGATGACTATAATAAAGAAGCTGTAATGCAAGAATCTTATAATACAAGAGAAGGTCTTCAAAAACTTCTTGATTATGTTAAGTTTCAAGGTTATACCTCTATTAAACTATTACCTGGAACTTACAGAATTGATCACTCCGACTCTATATGGGTACCTTCTGACTTTACTGTTAATATGAATGGTTCAACTATAAAATTAAATCAGTTTACTGGTGATAGTGCCTTGATGATAACACTTAATAATACTTATGATTCCCATGTTATTAATGGTACTATTGAAGGTGATTATTACAGCCATGATTATGCTAATTCTCCTAATAATTCTGAATGGGTTATGGGTATTAGTATTGGTAGTGAAGCTAAATACAGTTCTTTTGAAAATCTAACTGTAAAAGATATTACTGGATATGGTGGTGGTAATGGCATTGCTAAATCTAGAAATGAATCACTTTACTATACTTATCTTAATCCAACTCCAGTTGGTGATAGCTTTAAGTTAGGTGATATTGATAGAAGTACTGGTGAAGCTATTGAATCTACTAATAGAACAACTTCTGATTTTATTTCTATTGATAGATATGATGGCATTGGCTATTTATCAGTTAGCAGATATTTAGGCTATCAGGGTAATCCTTGTAACACTTGGAACATGATTGCTCATTTTTATGATGGAGAACAAAAGTATATTTCATCTGTTGATAGTTATTTTTATAGGAGAATTGGAGTTCCTGATGGTGCTAAATACATGAAAGTTACTATCTTAGAAGAAGGCTATCCTACTGATTTATCTGTGCAATATTTTAGAATACCCACTCATTGTGCTTTCAAAAATGTTAAATTTGAAAATAATAGATGTGTAGGATTAGCTCAAGCAGCTATGAAGGATATGCTTGTTGAAAATTGTGAATTCACAAAGTGTGGCCAATCCTCTGCAAGATGTGCATATGATGCTGAGGATGGTTGGGATATGATGCAAGATGTTACTTTTAAAGAACTTAATTTTTATAATAATCCTAATAATGATTTTTTAACTTGTGCTGGTCATAATTTTGTTATTGAAAATATGAAATCTGGGAAATTATACTTCTGGGAACGTACTAATTCTTATGTTGTTAGAAACTCTAATAATATTGCTGGTGCTAATTTAGGACATTCAACTAGACAGCGTAGTTGTTATGTTAGATTTTATGATAATACTGTTAATGGCAATATAACTATTGGTGCTACTGAAGAAAATGATGACTGGATTGCTGTTGTTAAAGATTGTACTATAAATGGTAGAGCTGAAAATACTATTGATACTGGTTTATATCTAAGATGTTTAATTAAATCTGTAACTGATTCTAATAGTAATAATACTTGGAATACAGCTTTGGGTGTTGGTAACTTCAAAAATTGCACCATTAAAAATAAAAGTGGTGAAAATATGGGTGGAGTTTATAATAATTGTACTTTTGAAAATATTACTGGCAATATTCATGGAACATTTAATATTACTGATAGCACTATAACTAATTGGGAAACTTACGCTGGTAGCTATGAACCTACTTATAGTTTTAATAATTGTAATTTAAATAATTTTGAAATACTATTTGGATATTGGCATCAAGGGGCTACTACTTCATTCAATAATTGTACTATTAATAATGAAGATTTTTTATTGAAGTTACCTCATTATAGTATGAAGAAACCTATAAGTATTATTAATTCTTCTTTTACTTCTAATGGCAAGGATGGAATGATTGTATTTTATGATGATAGAACTGGTGGCTCTGCTAGTGCGTTGGTTCAACAAGATATGCTAACTATTGAAAATAATAAAATTGATATGGATAAATCTGTGTTTGTTGTTAGTGGTATTGATAAGGATACTGTTAATAATATAAATATTAGCTTTAAGAATAATGAATTATTACCTGAAATATTAAGACTTTATGATAAGGAATGTTTAGGAAGTAAAAATGTAAAAATTAAAGATAAATAAATATAAAATACATCAGAAATAATCTAAATTTATTAGTAACTTCTGATGTATTTTATATTATATATTTTTACATATACGCTTGTTCCTTTTTAAAGCTTTGTTATCTAAAAATTTATATACTAGCTTACATATATTGTTTAATATAATAGCAGTCACAGTAGAAACTATTAATGTAATAACTGTATTAACTATAAAGTTATTAGTTATTCCCATAGTTCTTAGCGGCCCAACTATATACATATAATGAACTAAATATATATCAAAGCTTATAAAATCTATATATTTAATATACTCGTTATATCTTAAATTTTTTCCACAATGAATAAAGATGTATAACATACTAAAAGCTATCATAGCTTGAGTATACCCAACAATAATTACATTATATAATGTAGTATCATCAAATAATACTTTACCACCAAGCCTAATTAATATAGCCATTCCTGCTAATACAATTGACATAAGTAATCCCTTATTTGATATACTTCTATTCCATTTATACCCTATAATATAAGCTAATATATATGCATAAATATATACCCATTTGAGTGTTAATAAAATAAGATATTATAATTTGAGCTATTATAAATGTTGGTATAAATACTTTTTATTCATTTTACTTTTATTTTTATTTAATATCGGAGTTATTAAATAGCATATCATTATTATAGTTAAATACCATAAGTGTTCAGCACCATGTACATATATTTGGAATCCTTGCAAATCAAAAATATATGCTATCCAATTTATTAAGTTTATGTGGTTGCCATTTATTAAATATATATTTAATAAATATAACATAAATACATATAGCGGAATTAAAATACGCTTTGCCCTTTTAATAATCCATGAACCATAACTCTCTTTAATATCTTTGCTTCCATATAAATATCCAGATAATATTAAAAATATTGAAACCCCTACATTTAAAAATTGTGCTGTCATTTGTATATATGAACTATTATGTTCTTGCACTATATGACATAATAAAATAAGTATCATCGCAAAAACTTTAAAAAAAGATATAGAGTTTTTTTCCTCTAAGTTCATATTAAATTCCTTTCTCTCGCTTTTAAATTATATACCACTAAAAATACTCATATACATTTATAAAGCTTCTTTATACTAATTTTTAAATACAAAATTATATTGTCTTTTTAATTTTTTTATCTAATATATTTATTATGTATTAACTGTATACAAAAAAGCTATACATAACATGGTTAACTCTGTAAAATTATAAGGATATAATTAATATTTATATATATTACCATATAGTTAACATTTTTCATAGGTAATATTAAAATTTGAGGTATTTATAAAGTAATTTCGACCTATTCTTACAATATTTTTTACTATTACTGTTTACGCACAATATATTGTTATATATATAATTAAAACTGTTTATAGATATATAAAACTACTATGATTTTATTGATATATTTTTATAACATCTGTCTAACATATTAATGAATCCTTATATATCTATAAATTAATATGTAATCTTATAATTAAAATAATAATTTTATTAAATCAATTAATAGCTATCATTATATATTGATTTTTTTATTATTGATACTGAATTATATCTCAAATGTAATCTTAGTAGAAGTATAGTATATATATATATTGATAACTTTACATACCGTAATATAAGTAATAATATAAAAATTACCCCCAAATAATTCTTTAAGTAAATTAAGTGAAAAATACTGCATATTAAAAATATCATTATAATATGCAGTATTTTAAATTTTAATATTCCTTTAGGTATTAATTATTACCTCTTAATATTTTTCTTAATTTAACTAATCTTTCAATACTTCCCCCTTCATACCCAAATAAACTTATTCTATTGCAAAGTTTAAAATATTCATTAAATAATTGAAAGTTTTCATCTTCTATTACCTTAGTCATTTCTTCACCTATATATTTATCAATAAATCTAAAATCATCTGAAATATTGTTTATTATAATGCTATGACTATTATCTAAATACTTAAAAAGCACCAGATGTCCATTTATATTTAGTGGCATTTTAATACCATAAAAATAACTTGTAATTTCCTGAATTATTAACAGTTTTTTGAATATACTCATATACTATATTACCACAATATGTATATTAATATTTTACAGGAGATGTTAAAATGGGGACAATATATGAAGTAACTTCAACCTATTCTCTAATTCTTTCTGCTATTACTGGTTATGCTAATCTTTTATCTATAGCCAATAAAGGAACAAAATTAGATATATTAGAATATAACAAAACAGACTTATGGTCATATTTAAAGCTTAATAATACTGATGCCTATATTTTAAAATCTGATTTAAAATTAATAACAGGCTCGGTCACTATAAAATATATTGATAAAGATACTAATACTGAGTTAGCTACCTCTGAATCTTTTACAAATATTTCATTAGGTAGCTACACTTATAATGCAAAAACAATAAGTGGATATTCCATTTATGGAGATAATGAAAAAGCAGTTACCTTAACTGCTGATAATCCTAATATTATTGTTACTTTCACTTATATCAAAATATTAGGCACTATTTATCTAAAGTATTTAGATGATACTTCTTTAGAAGAAATTAAAACTACTGAAACATTTAATAATCTTGAGCTAAAGAGTTATAGCTATACTGCTACTTCTATTGATAATTACACTTTATCAAATGAATCATCCCAAACAGTTATCCTAACAGATTCTACTCCTATTCAGACAATTACCTTTAGGTATAAAAAAATATTAGGAAGCGTTACTGTTAATTATTTAGAAAACAATTCTCTTAAAGTCATTTCAATAGCCAAAGTTTATAACAATTTAGAAATGGGCCCTCATTCTTTTAATGCTATTAATATAAAAAACTACACCTTAGTTAGTCCATATTCTCAAAGTGTTATTTTAACCTCAAGTAATCTAAATCAAAGTATAACTTTTAAATATAAAAAAACATCTGGAAAGGTAACTATAAAATATATTGATAAACCTACACAAATTGAAATTGCTACAGAAGATATTATTGAAAATCTATCTATGGGAAGCTATACCTATAACGCAAAAACTGTTGTTGGCTATAGTGTATTAGGTGACTCTTCGAAAACTATTACCTTAACAGAGGAATCACCTAGTGCCTCCATTACTTTTGAATATGATATAGTTTATCTTCCACTTGATGTTAATAAACAAAATGAAGTTCCTTATATTTCAACCTATTATATAAAACCGGTAGTTGAACCTGGAGAAGAAGTTTTTATAGATTATTATATTACTGATTATTATTACAAGGAGTATTTAGAAGAAGACTACAGTGAAAACTTCACCGTTACAGTAAGAGTTGAAGGACAAGCTGATAAAGTGTTTAGAAATATGAAAGCTGGAGATCATAAAGTTAGTTTAGGATCTTTTACTAATTTAGGTAATCAAAAATTTTCTATTTTATGTACTGATGCCTATGGAAGAAACTCTCATGAGTTATTTAATTTCTTCTTAATTAGAAAGCCTATAGTGTGGAATGAATATGTAATGACTCAAGAAGATTTAAATATTTATAATATTAAAAATACTGATAACTATGAAGTAAAAAAAATAATAGACTTATCAACTTTATCTAGTAAAACAAGTGCAACTGTTAAAGCTGCATTAGTTGATGCTGCTAATAAAATAACTCCTGATTCTAAAACCTACGTTTGTGTAATTGCTGATACAACTGGTGATGGAACCCCTGACAATTGGTGGGCTGAAAATCAAGTTAAATATGCTAGTGATTATGATAAAACTGCTGTATTACAAGAAGCAACTAATACTAGGATTGGACTTCAACAACTTTTAGATGTTAAAAAGGCCGATGGATATAATAAAGTTAAATTGTTACCTGGAATTTATAGAATAGACCATCAAAAACAAATCTATATTCCAACTCAATTTACTTTAGATATGAATGGATCTATATTAAAGCAAAACCAATTTACTGGTAATAAATCCCTAATGATTGATTTAAATAATACCTTTGATTCTCATGTTATTAACGGAACTGTTGAAGGTGATTATTTTACTCATGATTATACTAACTCTACAAATAACTCTGAATGGGTAAATGGTATTAATATAGGTAGTGAATCTAAATATAGTTCTTTTGATAACATTAACATTAAAGATATAACTGGATATGGTGGTGGTAATGGTATAGCTGTGTCTAGAGATAATACGCTTAATTATACCTATTTATATCCTAAGAGTATAGGTAATACTTTTAAACTAGAAGATATCGATAGAAAAACTGGATTAAATATATCTCCAATTAACAGAACTACCTCTGACTATATTGATATTACAGGTTATTCTAGCATAGGGTATTTATCAGTCAGCGTATATTTAGGTTATCAAGGTAATCCTTGTGGAACTTGGAATATAATTTGCCATTTTTATGATGAAAATAAAATCTTTATTCAATCTATCGATTCTTATCAATATAGACGCGTTTCTGTACCTTCTAATGCTAGATACTTGAGAGTAACAATATTAAATGAATCATACCCAACAAATCTATCAGTACAATATTTTAGAATTCCTACCCATTGTTCATTTAATAATGTTAATTTTGAAAACTGCAGATGTGTTGGTTTAGCTCAAGCTGCAATGAAGGATATGTTAGTAGACTCTTGTAAATTTACTAGAAACGGACAATCATCAGCTAAATGTGCTTATGATGCAGAAGATGGTTGGGATATGATGCAAGATTGTACTTTCAAAAATAATAATTTTTATAATAATCCAAATAATGATTTTTTAACTTGTGCTGGTCATAACTTTATAGTTGACGGTCAAAAAAGTGGAAAAATATACATTTGGGAACGTACAAGATCTATAGTCATTAAAAATTGTTCAAATACTAATATAACATTACAATCTGGCGGAGTAAGCTCTATAGTACAACATGGTATATATAAAGTATTTAATAATATTTTTATATCTGGCAGTGTTGCTAATAACTTATCAAAAAACAACACATGTATAGGTTCCTTATCTGGAATAGTAAGTAACTCTACCTTAGGATCATTAGCTGATTTTAGCACTTATAATAATTGTATAATTAAAATATCTAGCACATTATTAGCCTATTTAAATAGCATTAAAATGATTAATTGTTCTTTAATTCCTGAATCCACTTTAACAAGCAGATATTCATTATCTTTCAATAATGGTCATTTAGATAGCTATTATTTTGAGAATTGTAATTTTTGTGGAAAATCAAAATTAAATAATCATAATGGATTTTTCTCTGGTAAATTTGTCAATTGTAACTTTGAAGATACTGCAATTTTCCCTAATGTCCAATGTGAAGCAAATGATATTATATACTTCGAAGACTGTACCTTAAACTATTCTGAAAATAATTTTATTTATTATTCTCCTTTTGCTTATAGTAAAGGTACTAATACTAATATACAATTTAATAATTGTACAATAAATAATATTGATAATAATAATAAGTCACTTATATATGCTTATGCTAAACCTAATGGAATATGTGTTTTTACTAATTGCATAATAAATATACCGGATAATTTAATTATATTTGATGGCATTTCATTTTATAAAGATTATATAGAAAGCTATATCGTTAAATTTTTAAATTCTCCAATTAAAAATAATAATATTCTTATTAGCGACTTATATAAAAGTAATACTAATATACAAGTTATAATTAATTAATTATAGTTACAAGGATAGTGTATTCATCTTATAGATTACACTATCCCTATTATATTAATTCTCTTCACTTTCCTTAAATGCAAAAAATCGTTATGCTAAATAATTGAATATTACAAATAACCCCATCCCTACAAACATAGCTACATTCTCTTGAATTATTTTATTATAGCTAACAAGTAATACTCTTATTAATGGTTTGGCAATTCCATAAGCCATAAAATAACATATAGAAATATTAATAATAAATTTAAATACAGTTCTTAAACCCGTATCTTTATTTTCAAAGGTAAATTTTTTATTTAAATAATAACTTAACATACTTCTAAAAAAATAATTTACTGCTGATGAAATCCAGTAACTTGCCCTAAAATAATTATAAAATATGAACATTATAGAAGTCCCAAAAAAAGTATTTATTATACCTACTATTATAAACCTTAAAAATGTTTTATCAAAAAATTTTACTAGCATTTTATCTTTACGCTTCCACACTTATTAGAAATAATATATCGCGGCCTTTCTTTTATTTCATTATATATTTTAGAAATATAATATCCGATTATACCTAAACTAATCATAATTATACTACCTATAAATAACTGAATTACTATTACTGTAGTAAAGCCTTCTAATGCTTGTCCTGATATTTTTTGGTATATAGAGTGTATTCCAAGCATAATCGAAATTATAAATACTACTACTACTCCCATTAATGTTACTAATTGCATTGGAAATGATGAGAATATTGTAATATTATTTATCGCATATTTTATTAATCCACACTTGGACCACTTAGATTCTCCTTCTATTCTTTCCTCAACATCAAATTTAATACTAATATTATTAAATCCAATCCATGAAGATAACGCTCTAAAAAATGTATCCTTTTCTTTCATATTAATTATTATATCAACAGCCTTACGATCTAATAATTTAAAGTCTGACGACTTGCTCATATCAATACTAGTTATCTTACTTATTATTTTATAAAAACATTTAGCACTATATTTATAAAATATGCTTTCATTTCCTCTATCTGATTTAATTCCTTCAATAATTTCATATCCTTCTTCCCATAACTTATACATTTCTACTATTTTTTTGTGGCGGATGTTGTAAATCACAATCTATAATTACACAACATTCTCCAATTAAATTTTCTAATCCTGCAAAAATAGCTGCTTCTTTTCCAAAATTTCTTGAAAACTTTACTCCTTTAATATTATCAACTTTACTTGATATATTAGTTATTTCATTCCATGTGTTATCTTTAGATTAATCATAAACAAAAATAATTTCATATTCAATGCATTCCTTAGCTAAAATACTTGATATTTTTTTTGCAGTTTTATATATCATTTTCTCTTCATTGTATGCTGGTATTATAACCGATAAAACTCTCTCCATAAGCCCCCACCTATTCTTACTCTTTATTTATTGAATTAACTCCATAATATTTTGCTATAGCTGTATTAGGCCATTCATTACTATCATTGGATAAATCCCCAAATCCTGTATAACAATCATACTTAGAATAACCCATTATTGTAGGAATATTAATATCATATATATTATCTTCTTTCTGAGATATTATTTGAGAAACTCTATAATCAAAACTTGCTCTAGTTTGTCTTAATTTTAAAACTGCTTCTATATAACTAGTACAGAAAAATAAATATAGTATACTTAACGTTAGTAAGACAAAAGTTTGAGATTTTTTATCAAATTTTAACTTTGAATATATATTACCAATTGTAATAATAACTAAAACTATGGGTCCACTCCATGCCCTTTCTGGAAAACTTGGTGATACAACCATTGAATAAATTGAGGCTAAGCTTCCTATAAAAAATATTATTCCTATATATAAATTATCTATCATTTCTATTAATTGCATTTTTTTTCTATTAGCATAATAATAGTATATAAGTAGTATCGCTAAAAAAATTATAATAGGTGTTAAATATTTCATTAAATCTATAGAAATAAAAACTCCCCTCCTTAATAGTGATAAAGTTCCACCTATTCCTCCTGCATTTTTTAATCTACTTTGTTGTCCCGGCGCCAAAATCATTATACTAAGTCCTATTAAATTTCCAATTAATCCACTAAACATCCAAACTTTTAATTTTATTTTTTTTAACTTAAATGTTATTAAATATAATATTGATATACATATTAGTGCAACACTAGTATTTTCATTTGTCCATCCAGCTAGTATTCCAAATATTAAATAAAAAATAGTAAACAAAGCCTTAAATATAATAGAATTATTCTTATGCTCATTATCTTTATTAATAATTCTAAATGGAATTAAATAAATTAATACAATTAAAATACCATATAAATAATTTGAAGCTCCTGTTATCCATAAATAGCTTTGTCCAAAGTTTGGGGTAATACCCCATAATATTAAAAATATAATTAATATCCATTTTAATTCAATCTTTTTTAATGTTCCATATGAATAAAAATATATAATGATAACTAGTCCTAAAAAACTAATTGTGTTAAATAAATTAAAAAATATCTTTTGGTAACATAAAAAAAATTGTGCTATAGTGTGTACAACACTTCTACCATTCATATTTAAATAATGTGCCTTTTGAGATAATAAAATTTCATTAATACTACTTATTTTACTACCATCCATAAATGAAAATGAATACGAATAATCATCTACATATAAAGGTGTATAGCAATTTAATACATAAAATAATATACTCATTATAATAAAAGTTGATATTATTAAAACTTTATTCTTTTTATATATCATTTAGTCACTCCCTCCTTTTTGTTAATAACATTATTTAATATTTAATTACATAATGTTATTATTTTTTATTATATCTTTATTTAGTATAGACCTTAAAATATTTATAATAAAATTTTTAAAATACATAAACTCCTTCTTTTTACATAATAAAATTATAAATAATATATTAGAAATAACTGTACAAATTAAAATTTTAAATAATAATGTCCAAATATTATTTACAATTATAAAATTACAAACTAACCTTGTAATCAATAAATTTAATATAAGAATAATAAGAAATTCTATATATCTCTTAAAATATTCTTTACTTTTACATTCTAGTCCATATCTATAAACTGCATATGGATCATACCAAACATTAGTCAATATCCTTGAAATTGCAGTTGCTAAGAGTATTCCAAATAATCCAAAAAAATTTCCTAATATCATAGATAATGTTAAATTTAATATTGCTGTTATTATTAAAATATATCTTCCTTTCCTAAATAAACCCATTGTGTTTTTAAATGTCCAAACAACATTCTGCATTCCTACCATATAAAAATTAATAGCTAATATAATAGCTATATTTAATGGTAGTATGAATTTACTTCCTATCCATATATTAATTACATCATTTATTAAAATAATTATACAAATACTACAAAACCCATAAATCCAAAAGTTGGCAAAATTTATTATATAAAAAAATTCTCTTTGTCTTTCTTTACTTTCCTTTGCATTTAAATTGCCAACACTCGCAGTTATCCCATTAAATATTTGATTTAATACTGTATTAATAATACCTATAAGCATTGTATAGTTAGAGCTTAATCCTACTGTAGCTAATCCTGAAAAGTATGTAATTATCATATTATCAGTATTATTTACTAAAACACCACTTAACTTAACTATCATTAATGCTCTAATATTCTTTATTAGAGCACTCTTTTTTTCTTTATCTATACTAATATCATTATTTTCTTTTAAAAACGGATATAGCTTATCAGCCATCTTAGATATAATAATATTAAATGATAATGTTCCTATAGTTTGAACAGCTAAGTATACTAAAAAATTTCTTGTAACTACTAATACAATAATTTGAAGTATAGTTTGAACTATGCTTATTAAATAACTTATAATAGCCGATATATAATTTTTTTGATCTGCTACTATTATAGAGTTTTTATACGAATAAAAATATGATACCACTGTGTTAAAAAGATAAAAACAATATAGCACATATAAATTTTCTTTTATATTTGGAGCATCTTTTATAATTACATTTAACAAGGGCATTAATACTACACCTATTATTGCAATTACAATTCCTATAGTTTTATATGCTCTTGCATAAAACCCCATTAATACTGATATTTCTTTTTTATCTCTTTCAGCTAATGGTTTATATAATGCATATATTATAGCTGTCCCAACACCAAGTTCAGCTAATGATAACATTGATAATATATTACTAAATAAACCACTAACCCCTAAATATTCTGCTGCTAGAAATTTAATAAATACAGTTCTGCTTATAAAGCCTAATATAGTTTGAATAAATTGTCCTATAAATCCAGTAGCAATATTTCTTATAGAATTTACAGTTCTTGATTGACTTTGCATATAATCTCTCCTAATTAAATTAATTTGCTTTACTAATACTTCTTAAAGCAAACCCTTGTGCAAATGGTAATATATCAAATAATACCGAATATACACCTATATCTTTAGTATCACCTTGTGAAAAGTCTATAGCTCCATCTCTTCTTGTAACTGACATTAAATACTTAATTGATTTTTCATATGAAGCCTTACATTCTTTACTTATTTCTTCTATTTGCGATGCATTTAGTAAATACCATGCTAAAGTTGCTGTAGTGGATGAATCTATCCTTGTTTCTTTTCTTGTTACAGTCCATCCAAATCCACCATTATCCAACTGAACTTTTAATATACTTTTTGAATACTTAATTACTATTTCTTCTAGTACATTTTTATATTTATTATCATTAGGTAGTTCAATCCATGAATCTATTAACCCTATGGCAAACCACCCAAGTCCTCTTCCCCATCCACATAATCCTAACTTATATTTATTTTTTACATCATATGCATGGAATGGAATTAAACTATCACTATCAAATCCACATTCAAAATATTCAGTAATTTGCTTTACCGCTAATTTTATAGCCTCATTATTATATTTAACTCCATACTTTATTAAAAATGGACATATAAATCCAATTGTATCTACATATCTATAGTTAGGCATACTCTTTCTATATTTAACTGTTCCATCTTCTCCTACAAGTTCATTTATTAAATTATATGTATAATCCAACGAATGCTTGTACTTATCAGATTTATCTACTTTCATTACTGCATATGATAATATTGCACAATCAACAAACTCTGGCTTTTTAGTCCATTGACCTTCATTATTAAAATGTGATGATAAATATCTATTTATCTCTTCATTTATTTTACTATCATTCATTTCATCTTCACTTAACCCTAATAATAAAGCTGCTTGCTGCCAATGCTGAATAGCACTCTTACTATAATTACCTTGTAACTTATCAATTATTACTAATCTTGTATTATCAGTAACTTTTATTTTAGGAGTATTGTTCAACCATTTTAAGCTTCTTTTAGTTAAAACATTCTTCCATGCTTTTTTATCATTATATCTTCCAATATGTATTCTGGATATCCATGTCTTTATTATTGGAATTATATCTATTAATAGTACTATAAAAATTAAACCTAATATTATTGATTTTAAAATCTCCATTATACGTCCCTTCTAATTAAACTATATATCCATTATTATTGAGAAGCTTTTCTTTAAGTTCATTTTGTTTTTCAATAATTAACATTCCTAAATCATGAGCGTAATCATATGAAAAATTTGGATATACCTCTAATTTTTTTATTTTTCTATATATATTCTTCTTTACTCATTAACACTTTTGCAGGATTTCCGGCAACTACTACGTTTCTAGGTACATTTTTTGTCACAACAACTCCTGCTACTACAATAGAATTTTCTCCTATTGTCACTCCTAGCATTATCAATGCTCTTACCCCTATAAACACATTATCTTCCACATTTATTAACCCTATTTTTGTATATCCTAAATTTCTTTTAGTTGATGCATCATGTGATAATAAATAAGGATGTGGAGCTATAGTAACGTTATCTCCTATAGTTATTAAATTACATACTCCATAATCTAATATGGCTCCATCCATAATTGATCAATTATTTCCTATAGTCATTCCATTTCTTACATGATCTTTTAGTGTTATTTAATCACTTAAAAAACTTCTTATTTTATATTTTATAAAGTTAACTATCCTCATAATTCAATGACCCCCTTTTAAATTTTCTTTTAAATAATTTTCCTATATATATAATCCAAGATGCAAAAATATATATAGGATTTTTAGTAATATTTAAAATCCCTTTAAATCCTATCCCTTTTTCATAACAATAATGCAAATACGATTTTGTTCCATTTAAAAGCTTATGTTTTAGTGGAATTTGTTTATATGAAAGTAATTCTTTATAATATAAAGTACTTCCATTCCAACTCTCCATTATATTCTTATCTGAAGTATTAGTTAATCCACCATCTAAATATTCACATATATAAATAACTTTATTTATATATCTTAACTTAAATCCTTTATCTGCTATTCTATTCCACACAACTGATTCTGTAACATATCTTTCACCTTCAAACTCAGGAAATTTATTTTCTTTTAAAATATCTGTTCTATATAGTTCAGCTTTGTCTCCTTCTATTCCATATCTATATCTATAACTTAAAGCATCTGTATCTATATAATTCCCTTCTGTTTTACTTCCAATTATACTACCGTCATTATAACCTCTTAATCCAGATATCCCTACAAAGCAATTTTTCCCTCTTACATTTTCCCATTGGTTCCATATATATTGCATAGTATCTTCTAGTATATAATCATCAGAATCAATAATCCAAAACAACTCACCTTTTGCATTATCTATTCCAACATTAATAGCAGTATGCTTTCCACCATTTTTCTTTTTAATATAATTTATATTAATTATATTTTCAGTAATAAATTTATTTACTATATCCTCAGTATTATCACTACTACCATCATTAATTATAAGCCATTCAAATTTTTGAAATTTTTGACTTTTTAAACTCATATATAAATTTTCTAATAGATTAGCTCTATTATATGTTGGAGTGCATACTGTTATTTTTATTTGCATTATTTAACACCTCATATACTAATCATCATATCCAAAATCATTTTCTAATTCTCTTATCATAATATCCTTTTGTTCTTGCGTCTTATCATCTGAATATGTATCATAAACCCTTTTCTCCTTTAAATATCTTTTATGCTTATCCAAATAACTTTTAGTATCTCCTATTATTCTTGCTGGATTTCCTACTACTACACTATTACTTGGTATATCTTTACTAATAACTGTTCCTGCACCAACTATAACATCGTTTCCTATTTTTACATTAGGTAATATTATACTGTTCCAGCCAATAAAAACTCTATTTCCTATTTTAACTTTACCAACTTTTGACTTTCCAAGACTTTTTTTCATACTTGCATCGTGAGCTAATATACTGCTATGAGTTATAGTAACATCATCTCCTATTTCAACTAACCAAGCATGTCCATAGTCTATATGACTATTTATTAGATTAAAATTATTTCCATACTTTAATCCCTTTTCTTTTAATATTTGTAATTCAGTTTTAGTATTTAATCGATACTTTATTCCATAATAAATTCTCTTTAATATCATATTTTATTCTCCAATATAATTATTTAACTTAAAATATTTATTAAACATAATATTTTTAATTGAACATACATTTTTTAAAAGTATAGCAGATACTATTAAAACTATTAAATAAACTACTATTGTACTATGCTTACTGTTTTTTTACCTCTAAAATCATAATTACTTTCATATGTAACAAATACATCTCATAGGAATATAATTTTTAAAAATTAAGTATCTTACTATTAATTTAAATAATACTTAATATAATAGTCACCATTAAAATAAGAAATATACTAGCTATATTTACAAATATAATATCTATTAATGGTGTATAAAACTTCATTGAAATAAACTTAGTAATTAAAAAGCTTATAAATACTATCATAAAAACTACTTTTTTATTCTTATTTATAATAAATTCTATAGCTTCTTCTTTATTAGCATAAACAAAACCTATAAAAAACGTAATCGCAGTATCAATTTGCCACACTCCTAATCCCAGTAAATATACTCCAAATATATAAATAATTGTTGAAAGAAACATATAAATAATATTATTTTCATCAGAAAACCTAAAGCATAAGTAGAATATAATATAATATAAAATAACAATATAGTTTGTACAAACCACAAAGTTGTATCTATTAATTTTATGCCTAAAAAATATAAAATTAACTCTAAAAAATTATACCTAAATCTCTGAAAATATCTAATAATAATACTAATTATATTAACAATAAAAAAGGGTATATATAAATTCATCAATACCACTCACAACTTTATTTCTTTTTTTAATTGCCGTAATAATTATTATAGGCAAAATAATATATGCTACTATATATATTCTCATTAAACGCCTCTACTTTCTAATTAATATAAAATCTATTTAATAACTTCTTCTATCTGACCGATAATATTCTTTATATTAAAATGTAACGAACGTAATTTACATTCATCTATATATTTCTTAACAATATTCTTATCGCTAATTATTCGTCTTAACGCTTTATATAAATCAACATCATTATTTTCACAAATTATGCCACATTCGTTATCTCCAAATATTTCTCTCATTCCATTACAATTAGTCGTAATTACTGGCTTATATAAATTAATAGCTTCTAAAACTACAGTACTATATCCTTCTACAAATGAAGAACATATTAAAATATCTGATTTAGACAAATACTTATATGGATTTGTTTGAAGCCCTACTAGTATTATTTCATTTTGTAAGTTATAACTATTAATCAAGCCTTTTAAATTTTCTTTTAGTTCTCCATCTCCAACTATTAATAATTCAAAATCAAACCCATCTTCCTTTAAATTTTTAAAAGCCCTAATTAATCTTTCATGGCCTTTTATAGGTGTTAATCTACCAATAGATATAAATCTCATTTTATCGCTTTTTCTCAAATCAATTTTCTCTCTTGATTTCTCTCTTATTTTTTTTATATCTATTGGATTATATTTAACATTAACCTTATCTTCTAAATTATGGATATTTTCAAAAGATTCTGCTACTGACTTTGAAACTGCTATAATTTCATCAAAACTTAAATATATATTTTTTTCATATTTTATACTATCTAAATTCATATTTTTAGTTCTATTTTTTGAATCTGTGTGTAGCCATGCTATTTTTTTTGATTTTTTATTAATTGATTTAGAAATAATATTAGTAGGTAACCCCTCTGAAAAGGCTATCTCTACATCATACTTATTTCCAATAAAAATACGATGTATACACTTATTATTAAGTCTGTTTAATGCAATATTAAATAATCTATATAATAACCTACTACTATTATTACACATATACCTTATTTTTATATTATCATTAAAATAATTATCAAATTTTATATTTCTTGTATCATATATATTTTCTTTATAAACTAGCATTACCGTGATATTATACTTGCTTTTATCTAAATTATTTACTAAATCTATTAATACTTTTTCAGCTCCACCTACTGACATACAAGTTATCAAAAATACTATATTTTTCATAATGCTATTTCTCCTATTGATTCAATTATTAATTAAATTCATATATAATTTGACTTTTATATTCTTCATTTGTTAAGCATTTTATGTTATCATTTAATAATTTGTTTTTCTTTGCATATTTAATAAATTCATTATATTCGAGCTGTATATGTCCTATATCTAAAGCTCTAATTCCTTTTTTAGCTAAATCATATGCAAGTATAGTAGCAGTTGGCCCTAAAGATAATAGTACCAATTTATTTTTACAATGTTTTATAATTGATTCTAATATTTCTTCATATCTATCATATGCATCCTTTGATGGTGCAATTATTCTGTCTATGCTATTACTATTATTAAATAAATCATTATTAATCCCTAACTTACTTTCTTTTCCTTCAATTAAAAGTATATCTTTATTGCTCCATATATCTTTAAATCTATTAAACCATCTAATTGAATTATCTTTATCTTCATAATCTATAAATAACCTAGTCATACTAGCATTACAATATATCTTTTTGGAGTTACATAATTTGTTCCAATGCATTCTACCAGTATCCATATTTTGATTCCAAAAATCTGTTGCTTTCTTGTTGTAACCTTTTGTATTTTTTATTGCTACTGGTATTCCTATAATTATATTATTATCATCACTCATTAAAATTTCTTTTAATCTTTGTGCCAATTGAGCGTCATATTTTTGAAAGTTAATATATCCTCCTAAAATAATAGACATTTCACCATCACCATATCTTACTAATGATTTATTAGTAGTTACTATTTCATTTATTGATTTATCATTATTTAATATATTAAGATTAATAAAATATTTTAAAAATCTATTATAGGTATATACCATATATGTCTTTAATTTCATATACCTTTTCCTCTCTTACCTATTCTTTTATTAACTCATAAAATTTTAATATTTCATCTTCATTGCCTAAATGTAATAAAGATAAATTTTTTATTAACTCTTTTCTAAGTTTCTCATTATTTATTAAATTTTCTAACCCTAAACTTATGTCCTTAAAATTCATTTCAGTTATTATTCCTGTTTTATAATCTTCTATTTGATCATAAACAGTAGAAAAATTAGTTACTAATATTGGCTTACATAGAATTTTAGCTTCATCTATTGCAACAGATTTACCTTCATATCTTGATGGTTGTGCATAAATGTCACAATTCTTTAAATATTTATAGGGATTATTTCTTAACCCTAAAAGATTAAATACTCCCGTTAAATTATTTTTTTGAATTGCCTCTTCTAATTTATTTTTTTCTATGCCAGCTCCAATTACATTCCAGCATATATCATATCCTTTATTAATTAAATCATTACATGCTTCAATAGCCATATCAAATCCTTTTTGTTCATGTAGCCTACCTATAGAAAGAATATTTATTTTATTATTTGGACTCTTAGAGCTCTCTAAAGCTTCATTTGCTAAATTTTCTATTGATTTTTTAGATACAATATTATAAATTAATTTGACTTTTTCCTCTTGATTAGGAAACTCTTCTCTTAAAACACTTTC
Source organism: Clostridium sp. D53t1_180928_C8 (assembly GCF_015667795.1). Lineage (GTDB taxonomy): Bacteria > Bacillota > Clostridia > Clostridiales > Clostridiaceae > Clostridium. The sequence goes on from NZ_JADPEL010000002.1 coordinate 256,215, forward strand.
GCATTCTTCAGAAACTGTAACTAAATAATTTGCTTTTTTGAAATAGCTTAAATCAAACTCTTTATCCAAATTTAATTTTCTGTAATCATTATGTATCCATAAAATTTTCTTTTTAGCTTGTACACAGTCTACACATATATAATTTGATGTTTTTTCTAAATATCCAATTGCAATATCGTATTCTTTATTTAAATATCCAATAGCATTTCTTAAATATTTCCATGAATACTGCTCTGCTTTTCCAATATTATAATTACCTCTATTTTTTATACAAAACATTAATCTACTATAGGCTAATTTAAATTTCCCCTTTGATAAATATTTAAAAATTGATTTTGTTAAGCCTTCATTAAATATTACTATATCCTTAGGCATAGTAAGAATGTTGACTTCCTTAGGTATAAAATTCATAAATAATCCATCTTGCTTTAGTAAAAATAAATCTACATTATATTTATCAAAATCTATTTGAGATAATAAGTTAATTAAACTCTTTTCTCCACCCCCAGCACCTAAACCTGGTATAATAAACAAAATATCTTTTTTCATAGTGTCTCCTATTAATTAAATAATCCATTTACATATTCAGCACTCTTATATGACATTTTCTTTATTTCTGGAATTTTCTTCTCTAAAGTCATTCTTATTTTATCTTCATCTCTTAAAAGCTCATCAAATCCATTAGTTAGTTTTTCCTTACTTGAAATATCATTAATACCTAAAACAAGTTTTTCTTCTCCAAATAAATCTTTAGCTATTCCCCTTGATTTAATACTATATCCAAGTACCATTGTTGGAACATGATTTGAATAAGCAGCTATAGTAGCATGCGTTCTAGCTCCTATAAAACATCTCATTCTTGCAATATATCCCTTATATTGAATTGCAGTTAAATTATTAGGCAATAAAACTATTCTATTCGTATTTTTAAACTTATCATATAATTTTTTTAGCAATTCTGAATCATCATTTCCTTCGTCTATAACATGTGGTGTTAAAGCAATTACTGATTCTGTTGTGTCTAATATATGCTTAATTAATTCTACTGTAGCTTCCATAGCCTTTGGATTTCTTTCTAATACTAATGGACTGAAATTTAATCCTACTGTATCTCCTTCCTTCCAACCTTTAGGTAATGATAATTCTTCTTTAACCATAGTAAATGCTGGATCTGCCACTAATCTAACATTATTTAGTCCCTTAGACTTTAACATATCATAACTTAAGGATTCTCTAGCTAATATTAAATCAAATGTTTTTAAATCATCTAATTTTTTAGCTGTCATATCTTCTTCTCCAATAGAACATGCCCATAGTACTAACTTCTTACCTTTTTTCTTAACATTTTTATCAATTGTATAAAGCCATTGCTCCTCGCCATAACAATAATTATCTCCTCCAATAGAAAGGCATACATCAACATCATCAATTTTATCAACTGTTGCTTTATGAATTTGAGTTTGTGCATATTCTTCTGATTTATTTAACTTTAACTCTAAAAGCATTCTTACCTTTTCTATAAATGAAGGTTTAATCGCTCTTGGTGATGCATCAATAAAATTATCTACATCTTTTATTATTTTATCTGTTTCTGGCCTCCATGAAGCTAATTCAACATATGAATTTGGAATTATATCCTTTATTATTTTACTGCTTGATCTAACTATTGCTTCACAACCTCTATTTAAACTTCCATTATGTGCAAACATTAATATTTTCATAATTTACTCCCCCCTATTTATGCTATTTATTTTTTAGTCTACTATATAATGTTGAAAGAAAAATTCCTGATGTTATACCTTTTTCAATACACATAAGTACTGTTTTATCATATCTACCTTTTCCTTCATATATATCACTTTTATATACTTTAAAAGCTTCTTCAACTTCTTTTGTTTTAATCATATTTCTTACATATTTATATCTTTTACTTAACTTTAAATCATTACTTGCATTAAAATATAAATAAGTATAACTTAATACACTGTTTATAAATTTTTTAACTCTTAGCTTCTCTATTAACTCTTTATCAATATCCCATTGATTTATCTCTTTAATATTTTCCTTATAAACTTGTAATGTTCTCTTAAAATAATCCTTATTTGAAATATTTCTTGTTACACTTCCCTCAACCTCTCTATATAAATAGCCACAATAATCTATATAGATTGCAGAATTAGAATATGTAAATATAGACATATTAAATCTACCATCTTCCCCTAGCGCAATTCCTACAGGAAATTTTATGTTTTTTTCTTTAATTATTTCATTTCTGAATAGCTTATTGCATACAGAATTAAAAGAATCATTTTGTATAAGAAAAGTATAAATATTATTTTTAATATACTCCTTATTTAGTGGAACATTTAATTTAAAAGGAAAATTTATTATTGCTTCATTGCTCATATCAGTTCTCCAATTTGATATGACTATATCAACATCATTATCTTTTGCAGATTTATATAATACTTCATAATAGTCTCTATCTACCATATCATCTCCATCAATAAATCCAATAAACTCACCTTTAGCAATAGATACTCCAGAATTTCTTGCTACGCTAACACCTTGATTTTTTTGTGATATAACTTTTATCCTATTATCTAATTTTTCGTATTTCTTTATAATATCGTAACTTTTATCACTTGACCCATCATTTACAAATATAAATTCACATTTTTTTAAGCTTTGATTTAAAAGTGATTCGATACATTCTTTTATATACTTTTCACAGTTATATACTGGTATTATTACTGATACTTTTATATCCATTTATAACCTCTTATTAAATATTAATTATTCATTAATTTATATATCTTTTCTAATTCACTACCATTTTCAAAATTGATATTTATACAAGTATTAGAAAAACCTTTTCTAGTATTAGTATTTATATATAACTCTTCTATTCCATCAGCTATACCTCTAGGACCTAATTCACATATATAACCATCAATTCCATTTCTAATTTGACTTTTAGCTGTTGGATAATTAGTTATTAATACAGGTTTACTTAATATTTGCGCCTCAGTAACAGTTACAGCCTTGCCTTCATACCTAGAAGGTTGTACATATAAATCACACTTTTTCATATAGGGATATGGATTTGTTTTTTTTCCTAATAATATAAAACTATCATTAAGATTATTTTCTTTAATTAGCTTTCTTATATTTTCTTCATCTCCACCATATCCAACTACATTCCACTTAATATTTGTTAATCCTCTATCATGGAGTATTTTTAATGCTCTCACAGCATTGTCAATACCTTTAGCTGGCGAAAACCTAGCTACAGATAGTAAGTTAAACTCACCTTCTTTTGTATAAAAATCATTGATTTCCTCTTTAGCCATATTTTTTATAAAATTTACAGCAGTAATATTTTCTAAAACCTTAACTTTATTCTTTAAACTTCCATATTTATTTAAAAATGAATTTTTACACTCCTCTGATACAGCAAAGATACAATCATATTTATCCCATATCTTTAAATCTTCATCTATATATGTATCAAGTTTAGAATAATCTGTATGAATCCATGCTACCTTCTTCTTTGCATTCACCTTTTCTGCCACAAAATAATGAGGCCATAAATAGCTTATAGCTAGGTCATACTCCTTATCTAAGTTAGGTAAAAAGTTAATTGCATACTTCCACATTAATTGCATTTGAACATATGAAGATTCACTTAAATTAAATTTATTAGCAATTTTAGTACAATTATTACGCGCCATTAATCTAGTTAATCCTAATAAAAATTGCTTATCTTTAAAAGTTTGTCCTATAGATTTCCTAAAAGTAGAGTACTTTTTGTTTTCTTCTAATAAATTAACTTTATTAGATATCAAGTTCATAAAATCACCCGTATGACTATATAACATTAAATCAACATTATTGTTATCATAATCAAAACTATCTAACATGCTTAATAAGCTTCTTTCTACACCACCTATTTCCATATCAAAAGATGCAATTAATACGTCCTTCAAACTTTTTACCTCCTTCACTTTTTATATTGAATTAATATTTTTTCTCTTTTATCTACAAAAACTGTATTAGCTGGAACTTCACCTTTAACTACACTTCCTGCTGCAATTACAGCATTATCACCAATTACTGTATTTCTCAAAATAACTGAATTAGCTCCAATCCAAACATTTTTTCCAATTATAACTTCACCTTTTAACATCCTATCTTCTGATTTTCCCCTAAAATTATGATCATTATCATTTATAGAAACATTAGGTCCTATTTTTGTGTATTCATCTATTGTTATTTTATTAATACAATTAATACTACAATTATCATTAATAAAAACTTTATCTCCTATATAAATTTCTCCATTATGATCTATCCTTATGGTTCCATTTCTTCTTATAAAAACAAATGGTTTTATTATTATTTTTGAATTTTTACTAAAAATATCAAACTTTGTTCTAGCTTGCACTGAAAATATTCCACCACTTATATTTTTAAAATAAAATATTTTATATTTTATTCCTCTAAATATTGCTCCTAGATTTGATAAATACATAACAAAAAAATGATAACCCCCTCTTTGTCTGCATTCATTTATTAAAACGTTAATTGCTCTTTTTAACTTTGCCATATAAGTCGCTCCTATGCTTATCTAATTATTAACTTTCTTAGCTTAACTACATTATTGCCACCAATAATTCTAGCAACTGTCTTTTTAATAGTTCCTTTAATTCTTGTTGTTAATGGTAACCAACTTTTATAAAAATGATGTATCGCATAAGTATTTTCACTTTTTTTACTATAGCAATTTATATAATCATATGGTGAAAAATACTCTTGAGGATAAAAAACTGCTAATCCATCTATTCTTTGATAAGTTCCATCTAGCATAACACCTAACTCTTTAATAATATTACTAACTATATAAACATTAGTTGTTGTATCAATATCACCATTTTCCTTTATAAAACTTTTATTTTCATATAAATCTAAAAATCTCTTTATTAATTTATTTCTCTTTTTAGCTCCTATTGTACTAGTTGCTATAAAATTTTTTTCTTCAAACCCCCAAAATGATTCATTATTTAATATTTCTTCACTAAATTCTTTACACACCTCTACATCTGTATCTAAGTAAATTCCACCATAATTATATATAGCATAAACTCTAACATAATCACTTACAAACGCATACTTTCCTTCCTCATATGCTTCCTTTACAAATTTATTTGAATTTATATCAAATATATCCTCATTCCATTCTTTTATCTCATAATCAATTAAAATCTCTTTCCAGCTTTTTATACATTTTTTTATTAAATCTGGTTTTTCCTTTTTTCCAAACCAACAATAATGTATTACTTTAGGTATTCTATCATCTCTCATAGTGGATTCTCACCTTCCTATATCCTATATATTTTTATTCTAATAATATAAAAAACTTCTTAAATTAAAATTAGTTGTATACTTAATATTTAATGCGATCACTTGATCGTAATAGAAAAATAAAAAATAGCAAACTATGAGCCCAAAGTAAAATAAATTTTTTTCTTTACCACAAAAGCAATTTTTTAACAAAAAAGCAAATACTATAAAACTACATGGCTGAAAATATATTGTAAATCTAGCAAATATCCAATTAAATGCAGAAAACAACATAATTATTCCACATATAGTTGTCATATTAACAAATATATCTCCATTCTTATATTTTTCACTTATGATTTTTCGCCTTAAATAAGCTAATACTATTGGAACTAAAAATACCGCAATTCTTATAGGATTTGCTCCCCCTTCATTAAAATCTGAATATGCTCCATATTTACTTCCTTGTAGAATATTCATTAAGGGATCATAAAAAAACAACCCTAATAACATTAAACCATATAAAATATTCGTTCTCTTACTCCATGCCTTTTCTTTAACAATAAAATATACTGGTATCATTACAAAAGCAGAGTTATGAATACTTATCATCAATAAACAAGTTATCAAATACAGTATAAACTTTTTTTTAATAATAAATATAGTTGCTATAAATAATATTGATGCAGCTAAACTTTGCCTTATGCCATTCATAGTTACAGTATAGTATCCAGATGTAATATATAAAAATATTGCTATTTCAAAATAACCATCTTTAGTGAAAGTATACATACTTATAACATTTAATACATTTATAATTATAGATATAACCATTATCATAAATTGTGGGTTATCTGAAATTAATTTTAATATTTGTAAAAAATATATAAACCCTGGCTCATATCCATCTGAATTAAACTCTGGACCTATTAAAGTATATAAATGTTTATACATATATGTATCCCCTATACCACTTCTTAACCCAGATACTAATGTCAGAATTAATATTACTATTATTACAAATATCCATGATATTCTTTTATGTTTAACTCTAATAATTCTTGCTAATAAAGAAAATATATAAACTGATAATAAGGTTAAATAAAAAACCATCATAACTTTACATTCTCCTTATGAAGCCTTTTTTTTAATATAAAAATATAATACTATCCCAAAGGGCATTGCACATAATGTTAACAATTTCAATGGTGTTTCCTTTAAAAATTCCTTATTTTTTAAAATTAAGCTACTTGAAACATAATGAATACACTCTTTAAACTTATATCTTAAATTTCCTTTTGGATTTTTCATATTCTCTATTCTATAAAAAGCAAATCCCCTTGGATTTTTCATATATTGTTTAAACATATTTAATGAAGATCCATCTTCCATATATTCAACAATACATAATACTTCATTCATAAGTGCTAGTTCATATTCTTGATCTAACTTATAGTACTTATATGCAAGTCCAACATACTTCTCACCTCTATATACTGGATATGGATACTTCTTTGTTAATTCGCTTCTATATACAAGCTTTTTATCACCTATAATTCCTTTATTATAGGCCAAATCAAATAATGTATCTGTTTTTATATTTTCTGGTAATCTATCACCTATTACTTTTCCATCTTCATATGCATCAAGTCCTATAATTCCAGATATCTTTTCATTATCTCTAACCTTTTCCCAAGCTTCTTTTATTTTTTCTACTGCATTATCTGGCATATAATCATCTGAATCTATACATACATTTAATTCTGTAGTTATATTTTCATATGCAGTATTGTGTGCCCCATGCATTCCTTGGTTTTCTTGATATATATATCTTATTTTGAAATCTGCAGTTTCTTTTATCCACTTTTCGATTAGTTCTCTTGTATTATCACTAGAGCCATCATCTATAACTAACCATTCAAACTCTTTACAACTTTGTCTTTTTAAACTTTCATAACATTTATGTATTGTATATGCTCTGTTATATGATGGAGTAAATATAGTTAATAATTTTTTCATTGTATTCCTCCCCTATCTCATTTGCTTATCATACATTTTTTCTATATATTCTATATAATTTTTAATATCATAATTTTTACTTATATATTTAAAGGCATTTTTGCCTAGTTTTTCTCTAATTAATTTTTCTTCTTTAACTTCCTTTAATCTAAGAATAAATTCCTTGTAGTTTCCTTCTTCTATTAAAACTCCAGTTTCTTTATCTTTAATAATTTCATTAATACTCCCAACATTCATTGAAACTACTGGCTTTTTAAATGACATTGCTTCTAATAAAACCATTGGAAGTCCTTCATAATTAGATGGTAAGAAAAATACATCTATTATAGGATAGAATTTATAAACATTATCTTGAAATCCTGTTATTATAAATAACTCTTCCAAATTAAGCTCTTTTATAAGGAATCTAACTTCTTCTTCTTGCCCTCCACTCCCTACTAAAATCACCTTACAATCATTAAAATTATCTTTATATTTAGCTATTTCTTTTATAAATGGCACTATACCCTTTATTTCGCATATCCTACCAACAAAACCTAATATAGTTTTATCTTTTGGAATATTAAATTCTTCTAATAATTTATAGCTTTCATTGTTATTAATCTTATTTATTTCATCTATATCAATAGCATTTGAAAGTATCGAAGCCTTCTCTTCCTTAAAGTACGTTGTGTTTTCCTTATAAAAGTCATATACCAACTTTCCACAAGCTATATTATGGTCATATCTTGGTCTTAAAATTTTATCTATCTTTTTATTAAATCCATTTACTTTTAAGAAAGGATAACAGCTATGAATATGAGATATTACCTTAACATCTAATCTATATAACTTTTTTACTAAATAGGCATTTAGTGAAGCATTATTATCATGAGCATGAATTATTTTTATATTATTCTCTTTAATTATTTTCTTTAAATCACTTAAGTTATTAAGTATCCTTTTATTAAAAAATCTTATATTGTAACTTTCTATTCCATTATCTTTAAATACATCTGAAAGCTCTTTTCCACCACAAACAACTATAGGTTCGTAATTCTTAAGATTTTTGCATAATAATAATGCCATTCTTTCTGCACCACTCATTTTATTCATTGGTAATACATGTAATACCTTATTCATAATAGTTTTTCGCACTCCTTATCAATTAACCCTATTACTAACATAAGAAGACATCCCCTTCTCATAATTAATTTCAAGTTCAATACTTTCATAAATCTTAAGCAATTCCCTATTTACACTTTCAACATCATATTTTTCAATTTCATCAGATATATTGAATCTTCTATCTCTTGAAAGGTAATACTTTTCTATAACTTTGGCTGTTTCTTCATAATCACCAACGTTAACTAAAGTTCCTACAGTGTCATTACAAATAAGATCTCTACAACCTCTAATATTTGTTGCAATTACCTTTCTACCAGAAGCCATAAACTCCATAATATTTCGCGGTAATCCTTCTCTATAAGACACCAATATTCCAATGTCTGATATATTTATTAATTTATTTACATCTTTTCTATATCCTAACATAATTATATTGTTTTGTAAATTTTTTGAAATTATCTGTTGCTCTAAGTTTTCTCTCATATTTCCATCACCAATACAAAGAGCTTTTATATTAGGATATTGCGTTCTCAATATCTCAATGGAGTTAATTAACTGTATATGATTTTTATTTTTGTTAAGCTCTGCAATCATTAAAACTACAAAATCATTATCATTTATTCCAAGCTCTTTCTTTTTCTCTAAAATTTCATCATTACTTAGCTTCTTATATTTACTTAAATCAAGTCCAACTCCATTAAGCAAATAACAACTTCTAGGTTTTAGCTTTTCCTTAGTTATTTCATAATCTTCTTTATTTATATTAATAATTAAATCAGTAAACTTTGCCATAATTTTTTCTATTGGATAATATACTAACCAGCCTAACTTAGAACCGCCTTTTAAGAAATGATATCCATGAGCAGTATATATTGTTTTTAAATTAGGATAACCTAGTTTTAACAGCCTTCCATAAATAGCTGCTATTGGAGTATGGACATGAACAATATCATAATTATTTATTCTTTGAAGCTCCATTAGTCTCATAAAAGCTTTTATATTTCCTATACCTAATGGATTTCTTGAAAAGGGAACTTCAAATATCCTAACACCTTTACTTTGTAATTCTTTATTTATAGGTTTGTCTATTGAACAAACACAATCTACTTCATATCCATTATCTAAAAGCATCTCAATATGCGGTATTAAAAATGAATTTATAGTTCTGCTAACAGTTGTCACATATAAGACCTTTTTCATATTATTTTCCCCTTTTTTCGTAGTCAATCTTTATAACCTTTGCTGGAACCCCAATTGCTGTACTAAAAGATTCAATATCTTCTATTACTACAGCTCCGGCTCCTATATTTGACCCTTTACCTATCTTATTTCCTTGTATTACTGTTGAAGCTGATCCCATCATTACTCCCTCATCAATAATGTCGTTACCAGAAACATTAACATTCCAAAGTAAAGAAACATAATCCTTTATAATTGAGTCATGTCCAACACCACACTTAGGACTTATAATAACGTGATTTCCTATTTCTATATTTGCTGTAAGAATTGCTCCCTCATAAATAATAGTTCCTTGACCTATTGTCATATAATCATGAACCCAAACCTTTGGATGAATTATAGTTGCAAACTTTAATTTATTATTTATTTTATTTACTATGTTCTTTTTAACTTCATAATTTGCTATTGCTATAACTACATAAGTATCCGGCGTTAAAAATTCTAAAGAATCTATTCCTCCAATAACAGAGTAACCATTAATTACTTTTCCCCATTTTTCTTGATTATCATCAATAAATCCAATTAAATTCCAAGTTGGCTCTAACTCATTTATCTGTTGAATTATTAATGATGTTTCTCTTCCTACTCCACCTGCACCTATGATGACTATATTTTTCATGATTATTACCCTTCTTTATTTTCTCTTAAATCTCTTACCCTTTTTACTACTTTTACCCTCATCATAATATCCATAATACTTATTATCTAAAGACTTATCACACGCATTTAAAACTGTACCTATAATGTTAGCTCTAACCTCTATAAGCTGAGCATAAGTTTGCTTAATCATATTTTCTTTAGTTTTTCTAGCCTTAACAACAATTAAGGTTGCATCTGCCTTTGATGCTAAAAGTAAAGCATCACTTACTGGAAGTATAGGTGGCGTGTCAAGAATTATATAATCAAAGTTAATAGATAACTCATTTATTAAATCTTGCATTGATTTTGATCCTAATATTTCTGATGGATTAGGAGGAATTGTCCCTGCAGTTATTAAAAACAATGAATTATCAATCTTCTTAATAACACTTTTCAAATCTGTATTCCCAACTAATACATCTGTTAATCCCTCTCTATTTGTTATAAAAAAGTTGTAATGCATAGAAGGCTTCCTAAGATCACAATCAATTACTAAAACTCTTGCTCCATCTTGATTTAAAACATGTGCTAAGTTTCCTACAACAGTTGATTTTCCTTCACCCATTATAGAGCTTGTTACTACTATTGTCTTTATTGGTTTATCTATAGAAGAAAACTTAATACTAGTTCTTAAGCTTCTATAAGCTTCCGCTGACAGTGACCTCGGCATCTCCTTTGCTACAAACATTTTTACACTCCTTTCTAAACTCTTTTTCTACTACTGGTATACTTCCTAGTACAGGCACTGGTATTATTTTTTCTAACTGTTTCTTAGAGACTATTCTATTATCTAAATAATCTAAAACTAAAATTAATCCAATTGATAAAATTATTCCTGCTGCAAATGCTATAATAGGAAGCTTCTTTTTATTTGGATATATAGTAGTTACTCTAGCTTCACTTAATATATTAGGATTTGTTCCTGGCATTATTTCCTTAACCTTATCTAATAACTCATCGCATACTGCATCTAAGGTTTCTGCCATTTGCTTATCTGTATAACTTGAATAAGTTATATTAACTATTGGAGTATTTTCTGAAGATGAAAAACTTAATGCTGACGCAACTTCAAGAGATGTTTTATCAATTTTATGTTTCTTTAAGGCATCATCTAAAAAACCATCTATTTTAGATATTTCACTAAATATAGTTATGAATTGTGAATAATAACTTAATTCTTCTTGTGAGTAAATATCAAGCATATCATTACTATTTCCCATGAACACCTTAGCATTTGCACTATAGGTTGGCTGTAAATTTGCTACCTTTAATACTGCTAAAGTCGTTGTAATTGCTGTAATAACAATAATTATCCAAAATCTTTTTTTAAACAAATACCACACTTCTTCAAACTCAAAATTAATCAATTTTTCTTCCATCTTCATCCTCCTGTCAGCTGTTCATAATTTAGTAAAGTAATCATTCATATTCTATTGTCTAGTTACTTCCATTAAAATATTCCATAGTAACAGTCTCACTTTGATTAATACCTTCTCTTTTAACTACCTTCCAAAAAGTTAAAAAGAAAATCTTAATATCAAGCCAAAGTGACCAATTATCTACATACCAAACATCAAGCTTAAACTTTTCACTCCAAGTAATTGAGTTTCTTCCATTTATTTGTGCCCATCCAGTAAGACCTGGAAGAACATCATGTCTTCTAATTTGTTCATCATTGTAACATTCAAGATACTGAACTAATAAAGCTCTTGGTCCTACTAAACTCATATCACCCTTTATAATATTTATAAGTTCTGGTAATTCATCTAGACTAAAACTCCTTAAAAAACTCCCAAACTTAGTTACTCTTTCATTATCACTAAGTAGGTTCCCATCTTTATCTCTTGAGTCCTTCATTGTTCTAAACTTAATCATTTTAAATACTTTATTATCTTTACCAACTCTTTCTTGTACAAAGAAAGCTGGACCACCAAGATTTATTAATATTAATACATAAATAATTAGCATTAGTGGAGATAAAATAATTAATACCACCGATGATATAATAAGATCTAATAATCTTTTAACAAGCATTTATACTTCCCCATTCCCTTATAACTTATAGTCCTTACCCCCATAACTAAAAACTATATCTATTTAAAAATCCCCCTAATAATTCTAATAACTCTTTCTATCTCTTCATCAGTCATCTTAGTATCAGAAGGTAAACAAATTCCTCTTTCAAAAATATCTTCTGAAATACTTCCTTTTTCACTATTGTCGTCCTTAAAGAAATTATATTTCTCATAGAAAGGTTGTATATGCATCGGCTTCCATATATGTCTTGACTCAATATTTTCTTCTTCTAAAGCTAAAATAATATCAAGTGGTTTCACTTTTACTTCATTATTTAATATTCCAACACTTAACCAATAATTTGGTTTACCATATTCACATATATTGGCCATTTCTATATCAGAAATATCACTAAAGGCTTCCTTATATTTTTCATATATATATTTCTTTTTTTCTATTCTTTCACCTAGTACTCTTATTTGACCTCTTCCTATTCCTGCAACTATGTTACTCATTCTATAGTTATATCCAAGCTCTGTATGTTGATAATATCTTGCATTATCCCTAGATTGAGTTGCCCAGAATCTTGATTTTTTTATTCCTTCTTCATCATCTGAAATAAGCATTCCTCCACCCGATGTAGTTATTATCTTATTTCCGTTAAATGAATATATTCCATACTTTCCTATTGTCCCAGTTTGTTTCCCTTTATAAGTTGCACCAAGAGATTCTGCTGCATCCTCTATTACTGGTACATTGTATTCATTACATATAGCCATTATTTTATCCATATCAGCTGATTGTCCATAAAGATGAACTACTATTACTGCTTTTGGTAATTTTCCTTTTTTTGAATAATATTCGAATGCTTTTCTTAAAGCTGTCGGAGACATATTTAAGCTTTTATATTCTGAATCTATAAATACTGGCTCTGCCCCCTCATAAATAATTGGATTACAACTTGCTGCAAAAGTTAATGATGAACAAAAAACTATATCTCCAGCTTTTACTCCTAATAGCTTAATTGCTAAATGTATTGCAGAAGTCCCTGAAATCAATGCTGATGCATGCTTTGCTCCTACATATTCAGCTATTTCCTTTTCAAAGTTATTTACATTAGGTCCAAGTGGTGCTACCCAATTTGTGTCAAAAGCTTCATTTACAAATATTTTTTCTAAACATCCCATATGTGGTGATGCTAAGTATATTTTTTTATTTACCTTAGTCTTTAATCCTTCCATTACTCTATACCCCCTGCAGTAATCGCTGCTTTTTCTAATATCCTTTTATTGTTATATACATCTGGTGAATTATATGTTGGAACTAGTTCTTTTAACTTATCTTTTAACATATTTTTATTGCCTAGCTTTGCAACAAATACTAAATCATCTATTTGTCTTATTATTTTGTTTAGTGATATAGTTTCTGGCTTGTCTATGAATATTTTATTATGTGCTGTTTTGCTTAAGTTATTATTATTCATTAATAGCTCTTCATATAGTTTTTCCCCAGGTCTAAGTCCTGTTATTTTTATTTTTATATCTTTATTTGGGGTATATCCTGAAAGTCTAATTAAATTTTCTGCTAAATCATAAATTTTAACTGGTTTTCCCATATCTAATACAAATATTTCTCCACCATTTGCATATGCACCAGCTTGAAGTACAAGTTGTGCTGCCTCTGGAATTAGCATGAAATATCTAGTTATATCTTTATGCGTTAAAGTTACAGGTCCCCCATTTTTAATTTGCTTCTTAAATAATGGAATTACTGACCCATTACTTCCTAATACGTTACCAAACCTAACTGCAACAAAATCTGTTTTATTTCCTCTTTCATTATTAACAGCTTGCACTATCATTTCACAAAGCCTCTTAGTTGCCCCCATTACATTAGTAGGATTTACTGCCTTATCTGTTGAAATTAAAACAAATTTTTCTACCTTATATTGACTAGCAAGCTGAGCCATATTTAATGTTCCTATTACATTATTCTTTATTGCTTCTGATGGATTATCTTCCATTAAAGGTACATGCTTATGTGCTGCAGCATGGAATATTATATTTGGTTTATATGCACTTATTATTTGACTTATTCGTGATTTATCTCTTACTGATGCTATTATTACTTTTTTATTTAATTCTGGCATCTTATAATTTAATTCATTTTGAAGATCATATGCATTATTTTCATATATATCTAGTATTAAAAGTAACTTTGGATTAAATTTGGCTATTTGTCTGCATAGCTCTGATCCTATTGAACCACCGCCTCCAGTTACTAAAACAACCTTATCATTTATATATTCTTCTATTCCTGATTTATCTAACTTAACTTCTTCTCTACCAATTAAATCTCTTAAATCTACATCTCTCATTTTATTAATTGATATACCTTCTTCTAAAAGCTGATAATAACCTGGAATAACCATAACCTTCGCTTTTGTGCTATTACATATATCTAATATATTTGTTTTTTCTTCACCATTTATCTTTGCAATTGCAAATAATATTTGATCTATATTTTCTTTTTCAACTATTTCTTCTATGTTTTCTCTACTTCCTAATACTTTTACTCCATTTAGAAAGCTATTTAATTTTGATTTATTATCATCTATAATTCCTATAATATTGTATTGTTCACTTTTTTCTTTTCTTATTTCACTTATAATTGATGATGCACAATCACCAGCTCCTATAATTAAAACATTGTATTTTCCATCAGTTCTATCTGCCACAGAATATGTTATAAACCTAGTGATTATTCTTAATGATAGCCTTACCCCTGTAATGGAAACCATTATTAATATTCCTGCCGTAACATTAGTTATTGATAAAACTGTATTTGGTATAATTGACATTAATATTGTACTTACTATACAACCTGAGCCTGCTGCAACTATTGATTGCATAAACTCATATGAACCTGCGTTAACCCAAATACAACTATACATTCTACATATTTTTAAAAATAATATATAAGTAACTATTGCAATAGGTAATGTTATGCTTAAATTTAAAACTATATTATCCATATTGTTGCTTAATATAATTGCTATAAAATATGATAATATTATTATTGATACGTCAATTAGTAGTAATATTATATTTTTATTTCTTCTGCTTAGATTCATTATTGATAAATCTTGCACTATTAGTCCCCCCCTAATAATTATTACTAAATATGTATACTACTTATTACTACTTAGATTACTCCCCTACTACATATTTACCATTTATTCTCAATACAAATTATATATTGACATCATTTGGCAGTAAATAATCTATTGGTTCTATGCTAATCCTCATAAAAATCAGTAACACTTTAATTAATACCTTGTATAATGCTCTATTTATACTTTAGTTCTATTATTTACTAATACTTAAGTATTAATTTTCACCTTTTGTAAACATTTTCTACAATCTTTTATGTACGTTACATATTATTATTATTGAATACCAAAATATACTTTTGCTGTTTTTTGTAGTTTTTTAGTACTTTTAGTCGTAAACTTTTTCAGCTATTATTTTTAAAATTATTTAGAGTTACTATTCTTTATTATTCTATTTTTTAATTTTTACATTTTTTTTAAATTCCTATTCTTAAGTATTACTACTTTATAATTACTCTTTATAATTACTACTTATACCATTGATTAATACTTCCGTAGAATAAACTTTGGTATTTAATGTAATTAAACATAGACTTTTACATTTTTTAATTGTATAATTTTAATAGAAATTATATGAAGTTTGAAAATGGTGAAAAGGGTGATTAAATGAAGGTTTCTATACTATGTAAATATCAAGTTATTCATGAGGGAATTAAATCAATATTAAGAGAGAAGTATCCAAGCATCACCTCTTTTACTTCTATTGATGATTGTTTTAAAACATTAGACAATCCTGATAATAATTTAATAAATGATTCAGAAGATACTATTCTAATCATTACTTTATTTAAAGAAGACTTAAGAATAATAGACAATATTTTATCTATTAAGGATAACTATTCTAAGCTTAAATTATTAATCGTTGATTTTAATGAAAGTAAGGACATGTTCTTTAAAGTATCTAAATTAAATATAGATGGCTATATGTTAGGAACATTTGCTCAAGAAGATATAAATTATGCTCTTCATAAGATATCTACTGGAACTAAATTCTACGACAGGGAATTATTATATAGACTAGTAGAAGATGAGCCTGCTGCGACTATTACGGGTAAAAATAGTTTAGGAAGTCCCCTAACTAGAAGAGAATTAGAGATTTTATCTCAATTATCTAACGGTTTAAGTAATTTTGAGATTTCTAAAAATCTTAATATAAGTGAAAATACTGTTAAGAAACATATCAGTAATATATTTATAAAAATAAATGTTAAGGATAGAACACAAGCTATAATCTATGCTTATGAATCAGGTTTAATAGCTAAACCTTTATTCTTATAAATTTGAGTTTGCATACATTTAAAATAAATAAGTAGTGAAAAGCTATATATTAATAGCCTTTCACTACTTATTTTTATTTTCAAAAAAATTAAAGGATTTTGAATCTATTTTCTTTAAGCTTTATTTTTCAATAATATACATATCATTAAAACTATAAGCTTGAATTACTATATTTATATTAAAGATAGTCCTTTATCCTCTATGACTTGTTGACAAGCGTATTGCACATAACTTTAGTCATCTCCTGATAAATTTCTTTATCATTCTTATTGCAGTATGTCTAAATAGAAATATCCGAAGTTATGCTTAATATTAATCACAGTTAATATTAAAATACTATCTCGAACCATCATGTGTCCTTATAAAGCTTTTCTTAAATATAAATAAGCACCTTTCAAAAATTAATATCGCTGTTATTTTATAAAAATAACTCTGTATACTATGTATTTTGAAAGAAATAGATCAAAATCCTAAAAGAGATAACGTATAAACTTTAAAATTAACATTGAATACAACAAACATATCATATTCACTTAAGCTTAAAATTTATAAACAATATTTTTTATCATTTGTTATCTCTATTATTGTTTTATCCTTTTTTATATTAATTTATTCATATTTTTTTATAACTTTTTACAAAAATATGAGTTTTATAATTTTTTTCATCTTTTTTTGAATATATGATTTATTTATCGGTGATACTCCTAAAGAATTATTTCATGAAATAAAAAAATTTTAATAAGGAGTTGACCAATGAAACATTTGATCAATATGAAATTTAATAAGATATTTTTTAAATCAAAAAAGAAAAAGAAAAAAGGATTTACTTTAATTGAACTTGTTGCTGTTTTAGCTATTATTGCTATTTTATCTGCTGCTTTTGTTCCAAAGTTTTCAAATTATATCACAGAAGCTAAAAAGGTTACTGTTTTAAATCAAGCTAAAAATGCTGTTACTGCTTATGAAGCTGTAAGCCATAAAATTAATACTGATGAAAATAATACCGATATTGAATTTTTAATAAATAGTAATTATATAGATGCAGATTCTATAAATAAAATTTCTTCTAGTTTCTCTATCGCTGATTGCAAAAAACTAATGGATACCGAAAATAACACTTTCGATTTTGATGAAGATGGTAAAGCAACCTTTCGTTAATAAAATAATTACAACTAGCAAAAGCTTATTTTAAAACTTAAAATTTATCTTATCAAAAAAATGATGATATATTTAATTATAGTTTTAACTAAATATATCATCATTATCTAAAATTCAAATTTTTATATTAATATATAAAAGTACTAATTAAAGGCTAAAGAATTCAGTAAATGCTTTAACAGTATAATAATTATCCTTAACACTTGCTAACTCCCTGATAGAGTGCATTCCAAGTACTGGAGCTCCCATATCAATAACAGGAATAGTTAAGTTTGCAGCTGTTACAGGGCCTATTGTAGTTCCACCTCTAACATCTGATCTGTTAACAAACTTTTGGAATGGTACTCCTGCAGCTTCACATACACCTGCAAATACAGCACCATTAAAGCTATCAGTACTATAGCTTCCTGAAGCAGCTATCTTTAATACTGGACCACCTTCAAGTACAGGTCTATTAGTTGGATCATGCTTATCACCTAAGTTAGGATGAACAGCATGAGCTAAATCAGCAGAAATCATTATAGAATTAGCTAATGCTCTATAATATCCTTCTCTATCCTTACCTAAGCCTAAAGCAATTCTTTCTAATATGTTGTTTAATAATGTTGAATTAGCACCTTCTGCTGTTAAGCTTCCTATTTCTTCATTATCTATACAAATCATAACCTTTGTTGCTACGTTTTCTCTACTATTAACTAAAGCCTTGATTCCAGAGAAAACCATCCATAAATCATCAAATCTTCCTGAAGAAATAAGTTCTTCATTCATACCAATTAATGATCCTCTTTCATATTCGTATAAACCTAACTCGAAGTTTAATATATCTTCTTTATTAACTTGAAGTTCTTCTGCAATTATATTCATTAAGTAATCTTCTTTTTCTAACTTATCATTAATAAGTCCTAATAAAGGAAGTGTATCTACTTGTCTGTTTATTTTATATCCATCATTAACTTCTCTATTCATATGAATTGCTAAGCTTGGAATTATTAATAATGGTTTATTTATATTAACTAATCTTGTTTCAGGCTTTAATGGTGATGAACCTCTTAATGATACTTTACCTGCTATTGATAGTGGTCTATCATACCATGTATGAAGTATTGGTCCACCATAAACTTCAGTGTTTAACTTAACATATTTTCCTTCTGAAATCATTTGTGGATTTGGTTTTATTCTAAAACCTGGAACATCAGTATGAGCTCCTATAAGTCTAAGTCCTGTTTCTTCTATATCTCCAGTACCAACTTCAAAAGCAATTAATGCTGAATCATTTTTTATAACATAATATTTACCCTTAGATTTTAAATCCCATTTATCAGTTTCTTTTATTTCAACGAATCCATTTTCATCTAATATTTTTTGTGTTGCTTTTACCCCATGACAAGCACTTGGGCTATCATATAAAAAGTCTACTAATTCTAATGCTAACTTTTTTTCCATAGTCTTTTACTCCTTTACTATATATATACATCTAATATACTTCATTTGCTATTTTTTCACAACTCATTTACTTAATAGCTTTATACATACTATTATTCCTATTTATGCTTCTGTTATATTAAAACGTTGGTATTTTTATAATAACAACATTTTAATATAAGAGAATATCTATATATTAATTTGACTTTTATCCTGGATTAAATTAGCATATTGTAATAAGCGTAATTGCTAAAAAAAATAACATACTATTAATATAGATAATTATATTAATTAAAATAAAAATGGGAGGATATTTATGTTTTCAAACTTTTTAGTTAAAAGATTTGTTAAAGACTCAGAAAATGTTTCAGACATAAAGGTAAGAGGTGCATATGCTAATCTTGCCGGAGTAGTTGGAATAATTACTAACTTAATGCTATTTATAATAAAACTAGCTGTTGGTTTATTTTCTAATTCTGTTTCAATATTAGCAGATGCATTTAATAATTTATCTGATGCTGCATCTTCAATTATAACTATTGTTGGCTTTAAAATGGCAAATAAGCCTGCTGATGCTGAGCATCCTTTTGGACATGGACGTATTGAATATATAACTGCAATGATAGTATCTTTCATGGTTATGCTTGTTGGATTACAATTTGTTAAAACTTCATTTCAAAAGATTATTAACCCTACGCCAGTAACTTTTGAATTATTGCCATTTATATTATTACTTATTTCTATAGGTTTTAAGTTTTGGCTATCTAAATTTAATAAATCCATAGGTAATAAAATTAATTCTTCTACTTTAAAAGCTACTGCAACTGATGCTATGGGAGATGTTTTTACTTCTACTACAGTTGTAATTTCATTTTTAATATCTAAGTTTACTACTTTACCTATAGATGGTTATATTGGTATTATTGTAGCTTTAGCTATTGTTTATTCTGGTTTCTCACTTATCAAGGAAACCTTAAGTCCGTTACTTGGAGAACCACCTGATCCAATTTTAGTTAGTAATATTACAGATATGGTTATGTCTTATGAAAATATAACTGGAATTCATGATTTAATTGTTCATAATTATGGTCCTGGTAGAATTATGGCTTCCATCCATGCTGAAATTCCTAGCAACATTGATATTATGGAAATTCACCATATTATTGATACTGCTGAAAGGGAAATTTCTAAAAAGCTAAACATATATTTAGTTATTCATATGGATCCTATTTGTGTTGATACTGATGAAATAATTGAGGCTAGAAACATGGTACAAGATGTGCTTAGCAAATACAAAGAAATTAAATCTTTCCATGATTTTAGAGTTGTTGGAGACCATGATAAGAAAAATCTTATTTTTGATATTGAAGTTTCTCCTACTTGTTTAGCTAATGAGGATAGTTCTGCTAAGTTATTATCTAATATTAAAAATGATATAAAAGAAAAATCACCTGAATACAAATGTGTTATTACTGTTGATTTAGCTTTATAAAAAAAAGATATATGATTATTTTTAATCATATATCTTTTTTGTTGTATTTTTTACAGTTTTACATTTAATATACACATGTTATAATAATTATTGTATATTTTTTACAATTAAAAAGGGGGATAAATATGAATAAGCAAAAAATTATGGCTTTACTATTAACTAGCGTAATAATTAGTAATCAAACTCCACCGTTAGTTAATGCTACAACATTGGAGGGTAATAAAAATACTATATTTGAAGAAAATGAAAACATAATAATTAATAATGAAACAAATGATATATTAGATAATGAAAATACTAACGACCCTGAAAACGATAAAATTAATGAATCCATAAATTCCAATAAAACTAATCCTAATGAAGAAATAACAGGAATCCCTGTTGAAACTCCAGTAGAAGAACCTAGTAAGCCATCACTTGAAATTCCAATAGAAACACCAGACGAAAGTATTGATGAAAATACGGATGTTAACGATAGTGACTTAGTTCCTTATGCCGCTTGGGAATATAATTCTTATTTGATTGATGAAGTTACTTCTAAAACTGGAGTTTCTGATATAAACAAAATTACTTATGGTGACTTAAAAAAAATTAAGATGCTTGATTTATCGTATAGTATTTCAGGTCTACCTAAAATAATTTCAAAATTCACTTCTCTAGTTTCACTAAATGCTCCTCTTTGTATTTCAGGGTCAGATTATGATAATTTTTTTGATGTTTTATCACAATTAACTTCTCTTGAGGAGTTAGATATATCTAATAATAATTTATCTACTATTCCAGAGAGTATTGCTAATTTAGTTAATTTAAAAGCCCTATATCTAAATGGAAATAACTTTTATTCCATTCCAAATTCTATTTTAAAACTATCTAATCTAAAGTATTTAGAATTATCTCAATGTGAATTAAATGAATTACCTAAAGATATAAATAATCTATCTAATTTAATTTCCTTAGAACTATCTGAAAATTATTTATCTAGCTTACCAACTAGTATTAGTAATATGACTTCTTTAAGATATTTAGGATTCGATAAAAATAACTTTTCTGAATTCCCTACTGAAGTTTTAAAGCTAGAAAGTTTAGAGGATTTAGTATTAAGTAATAATAATTTAGTTACACTTCCTGATAGTATTTCAAATATGGATGGAGATAAAATACCATTTACGCTTAATATAACTAATAATCAAGTTTATTCCAGTCCAGAAATAACAAATCAAAATTTAATTTGTTATAACAACTTTTTAGATCAGTCTTATTATGGCTTCCCTTATAATGCCCAATTAAGATTAGAAGAAAATCCTTTAAGATTAGATGTTAATGAAGTAATTTCAACCGAAAGATATAGAGAGTTTGTTTATGTTTATAAACTTTTATCACCATTTTACGGAACAACACAACCTTTAGATGAAAGAATTAAACTTGATTTAATGATTGATGATAAGGTTGTAACTCCAGAAGACCTATCTAAGCTTGATGAAGGTGTTTATACTGGTAAATTTAAAATACAAGGAAGCGATATAAATAATAAGGCTTCTGAAACAAGTGAAACTTTTAAAATATTAGTTGGTAATGTAGATCTTGAAGAAGATGAAAATAAACCTGATATTAATATACCCGAAAATGCAACTGGAATAGTTCCAATTGAATATTGGGAAGAATGTACCCCTTTAATGGCAGCTACTTTTAATGCTTTAGGTGGTAAAGATATATCAGAAATAACTTTTGAGGATTTAGCTACAGTAGAAACATTAATTTTAACAAATCAAGATTTAAATGATTTACCTCAATTATTAACTAAATATACTAATTTAAAATCTCTAAATATTAATGACAATAAATTTAGAACAATTCCTAAAGAGATATTTGAACTAAAGAGTTTAGAGGAGCTTTCTTTAGCCAATAATGGACTTACTTATATTTCTGATAAATTAAACACTCTTTCAAATTTATCTTATTTAGATTTATCATATAATGTTAATATCCAAGAATCTTTAGATAATGTGTTTAATATTACTTCTTTAACTAACCTTTATTTATTTGGATGCAATTTATATTATATAAGTGATAAAATAAACAATTTAACAAATTTATCTAATTTAGTTTTATCTTTTAATCAACTAACCTCTATTAAAGGTTCTGCAGATTCAATAGTTAAAATAGGTAATATATTTTTTGTAGAAGATAATTTTTACAAACAACTAATTTTAAAGAATAATGATATTACTTTATCTAAAGAGAATTTAACCGACAAAGAATACTTAAATAGCCTTGTAGAAATTAAAACTATAGATACTTATAACTCTACGGATTTACGCGATGAATTAAATCCTGGACATACTTTAGAGTTCATAGTAAACGGAAATGTTGTTTCTGGTGAAGAACTTAGTAAATATCCTAATGGAACCTATGAAGCTACTTTAAAACTACAAAATGCAGATATAAGTAACACTTGTGCAATTACTACCGATACTGTAAAAATTAAAATTGAGAATAATAACACAACGTTAAATCCAAATACACCTAATAAGCCTTCAACTGATAACTCTAATGGATCTAAACCTAATAAATTACCTCAAACAGGTGATATGGGTAGTTTAGGATTTTTATTCACTGGATTATTATCTTTAGCTGGTGGTTCTAGTATTATAAATAAAAAGAAATTAATAAAAAAATAACGCTTCATTAATTATATTATTTTTGTAAATTCCTCCAATGGAATATTGGAGGAATTTACTTTATAATTATTTACATAACTTCCACAAACTATAAATAAAATATTTTATACCAAACAATTTAATCAAAAAAATTTCACACTTTTTTGGAACCGTTTCTATTTTTACTTTGAACTCCCTTTATTTTTAAAGTAAATAGAGAAACAATAGTTAATGATTAATATATGCTATGTATATATTAATCATTAACTAAAAAAATTTATATGCTCATTCTTCTAACACTTAACATAAATTATAGTAATATAGCCTTTTCTCATTACTGAGATAACTCTATAATACTAACTTTTTTTACTGTGTATTTAAAATAAACGACGAGGTTTAATTTTTGCCTCGTCGTTTATTTTATTGAAGTCTTTCCTCAATCTTAATAACATTAAAATATATAGCCTTCTCTTGCAAATCATAATAAATTGTTTTATCTTGTGGTCTTCTAGTATTGTACCACTCAATTAAATCATTAATTACCTCATAAACTCCACAAATTATAAGCTTTCCAAGTTTTTTAACAATTATTAATTCCTCCACAGTAACTATTCCACTACTTTGAACTTCCTTTAATTTATCTTTTAAAAAAATATATTTACATTTGTTTACTCCTAAACTTTGTCCTTCCATTGAAATTTCAAATGCTTCTTTATATTTATTGTTTTCATTTAATTTATTATTATATAGATACGCTGCAAGCTGTCCATAGCACTCTAAATTACCAAGTTCTATTCCATCTCTATATAATTGTATAATCTCATCTTTATCTATATCTATTAAGCCCTGTTCCCCTAAATATCCCTTAATATATTTTGATGTTCCAACATCTATTTCTTTAATTTCATCAATTAATTCATATCCCTTTTCTTTGTTTTCCTCAACACCTATTCCCTTAAAACAATAATATACAAGCTTTTCTTTTCCCTTTAATGCATCTAAATCTATAAGCTTAAATACATAGTATATAGCTTTTATATCACTTCTTCTGCCTCCAATTCCCTTCTCATATATCTCTATTAATTTTTCTGTTGCTTCAATATCATTTTCTTTGGCTGCTTTTTCATACCATTTAATTGCTAAGTCTATATTTCTACTTAAAAATATTCCTAATTTATACCAATCTCCTAACTTAATCATGGCTTTAACATATTTAGTTTCAGCTGCTAAAGTATAGTAATAATAAGCTTTTTCATAATTTTGCTCTATTCCAATTCCCTTTTCATATATATATCCATACTTAAATATTGATTCCTTTAACTCATTTTCTACTCCAAATTTTATATAAGTTACAAGCTCATTTTTATTAACATCTTTTCCCTCTTTTATTTCAGTAATCATTATACAAGCTAAATAATCTGCTGCATAAGGTGAACCTAATTCATATGCCTCCTTTAATAAGGCTTTAACAATATCACTTGTCTTATCTCCAAATTTATTTAATCTATAATATGCAACTGCTAAAACATACATGGCATGAGGCTCTTTTTTAGCTGCTGCTATCTCCATATATTCCATTGCCTTTTCTAGATTTTTTTCAACGCATTCTCCATTGTAATATATTATTCCTAACCTTTGTGTACACTTTAAATTTCCCTCTTCATGTCCTTGTCCATATATTAAAATAGCTTGATTAATTAGCCCTTCATCTTCATATACTTTTCCAACCTTGAAATATATACTTCTATCGCCAAACTCAATTGCTTTGTTATATAGTTCTAATGCATTATATACATCTTTCTTTACATGAAGACCTTTTAAATACATTTCTGCGAGAGATTCTATACAGTTTGTGTCTAAAGATAAATACCCTTTACTTAAATAGTAATATGCCTTTTTATAATTAACTTCTAAGCATATACCTTCTAAATAAGATCTTCCTATTATATAGTAAGCATCCTCATAATCATTTTCTGCCGCTCTCTCAACCCAATAATATGCACTTACTAGATTTTCCTCGCATCCCTCTCCATTTTTATACATTAATGATAAAGCATATTGTGATGCTGGTAGGTTGTTTTCAGCAGCTTTCTTATGCCACTTAAAGGCTTTTTCCTCATCTTTATCTACACCCAAGCCATTATAATAAGCACGTCCTAATTGATAATATGCACCTACATAGTCATTTTCTGCACTCTTTTGAAACCACATAAATGCTTTGTTATTATCCTTAATAACTCCATTTCCTTCTGAAAATAATACACCTAAGGAATATTGTGCAAAAGCATTCCCCTTTATTGCAGCTTTATAATACCATTGATATGCAATTTCATAATTTTTACTTACGCCTATACCTTTATCATAAAATAACCCAAGATAAGTTTCTGCATATTCATCCTTAAATTTTGCTGCATCTAAAAAATATTTATAGGCTTTTTTACTATCTTTTTTAACACCTCTGCCAAAATAATAATTCTCACCTTTTTCAAGAAGCAAACGAACCATCTCTTCTTTAGCTGGAGATTCTTCTACTATATTTTCAACATTTTTTCCTGCAACTTTTTCTATATCATTTTTTTTCTCTGGCAAATACTTTTTAAATATCTCTTTTTCCGATTCTAATAAACCTCCTAATATTAAAGAATAGTTTTCTTCACCATAATTAGTAACAAACCAAGCTAAAATCTCATATAACATTTTCATTTCTGAAAGTTCATCTTCAGAAGCTGTACATTTAGAATAGTTTACTCTAATCTTCTCAGCCCATAATCTAATCTTTTCTAATATATCAGCGGGTATTATATTTATTTCTTTTAGTAGCCTTAATCTTTTTTCCCAATTAAGCTTCTCATCATATAATATATTATTTTTCTTATATATATAATAAATAATATCACCAATTATAGCATTAATACTTTCCTCTATATCATCATGAGTTGTCTTTTTCTTTAACTCTTCTATATCTTCATATATATCCCTAAACTCTAGCTTTAAGAAATCATAACTAAAGATTTTGTTCATATATCCTCCAATGTTATTACTTCTACTATTAGTTTATTATATGGTTAATGTCTTTATTACGCATCAATTGTAATAAAAAATGCCTTTTAGGCAAATAAAACTCCCAGTATCCATAGGATACTGGGAGTTTTTTATTACCTTAAAGATATTAATTATAATACCTTTGATAAAAAGTCTATTGTTCTTGAATTTTGGGGATTTAGGAATATTTCTTCTGGAGTTCCTTGCTCTACTATATTCCCATTATCCATAAATAAAATTCTATCTCCAACCTCTCTTGCAAAGCCCATTTCATGAGTAACAACTACCATTGTCATTCCTTCTTTTGCAAGATCTTTCATAACACTTAAAACTTCACCAACCATTTCTGGATCTAATGCAGAAGTTGGTTCATCAAATAGCATAACATCTGGTTCCATAGCTAGCGCTCTTGCTATTGCTATTCTTTGCTTTTGTCCACCTGAAAGTGATGATGGATAAGCTTTTGCCTTATCAGTTAATCCAACTCTCTCAAGTAATTCCATTGCCTTTTTTTCTGCTTGTTCTTTACTAATTCCTTTAACCTTAACTGGAGCTATAGTTAAATTTTGTAACACTGTCTTATGTGGGAAAAGATTAAATTGTTGGAATACCATTCCCATTTTTTCTCTTATTTTATTTATATCTACTTTTTTATCTGTAATATCATTACCTTCAAATATTATTTGTCCTGAAGTTGGTTCTTCTAATAGATTTAAACATCTTAAGAATGTACTCTTTCCTGAACCTGATGGACCTATTACAACTACAACTTCACCCTTCTCAATATGCTCATCTATACCTTTTAAAACATCATTTTTTCCAAAACTTTTATAAAGATTATTAACGTGAATCACTTTTTTTCATTCTCCTTTCTATAAGAGATATAATTCTACCTAATGTAAATGTCATAATAAAGTAGAATCCTGCTGCTACTATATATGGCTCTAAACCTCTATATGTAGAACCTACTACAACCTTCGATGCAAACATAAGCTCATTAACCCCTATTATTGAAGCCATTGATGATTCCTTAATTATTGCAACGAATTCATTTCCGATTGCCGGTAATATATTTTTAACAGCTTGAGGTATTACTATTAAAACCATTGCTGTACTTTTTCTCATTCCTAAACTTCTTGCAGCTTCCATTTGTCCTTTATCCACCGCTTCTATACCTGCTCTTACAATTTCTGATACATATGCTGCTGAATTTAGTGCAATTGCTATTATTGCTGATGTAAATGGACTTAAATCTATTCCAAAGAACATCTTAGAACCAGCATACATAATTAAGATTTGTAATAGCATTGGAGTTCCTCTAATTATTTCAATATAAACTACTGCTATTATTTTTAAAGGCTTGATCTTCCAAATATGAAAGTTTGAAGTCTTCATAAAGAATAATAAAGAACCAAATAATGCCCCAAAAAGTACTGTAATTAAAGAAATTAATAATGTATATTTAACACCCTCTAAATAATAAGGCATATAATCTGGCACGAAACTAAAATCAAAATTCATTTTTTTATCCCCCTCTTTTTTATATAAAATTTACTATTTAGCAGAGCCTTGCCCCATTAGGCTCTGCTATAACTAAATTTTATAATTTATTCTAAAGTTTATTCTTACTAAAATAGCCCCAATTTAGTAAACAAAACTCTACAATCTAATTTAACTATTCATCTTCTCCAACTATTTTTACACTTCCAGCTAATTCATTAGCTTTTACTATATACTCGTCCATCTTTCCAGTTTCATTTAACTCTTTAATAACTTCATTTACTTTAGCTAATAGTTGTTCATTATTTTTAGCAACACCTACTGCATTTCCACCTGTCTTTTCTTCGTATGTTGGCTCTCCAACTGCTAATTCTGGGTTAGTTTTAACTGCCATTTCTGCAACTGGCTTTTCCATAACTATTGCATCAACTTTTCCAGCTTTTAATTCTAAAATTAAGTTATTAACGTTAGCTAATTGTTGTAAATCAGCATTTGGAATTTCAGCTTTTGCAATTTGCTCTTGAGTAGAACCTAATTGAACACCAACTTTTGATCCTTCTAAATCCTTAAATGTCTTAAACTTGTCCGCATCTTCTGATCTTACTAATATTCCATGTTTTGAGTTATAATAAACTTCTGAGAAATCTACTACTTTAGCTCTTTCTTCAGTAGGATTCATACCTGAAATTACTAAATCAACTTTTCCTGCAGGTAATGCTGCTACTAACGCATCAAAGTCCATTTCTTGAATTACTAAATCAACTCCTAATGCATCTGCAATTTCATTAGCTATATCTACATCGAATCCCCCAACAACATCTTTTCCATTTTCATCTATATAGTGGAATTCATAAGGTGCATAATCTGCACTCATTCCAACAACTACTTTTCCCTTTTCTTGAATTGTATCTAATAAATCTTTCCCTTTATTTCCAGCTGCAGTTTTGTTATCAGATGCCCCACATCCAACAAACCCCATAGTCATTATTCCTAATAATGCACATGCAACTACTTTTTTAATTAATCCTTTTTTCATATTTAAATCCCCCTTATCATTCCTTGTAAAACATTTCCTTGACTATGGTATAATTATACACCATATAATCATATTTATGCAATAGTTTTTTATATTTTTTATTATTTTTTATATTTATGCATAAATACTATATTTTCAATGAATATTTTTAGGGTTTTTGCGCTTTTTTATAAATACAAAATGTATATTTTTTATTAACACTTTATTTTTTTATACATATTTTTTGCATAAAACTCTATTTCTATTTATTAAATATTAAAGTCTTTGAAAATATTTATTTTATTTTGTCCATTTTTTCGTACATATTGAATAAAATATTATGAACAACTTATATTTATTTAGGAGTGATTTAATGTCTACATTAAAGGAAAGACATCTTTTCCCAGGTGGAAATACTTCAAAAGGGTTCTATTCATTTTATAGATATGTACTTCCACAAGATGATGCAAAACGCATCCTTTGTATAAAAGGAGGCCCTGGAACTGGTAAATCTCAATTAATGAAAAAGATTGGAGCTCACTTTAGCCAAAAAGGCTACACAATTGAATATCATCATTGTTCTTCTGATCCTAATTCTTTAGATGGAGTTTTAGTTAAAGAATTAAACATAGCTTTACTAGATGGTACTTCACCGCATATAGTTGATCCTATTAATCCCGGCGCTGTAGATGAAATACTCAATATGGGTGATGCCCTTGATATGGATATGCTTGCTAAAAAGAAAAGAGAAATAATATCTTTAAACAAAGAAATAGGTAAAAACTTTAAAAGAGCTTATAGATTCTTAGGTTCAGCTAAGTGTATTCATGATGATTGGAGTAATTTAAATTATGAAACTCTAGATTCTAATAAAATTTCTAATCTTCTTGAAAATTTGAAAAATAATATTTTTAAAACTGATAAGATAGGCTACGGTAATGAACGTCATTTATTTGCTACTGCAATTACTCCTGATGGAATAATTACTTATGCAGATTCTTTAAGCGCTGATTTTAAGAAAAAGTATGTTTTAAATGGTGGACCTGGATTTGGTAAAACTGATATTTTGAAATTTATAGGTAGTTGTGGTCAAAAGAAAGGTTATTTCATTGAATATATGCATGATCCTTTTGTTCCTGAACGTATCGAGCATATATTTATTCCTGAAGTTTCTACTTGTATTATAACTAATAATGAAATTAATCAAGCTAATTATACTGGTATAGACTATAGTCTTCTTGATTACACTAAGTTTAGCCTATCTAGTGATAAACTTGATGATATAAAATATAATTCCGAGTTATTTTATAATTTAGTTAATAAAGGTATTTCTTTAATCCATAATGCTCATTTATTACATGATGAATTAGAAGCTTATTATATTAAAGCGATGGACTTCTCTGCTGCTGATGATATTTATGATAAAGTTATTAAAAAGCTAGAAAAATATGAATAGTTAAAATAAAACAGGCACTACACGTTATATCACTTGTAGTGCCCATTTTTTTAGATTAGATTATTTATTTTTCTTTTTTAGAGTTAATACACCAGCTGTTGAAAGTATTCCACTTATTGCAAGTGCTACTGCTGCTGCTTCTGATCCTGTGTTAGGTAATTTACCTGGCTTATTACTTCCGTTATTTGTTGGAGGTACTGGTTTAACATCTTCGCTAGGTTTATTTCCTTCACCTGGTTTATTGTCTTCTCCTGGCTTATTATCGCCTTCTGGTTTATTATCTTCACCTGGAGTTGTTGGATTCTCAACTAAAGAATCTATTGCTTTTGTTAAAGCTGCTACAGCTTCATCTACTTCTTCTTGAGTAGCTTCTGGATTTGCCATTACTTTCTTAGCATTTACTAATACTTCTTGTAATGCTGCCCATGTTGCTTCTGTATAGCTATCAGCCTTAAGAGCTTCTGCTTTAGCAATTAAAGAATTTAATTCTTCTTTATTAACTTCAGAAACTTCTTTCTTTGTTGAAGTTCCTATTTCATGAATAGTTGGAGCAACCCCATCCCATGCAATCTTTATTTCAAATACATTATTTAAGTTAGATGTATCAAATGTATTTACTGCTTTAGATAAAGTACCAACTTCATTCCATCCACTTTCATTTCTTACAGAAACAACTGCATCTGAAGTAGTTGATGGGTTTTGTATTACTGTAAATTGAGTTATATCTGTGTTTTCAGAAATTTTGTATACAAGACTTCCTGTTTTTGGAGCATTTACTTGTGGTTTAAATGCTGTACTTAATTTACCATCTATTAATTTAGCTGGCTCAAATTTAGCTTCTGCAGCTGGTCTAATATCAAATGTAACATCATTATTTGAATATTCTAATGCTAAATTTGTAACATTAAATTTAACTGCATCTTTTCCATTGTTTATTAAACGAACATATCTTGCTGCAACAGTTTTTGTTGTATCTTCTACAGCTGTCCATTCAACACCGTTAATAGAAGTTTCTAATGTTAACTTATCACTGTTTGTAATCTCTGAAGTAATATTTGTTAATTCTCTAATTTTATTTAATTTAATACCAACATATTGCCCTTCAGCTAATGTAATATCATTTAAACCTGTAAGTGTTGCATTAGATGGTAAAATATCAACTTTATTTTCTGCTAATGCTTCAACATTTGTGTAAACATTTCTTATTATATGATCTGCATCATCTTTGTTTATTGAGAATTCACGAACTGATATCCAGTTATTTAAAATTTCACCAGTTGGAATAGCTCTTACATATTTAGCTGTTACATTTAAATTATCTATAACTATTTTTTGAAGGTTTGGACCATATGCTTCACCATTTAAATCAGTCCAATTTTTACCGTCCATAGAGTATTGGAATTTAACATAGTTAAATCCGTCTCCAGCTCCTGGCTCACCATGTTCAAAGATTATGTTATTAATTTCTGTTGGTTGATTTAATTCTACAGCAACATAATCTCCTTCTTTAGCAGCTCCACGTACCCACATACAAGATAATCTAGCATTATCTCCATCTACTATATTTTGAATGTGTCCCCAATATAAGCTTGGTCCCATATTTGTATATGGTAAAAGTGTTAATATATTTGTATCTGGATTTATTGTTTGATTAACTTTTTCACTAATTATTCTTGATAAATCTTTTGCAAATGGTATTAATTCTTTTGTACCTGGTTCTGGTCTAGTTTGTCCATCATTTATTGCAGGAACTCTATGAGTTCTTGAAGCAGTATATTCTTCTTCACCTTGTACATAATACTTCATTGCTTCATCATAGTTACCTTTTTCTAAAGCAACTGCTGAATTTACATATGCAATTGTTGATTCAGCTATATCTCTTAATGAATCAACCCAACCTTTAATTTCATTCTTTAATAATTCATTTTTAGATTTTTGTGCAAAACTATTTGTAGCATTTAAAATTTCTTGATATTCAGCTAAAACAACTTTGCTATATTCTAAAATAGATTCTCCAGCGAATAATTTTCTTCTAAACTCTTCGATAACTGGTCTTATTTCTTCAGATTCTTCTAAAGCTAATCCATGCCAGTTTGGAGATGGGTCACTCATGTGCTTAGCAAATGTATATAATTCTTCAGATGCATCTTCATCTATATATTTGAAAGAATCTTGCCAACTCTTATCCATATCAAAGTCTGCTCTGTTCCAACCATAGTCAGCTATTGCAAATAATGCTACCTTTGAAGCTTGTGCTTCTTGCATTGGGTTAGTTACTATACCTTTAAAGTTATTAACTTCAGGATCTAACATTTCACCTTTACCCATTAATAATCTCTTTGAGTTAATATCATTAACTGGCCAGTTTAACCACATGAATGCTTGACGTCCAACTGCTTCTTCAAAGAATTCAAAAGTATCTTGAGTTACATAACCAAGAATTACGTCACCTGTCCACATGATATCAACAGTTTCTGGCATTGTACCTATAGTCTTTAAGTAAGCATTGTTAACATCCCCACCAGCAGACTCTTTTGTATATACTTTAGGAACGAAGATTAAATTGTATACATCTTTTTTAGATAATCTCCACTCTTCTAAATCTTCCATAAGCTTTACTTGGTTTGATTCATCACCTTCAGCATCATCTGCAAGTACACCAAATTGACGTACACCTATGCTGTATAATTGTTCAAACTTAGCAATAATTTTTTCTAATTCAGCTTGATATGCTTCTTCTGTTGAGAAGTCCATTCCATCCTTTAAGAATGGGTGAATTGTCCATATGAATTTATTTTTTGTTGCAGTACCAACATCAACTAGCTCTTTTATTTCAGCTAATTTTTCATCTGGATATAATTCTCTCCACTTAAGGCTGTGATATTCATCATCTTTTGGTGCAAAGATATAAGCATTCATCTTAAAGTCTCCACCAAACTCCATTAAGCTCTTTCTGTTTTCATTGCTCCATGGAATACCATAATATCCTTCAATGAATCCTCTCCATTGACCATCAGAAAAATCTTTAATTACTAAATTTCTGATTTCAGATCCTTCTAATTGTTTAAATATTAATTTTAAAGTTGTGATTCCATAAAAAGCAGCATCTGTATCTTTTCCTAAAACAGCTACTACATTATCTTTTACTGATACTATATGAGAATCAAAGTTCTCAAAATGAGTATTATCATTTAAATTATTTTCTGTAAAATAATTATCTACAACTCCATTTGAATTATGTAACCCAACTAAAAAGTTTGTTTTATCACTTTTTACTTCTGTAGTTACTTCATATGAAATATTTTTAATAGTTAATACTTCTATTAATCTATTTTTTGTAGCCTCATCAATACCTTCTTCAAAAATAACATTTACGTCGTTACCTAAGTTTAATGTCCCGGCATTGTATTCTACACTTTGAGGTATAGGATATATTTCATATCCTGAATCTTGTTTTTCTATGGCTTGTACATCTTGTAAGAATAGATTTGGTAGTAATGCAACTAACATAACTAGCGTCATTACTTTAGCCATAAGTTTCTTTAAATTTTGAGCTTTTAATTTCATTCTCAAAATTCCCCCTTTGTTATTATTAATCTATTGCATAACCCATAAAATATTGTTTTATGAGGTTTTACAAACTCATCTTTTCAAGCTTCTCCCACAATAATTTAATTTATTTCTTTAAAAAATATTAAATAAAATAGAAAATTAATAGGAATTCCCTTGAAAGTAAATTTAAATTAATTATCTTTTGCTTACATATATTAAAATATTGATAAATACTTAAACAAGATAATCTAAGTTAACTATAAATATCTATATTAAAGAGATAATCTCAATAGTTCTGCTATGTAGGATACAATTATCTCCTACTCTATTATTTGATAAAAATGATATACCAACTCTGTTTATCAATTAAATTTGATTTAACAAATATAACTCAACTAATAGTTATATTAATAGCTATCTATATAAACAAAACCTCAAATATATTATCTATAAAAAATCTTATATTGAGACTTTTATAACTTCTTACCTTAAATTCTAGAGTCAGTTCTGCAATTACTAATATAATTTATCTATAGAATCTTAATTTTAAGAATAAAAAAAAGCTGAAAAGGACATAATAATCCTTTTCAGCTAATGCTCAATAGTTATTGATAGCACGCTAAATTTAACTTCTGTATTTTATTACTACCATTCTACTATACAAATTATAACATTTCAACTACTTATATTATTTTTTTTTACATTATTCTAAATTTAACTTTTTACTTAAAATATAGTTTGAAATTACAAAGTATATTATTGCAAAAGCTGCAACTATTATTGTTGATCCTATTAATATCATATGAAGTTGCTCAAATGGAAACCCCTCTAAATTTGTTCCTGAATAACCAAAACTTAACATAGTTGGTACTTGTATTATAGTTGATATTATATTAGTAGCAATATTTAAAACTATAAATGCGCCAAATGAAGCTAGTATTTTTCCCTTTTGAAATAAACTTCCTATAGATAATGATGCATATATCATTAATATTGAACTTAATCCACCTATAAGCATCATTAATATAAGTTCTATACAATATAAGATGCCATTGGCTCCAATACTAGTATTAATACTAGTAAATACTTCTGGAATTACTGATATAATCTCTGAAATTATTCCTTTTTGATAAGCTAATATTATGACTGAAATAATTGAAACTATACCACTTGCTATTGTCCATACTAAAGCTACTATAAGCTTACTTAAAATATTCTTCCATGGTTTAACTGGAATTGTGTTCATTAAATATCCTTCATCACATAATAAATTAGTACGATATCTTTGAATTATTATAAATAACGTTACTACAAATATAGCTACCATAGTTGAAATATAAACTATCATACCAATTACTCGTGGTAAATTACCAAGAATAGTATCATTATTATTAAAAAAGTCACCCATAAATATCTTATTTATAAGAGCAAATATTATTAATGCACCATAAAGTGGAATTAATATTCTTGCTGTTGCCTTAAACTCATACTTCATTAACTTTCCTAACATTTAAATACCTCCCTAAATAAGCTATCAATACTCTTACCTTCTTTATCTCTAATCTCATCTACACTCTTAGAAAGATATACTTCACCATTTGATATAAAAATTACATCCTCTAATATTTTTTCTATATCTGAAATCAAATGAGTTGAAATTACAATTGTTGAATTTTCATTATAATTTTTTATAATTGTGTTTAATATATAATCTCTAGCAGCTGGGTCAACCCCTGCTATAGGTTCATCTAATAAATATAAATCAGCCTCTCTACTCATCACTAATATTAACTGAACTTTTTCCTTTGTCCCCTTAGACATAGACTTAAGTTTATCCTCAGCATTAATATTTAATTTTTTAAGCATATCATAGGCTTTTTCTGAATTAAAATCTTCATAGAAATCAGAGAAGAAATTTATTATATCTACTACCTTCATCCAATCATTTAAATAAGTTCTTTCCGGTAAGTATGATACTATTTTCTTAGTTTCAACACCTGGCTTCATTCCTCCAATTAATATTTCTCCACTTGATGGAGTTAAAAGACCATTAGCTAATTTTATTAGTGTACTTTTTCCACTCCCATTAGGTCCAAGTAATCCTACTATACGTCCTCTATTTATAGTTAGATCTATTCCTTTTAATGCAGTTTTAGATCCATAACTTTTAACTAATCCCTTACACTCTAATATTGAATCCCCCATTATTCCATCTCCTTCATAACATCTTTTAATGTATTCAATAATTTCTCCTTATCAAAGCCTATTTTTTGCATCTTTTCTAAGAACTCTTTAATTTCATCTTTTGCTAAGGTTGTTTGCATTTCTTTAATCATATTACAATCCTCCGTTACAAATCTCCCACTTGTTCTTACGCTATAAACTAATCCTATTCTTTCTAACTCTGTTAAAGCTTTTTGCATAGTATTAGGATTTACAGTAGCTTCACTTGATAAGTCTCTTACTGAAGGAAGCTTTTCACCTATCTTATACTCACCTGATACTATTTTAAATGTAATTTTTTCAACTAGCTGAGTATAAATAGGTCTGTTATCTTTAAATTCCCATGACATAGTATCAACTCCCACTCTTGTATTATTGTATTACGTCCTTAATACAATAATATTACTTAGCTTATTCTTTGTCAATATTTTTATCAAATAAAAAAATGACTTTTAATAAAAGTCATTTTAAATACTTTATATTCACTATATTAATTTAAAAACCTTATAGCCTTTCTCACTAACTATTACTATCTGTTATTATAAGATTATTTATTATCTAATAATTTATCTAAATATACTGATTTCATTTGCTCACTTGCCATTGCCTTCTTTACTGGTGAAAGCTTTAATATTGATGATAATATTGCTGCCATTGCCCTATGACTTGTTAAACCTCTATTATCAAAAATAAGATTTGGTAACTGACCTTTTTCAATTGCCATAAGTACAACTCTGTGAACTGATGTTGCTGGAGTTATTACTCTCTTTTCTCTTGATTTAAGCATAATACTATTATTAAAACAGTTTCTTACACACACTCCACAACCTAAGCATAAGTCTTTATCAACTTCTGCTACTATTTTCTCCATTGCTGTACCTTCATTTATAACAACTCTCTTAATAGCTCCAACAGGGCATTCTTTTATACATTTTCCGCAATTTACACATGTATCTTTATTTACTTCTGCAATAAAGTTAGTTGTTTCTACTGGATGCATTACTCCAAATTTTTTAGCTGCAAGCATAGCTTCACAGCAACATCCACAACAATTACAAATGAAATTTACGCCCTTTCTAACATTCTCCCCACATTGTACTAGGTTACTTTCATATGCTAAGTCTAAAAGTTCTAAGCATTCTGATACATCAACCTTTCTTGCATGGCCATATTTAATTAATGATGATGCTGTACCATTAAAAGTCATGCATATATCCATAGGTGAATCACACGCCTTCCCCATATGCTGCATCTTATGCCTGCAATAACACATACTAATCCCTATATCACTTGCTGTTTTTATAATATGTGAAGCTCTTTCATAATCTAAAATCTCTACTAAATTATCATTTTTAAGTACTTTTTCTTGTACATATACTCTACCTAACTTAGTTTCTGTACTGTAAAATAAGTCTTTTATAAAATCCTCTTCTACATTTAAATATTGATAATATAATTCTGCTAATAAATTTTGATCTATGTCTCCCCTAGTTCTCATCATACTAAATTCTAAAAATCCAGCCATTGGTGGAGGTAATAAAAATGTCCTTTTACCTTCATGCTCCATATCTAATAAAATAGCTCTACTTGCTAATTTATTTAATATTTTCTCAGCTTCTACTGGCTTTACACTCCAAATCTTTGCAGCCTTTTCTATAGTAAATGCTTGTATTGGGAGTTGTGCGACTAGTTCAGCTTCCCTTTCATCGAAAAGTACTTTTAATATTTTATAAAGTGTTTCTGAGGCAGGGGCCCCTTGTGGGAATCTATTTAATCTTTCTTCTAAGCTTTTGTATGCTGATTTTCCAACTACATGTGACATTATATCAATATCCTCCATTTAAAACCTATAATCTTTACTATTATTTACAATTATTTTCTATCTTAATTAAATTTATTCATACTCTTGTTAATTGATATTTAAAAATATTATTTTCTTATAAATAAATAACAGTCAGATATATTATCTACTAAATAGCAATTAATATATCTGACTGTTATTTAAAAACTTATTATATTTTTATTTTTGCATAGCGTCATAATTCTTCCAAATTTGATATCCATCTTCTTTAGCATAGTTTGTATAAACTAATGTATTATCACTTTCATCTTCATATACTGTTAAGCTTTGAACAAATCGAAATGCTGCATCACTATCATTAGAAACCCCTTCCATAATTCCACCAAATGCACTTATTCCACCTAATTTATTCAATTCTTTAGGTACTTTTTTTTCACTAACTTCACTATCAAAATAATAGGCTGTATCACCTATTACTATATATGGTAAAATAATTCCATCTTCACTCAATACAACCTTATATGTACTATTTTCACTTACAAAGAATTTTTCATTTTCTGTATCTAATAATTCTGCACTACCATCAGCGAAATAATTTTCTAAAGTTGCTCCCTTTTCAAGATATTCATCTATTGAACATTTATCTTTAAGCTGACTTTCATCAACTACTTTATTACCACATGAAACTAACGTAAATATGGATACTCCTAACATAATCGATATTAATATTTTTTTCATAAAATCCCCCTAATTTTAACCCATAATCTTCTATACAACTATGGTACCACATAAATTTAATACAAAAATTAACATTTCTTTAACTTTAAGAGAATTTATTTTAAATTTTATAGACTTACGGGGTCAATCTTATATTCGATTGACCCCGTAGGTAGATTTTTTATAATTCTTTTATATTTACTTCTCTGTTGCACATATTAGCTACTATTCTATCATGTGTTACAAGTACAATAGTCTTTCCTTCATCATTTAATTGCTTTAACAACTTTAGTATTATATCTCTATTATCTTCATCTAAAGATCCCGTAGGCTCATCAGCTAGTATAATCTCCTTTTCCTTTAACATTAATCTTGCTAAAGCAACACGCTGCTGCTCTCCACCACTTAATTCAAATATCTTATTATTTAATTTATCTAATAATCCTACCCTCTCTAAAGCTTCTTCCTTTAACCTCTTCTTATTTTTATTTTTAACATACTCTAAAGCAATATCTAAGTTTTTACTTACCGTATAATTATCTACTAAAGCATAATTTTGAAATAAATATCCTATATTATCCCTAAATAATTTTAGTTTTACCTTTTCTTTATCAAATGGATTTTTATTACTACATATTACTACTTCTCCTGAATCCGGCTTGTCTATCAACCCAATAATATTTAACAATGTACTTTTACCTATACCACTAGGCCCTGTTATTGCTACCATTTCCCCTTTTTTAATTAATAAATCTAAGTTCTTAAATAAATATCTATTACTATAGCTTTTATTTATATTTTTTAATTCTATAATCATCTCAATATCCCTCAGCTTTAATCTTTATTTTGTTTTTAAAACACTTAATATCTCATCATTCTCTATATTTTTTAGTACTACATATATAATTAATATTTCTAATATTGCAAGAGAAATTATTATTTTTAATCCTTCTAAAGTAGATGACATTCCTAAAATATATCCTCCTATTAAAATTATCCCCCAAGTTCCTACTATTAATAAGATAAATTTATTATGTCGCCTTATATATGAATATCCATTTATCCTTTTTATGGCATTAATATATTTATTTCTTTGTATATAATTTATTATTATATATACTGTTAATAATATTTCTAAAATTAAAATTATTATCATTGAAATAATATATTCATTAATTGTGTTTTCTAATTTATAAATATATGAATCAACCTCGCTATATAATGTATTTGCACTAAGTATATCTTTTTCCATATTTAATTTTTTTATATCATCTTCTATTTTAGAGTAAGCACTTCCCTCCATACTTCCATCAACTTTTGCAAAGAAATTTCCACCACTTATAAAACTTAGATAACTATCTGACCCAATATTTTCTGAGTTTATTACAATATGAATAGCATCTTTAATAGAGTTTTGATTTTCTTCTTCTAGTTCTG
Source organism: Clostridium sp. D53t1_180928_C8 (assembly GCF_015667795.1). Lineage (GTDB taxonomy): Bacteria > Bacillota > Clostridia > Clostridiales > Clostridiaceae > Clostridium. Next base: position 296,500 of record NZ_JADPEL010000002.1, read on the forward strand.
GATTATATAAAAATGATTCTTGTCCATTTTTAGTATATATAATTTCAATTTTTATATCTGGGTGTTCAATTTTTTCAATATTCATATATTCACTATAAATATCTTCATTTATAAATCTCCTAAACTGATATATTTCTTTATATAGCTCTAACAACTCATCTTTAACTTCATTATACTTTTCTGGAACTAATATAATTAAATAATCTCCATACTCATCTTCTATAAAAATTTCGTTACCATTTACATCGTATATTGGATTTTGCCTTAAATATTCTGCATTTACTTCTAAAGCATTCCCGTCAATAGGATCATATTCTTTTCTATTTTCTAATATTTCTTTTTCATAAAACCTATTGTATAAAATATAGTTTGAAGGAGAAATAAGAAGTCCGCCCTTATCATTATAGTATTTAAAAAAATCCTTACACCTTAATCCTTGATTATAATTCCAAGTTATTTGTTCCATATTCCTATATTTATCACTCATATTAACATATACATAATTATTGGTGGTTTTCCATTTTTCTAAATTTTTGTTTTGATATATTAAACTATTGTAACTACCTAGTAAATTTATTATTATTGCTACTAACACAATAGAAAATGATAACTTACTAATATAATTTAAACTTTGAATAAGTACCATTGGCTTTTTATTATTTAACATATTTTTTATTTTTATATTATCTATATTTAACGACACTACCATTTCTATAAATATTAAAGTCACTGAAAACATTATTAATACAATAATTAAATTTTTAAAGTAATCTAATACATAATTTAATTTATTATAATAATATAAGTACACACCTACTATTAAAACTGATATCACTAATGTTTCACAATGCATTATTAATATTTCTTTAAATAAATCCTTGAATATTATTTTACTATCTGAATGTCCTAACATTTTTTTTATAGCAAACTCTTTATACCTGAAGATTATATAATATATAAAAGCTAGCAAAACTGATATTAGTAATATTAAAGCTAGTATTAAATACTTTACTTCTATAGTGTTTAATATACTATCTCCATTGGTTATACTACCTCCCTCTCCATCATACAATTTACATTTTAGCCTATCTGTAAATTCCACCTTTATACTTTCAAATTTATTTATATCATCCGTTTGAATTAAATATTCCCCTATAACATTTTCATTTACAGCTTCATTTAATCCTTTTATTTTTATAATTAAATCTCTATTAAAAACTCCAATTTCTTTATTTTCTGATGTTAAATATCCTCCACTTAAAATTAAATTTTCACTTGAACCATTATATTTAATATCAAATTTATCTTTTAATCTATTTTCATCTGCTAAAGCAGTGTATACAGTTATTATCACATCCTCTGAATCTGTTAACTGATTATATACTATTTTATAAATATTTATACCTATATCCTTACTTAGTTTATCTATTTCATTTAATAGATTTTCATTATCTATGCTATTTTCAAATTCATCTATTCTTATACTTTTTACCTTACTTGTATATATTGATTCTAATTCATTAATAGAATATACTTGTAAATATATAAATGAAACTAATAAATAACTAATAGTTAATATTCCTATAATTATTTTTTTCATAAATTCTCACTTTCCTTTTCCCCTATTCAGATAAATAAATTTCTAAATTATCATTTATTTTATTTATAGCCTCTTCAATATTTATATCCCCTTTAATATAGCTTATAAATTCATTCTTAACTCTTTCTAAAATAATACTATTACTATTAATAACCTTATTTAGTGAAGAAATATAATTTGTTATATTTTCAATATCATTCTCTGTTAGTTTTATTGATTCTAAAGAATCACCTTCACCATTTTCATCCATAATGACAACTCCAGAGTCATAATCTTTAATTTCATATAAATTATTTTTTAAAACATCTTTATTAACTGATAAATTGCTAAGTTCTGTGTTATAAAAGCCTCCATTTAATATTGAATTAACAAATTCTTTAGCTATATCTTTATTTTTAGAATTTGAATTTACCGAAATAATATTTTTTGCTTTAAAATAACTCTCATTATTATTATTCCATACTGAATATTCACAATTATATTGATTCTTGACTCCACTTAAAAATAAAATATCATTATAACTATTTATATTAGAAATATTTATATCTGCATTTTTATGAACTAAATATAACGCAAGAAAATTGTCTATATATTGCCTGTTATCCTTAATAATCTCTTCTTCATAATCTGATAAATTGGTAACTGTTAAATCATAAATTTTTTTAAGCTTATTTAATGAATCCTTTATAGCTTCAACATTTAAACTTTTATCAGCTCTTAATATATTAGTAGATATACTATCATAAAAGGTATCAACGACTTCTTCTGCGGATGATATATTTAAGATTATTTCTTCGTCATTTATATTTTCTTCACACTTTAAAATTAAAGAATTTAGATCTTTTATATCAGATACATCTTGTCCTATAATTATTGGAATACTAAAAGCTGTAGGAATAGAATATATATTTCCATCCTTCTCATACTCCATAATTATATTATCAAATAAATTTTCTTTATTTTTATCAACTATGTCATTTAGATTTTCTAGTATTTCTTTCTCAATATAGCTATCTGTATTTAAGTAATCTAAAAATAAAATATCTGGACCCTTACCATTCAAAAGTTCTATATTTAAAGCTAATATAGCATCATTTTCATTTATGTCATTATTTTCTGATATACCATATCTATATTCAAAAGATATATTTGAATAACTTTCCTTAAAATTTAAAACATAATTTTCAATAGTTTCATTTTCATATAATGAATAAATAACGAATTCATTTTTATGCCCTTTTTGAATTAAGCTATTTTTCATTCCTTCATCTCTAAAGGAATATTTATATATAGTATAACTACTATTATTCCTTCCATAAGCTAATATATTATTATCATCTATTATTAAAAATTTATTTAATTCTATATTTGTATTATTTAACTGAGTATTATAT
>NZ_JADPEL010000030.1 GCF_015667795.1 Clostridium sp. D53t1_180928_C8
ATTGAAAAACGATAGGTCTTAAGTCCCATTTCTGCCATTAGCTTAACATCTTCTTTAAATCTATGATAATGATCTACAGCTACATCTCCTGTAGTTTGTTTAAATGTTTTACCTTCTATTCTAACGAAATCATCCCAATTTGTAAGTCCTTTTCCATCTTCTAAATAAGCACCCTCTACTTGGTATGCAGCTGATGCGCTTCCCCATAAAAAGTTTTCTGGTATCTTGTAATTACCCATTATTTATTCACCTACCTTCACTATACTACTGTCATTATATTTTCTTTTTCATTTACTACACTTTTATTTTCAATAAACACATCTATATAGCTATCACTATTAGCTATTATTACTGGTGTTACTACTTCATATCCTTCACTTAATATCCCTTGAATATCAAATTCTAAAATTACATCACCGGCTTTTATTTTATCTCCTTGTAATTTTTTAGGCTCAAAATATTTACCACCTAAATTTACAGTGTCAATTCCAACATGAATTAACATTTCTATTCCTTCATTACTTTTTAATCCTATAGCATGGCCTGTATCAAAGAAAGCATCAACAACTCCATCAAATGGTGCTATTATTTGTCCCTTTGTTGGTATTATTGCTGTTCCTTTTCCTATTATTCCACTTGCAAATGTAGCATCATTAACTTGTGATAATTCTACCATTTCACCTTCTAATGGACTTGATACTTTTATTCCTGTATTTAAATGATTTACTACTAATGTTTCTTCATTTTCATCAACCTCATCATTTTCAATAGGGTCTTCAAAACCAATTAAATAAGATGCTATAAATGAACCTGCTATTGTAACAGCAGCTGTAATTAATATATAAATTATACTCTTTGGATTCCCTTGTTCTATATATTGTGGAATAGTTACAAGTGCTGGAGTTGCAACCCCATAACATTTCATTTGGAATAAACCACCTACTAAACCACCTAATCCAGCTCCTATACATGCTCCTATCATAGGTTTTTTAAATCTTAAAGTTGTACCATATAATGCTGGTTCAGTAATACCTGCAACTAATGCTGAAAATGCTGATGAACCTGCACTTTGTTTTACATCTTTATTTTTTGATTTAATAGAAACAGCTAAAGCTGCTGCACCTTGAGCCATATTTGAACAGAATTCTGCTATACATATAAATCCTTCAAACCCTGTCCCTGCTAAGATACTTAACTTTATTGGAGTAAATGCATGATGCATACCAGTCATAACTATAAACGGGAAAATTGCTGCAACTAAACCAACTGCAATAAACCCTAATTTATCATGAACAAAATAAACAATATTTGTTAATACATTCCCTAATATTGAACCTAAAGGTCCTATAATAACCATAACTATTGGCCCAATAATTAACATAACTAACATAGGCTTCAAAAAATTTTTTGTAATAGTTGGAGTTATTTTATCAATAAATTTTTCTATATATGGTAATACTGCTACTGACATTATTATTGGAATAACTGAATATCCATAATAAGCATAGGTAACAGGTATAAAGTTAAATAACTTTAATGTCTCACCTGTCTCATTAATACCGCTTAACATAGAAGTAAAATTAGGGTGTAAAAGAATTAGTGCAATACTTACAGCATAATATGGGTTTGCATCAAACTTTCTTGCTGCTGACATCGCTATTAAAACTGGCATAAAGTAAAATGCTCCATCACCAACAACAGACAATAATTGATATGTCTGTCCTGAAGTATCTAATAGACCTATCATAGGTAATACAGTTAATAAAACCTTTATCATTGCAGCTCCAATAAGTGCTGGAATAACAGGAGACATAATTCCTGAAATAATATCTAATAATCCTTCGAATAAATTTTGTTTTTTCTTTGGCTTAACATTTCTCTTATTAGAATCTTTTTTAAAGTTTCCTAAGTTACATAACTCTTTATATACAGCTGCAACTTCATTACCAATAATAATTTGGTATTGTCCACTTTTTTTCATTATTCCCATAACACCTTTTGTTTTCTTCACAAGCTCATCATCAACAATAGATTCATCTTTTAATGTAAATCTCAACCTTGTCATACAATGAACTAATTCTTCTACATTATCTTTTCCTCCTACTCTTTTTAAAATCTTTTCTGCCACTAATTTGTAATCCATTTTTCATTCCTCCATTCATATTAATATAAAAAATGAAGTTTTGCCTACATATATAAGCTATTACTTATAGCGTAGTTACAATCTTACTATATAATAAGCTGGTGGATTATCCAGCATACTACCTTAATCTTAAATTGTTGCTTTAGTTACTATTCTTTCTATATGAATTATTAAATAAAGCTGTTCCTCATCTGATAAAGTATAACTATACTTATGTTCTATAAAAGTCTTTATTTTTAAAACACAATTATAACTTTTTTCATACTTTTCTTTTAATATATCAAATAACTCTGATTCATCCTCATCATAAATTGAGTTATTAAAAACTCTTTGTGCAAAAAACTTTAAGTGTGTAATAAACCTATAATACGCAACAGACTCTTCATTGAATTCAACTTTAAAGAAGTATTTTATAATATTTAAAATTTCTTGCATTATTTTAGTTATATTTACTATATTACTCATATCATTATTTAATTCAGCATTAACTATATGGTATGCTATATAACCTGCCTCATCCTCATCAAAAACGATTTCGAATTCTTCTTTAATAATTTCTAATGCTCTTTTACCTGTAGCATATTCATCAGTAAATAATCTTTTTATTTCTAAAATTAATGGATTTTTTACTTGAATTCCTTTTTTATACCTTTCAATTGCTCCATGAATATGTTCAGTAAGACTCACATAAATAATATCATTTAATTTCTTATTATATTGCTTTTCAAATAATGATACTACTTTAGTTGTAATAACTAAGTACTCTTCTGGAATATCTGAAACTACAGATATCAATTTTTCATTAAGATTTTTATCTTTATTAGAAAATATTTTATAATTAAATCCACTTAAATCAACTTCTTGATTTCCTTTTTTTCCAAAGGCAATTCCTCTTCCCATTACAACTATTTCTTCACCATTTTCATCTAAAGAAATAAATGCATTATTATTTAAAACTTTATCAATATACACATTATCACCACCTCTAAAAATAAAAAAAGACAAAACCCGCCTATTATATTAGTGGGTTTTGCCTGCATAACCAGTTACAATCCTTTTCTTCATGATATCATGGTATTATATCTTTGTAAAGGATTTTACGTTTTTCCATCCATCAATTTTAAACCACATTTTCTCTTATTTGCTTTCTTTCATTAAAGAAGCCTTTATATGATAAATAGGTTGCTAACATAGTTGATATTGAAGTTGAAGATAAAATCATAAATGTAACCATTATTTGAAATTTAATTGCCATAAATGGTGATGTTCCAGCAAGTATAAATCCTGTCATCATTCCAGGAAGAGCAACTATCCCTAAAGTTTTTGCAGAATCTAGAGTTGGAATTATTGATATTTTTATACTTTCTCTAATAACTTCATTAGCGGCTAAACGTATATCTGCTCCCAAAGCTAGCTTTATCTCTATTTCTTCTCTTTTATTTTTAAAGTTATTATTTAAATTTCTATAACTTATCCCTATAGCTATCATAGAGTTACTTATTATCATTCCAGCCACAGGAATTACATCACTAGGTGTAAACTTTATTGCTTTTGAAATTATAAGTATCGACATTGTAACTATAGTTCCTGATAATATTGAAATTAATGATATAGCAAATACTTTTTCAATTCCCTGTCCTCTTTTTTTAGCATTATTAGCTGCATTAACTATCATAATTAAAACTAATCCAATTGTATAAATAGGATTTTCAAATCCAAAAATGATATTTAATATATATCCTACTATTACTAACTGAATTATTGCCCTAAATAAGCTAATTACTATTTCTTTTTCAAGCTTTAAGTTTTCCTTATAAGATATAATTAAAGGAATTATAATTAGTATACTTGCAAAAATTAATGAAATATTACTCATCTATACAACCACCTTTTCAATAATTTTTAACTTTTCAACTAATTCTACCTTCCCTGACCTTATTGTAATTCTCTTATTAAATATTCTCTCACTTTGTTCAACATTATGGGTTATCCAAATAACAGTAACCCCCTCTTTATTTAATTCTTCTATTGTTCTTTCAACAATTTCAGCATTTTCTTTATCTAAAGCTGAAGTAGCCTCATCAAGTAATAAAACTTCTGGGATATACACTAAACTTCTAATTATAGATATTCTTTGCTTTTCCCCACCTGATAAACTTTTTACATCTTTTTTCAAATAATCACTAGATAAATTAAATTTATTTAAAAGTTCTATAATTCTATACTCATTTATCTTTTCCCCTCTTATTAAAAATGGAAAGGATAAGTTATCAAAAACTGTATTCCCGAATAGATATGGCAGTTGGACACAATAGCTTATACATCTTCTTAATTCTAAAGGATCATACTCGTCATAATACTTGTCCTTATATTTTATATAACCTTCACTAATGGTAATTAAATCTGATATTATCTTTAATAAAGTACTTTTTCCACCTCCAGATGGACCAATCACAGATATACAATCCCCTTTATAAACATCTAGGTTTATTCCATTTAATATTAGATTGTTATTACTTTTAAAAACTACATCTTCTAAATTAAATATCCTCATCTTAATCTCCTATTATCACTTTTCGATATCGTAATTCGATATTAACATTAAAATTAGTTTTGTTCAATAAAAAAACTAAGGTGAATTATCCCTTAATAATCACCTTAGCTCGATTACACAACATCATGAACCAATTCCTTTAAATTTTCTTTTAATTCTAATAAAAGCTTTTTTCCCGACTCTGTAGTTTTATAATACTTTCTTATCTTTCCATTAACATTTCTATCTTCTTTCTCTATTAACCCCTCTTCAACCATGGATTTCAATACAGGATATAAGGTTCCAGGACTTACATTATATCCATGACCTCTTAGCTCTTCCATCATCCAAGTTCCGTAAAATGGCTTTTCATTTCCATGATGAAGTATATGAATATATATTAATCCGTTAAATATCTTTCTAATTATTTGGTCTTTCACTTTTTTTCAACTCCCTCAAAACGTATAACTATAATTATATCACCTTTTATATTATTTTCATAAATATCTTAATACATTATACTACTATAAATAAAATCCCTAGCTAATACCTCTATAATATTAACTAGGACTTCTTATTAACTATATATTATTGTAATATTATTTCATTTCATCTAATCTTTTCTTAGATTCTAATCTATTAGCCCACATTTCTTCTTCTGATTTATACCCTCTTTTTTGTGCTTGTTCCTTAGTATATACTTCTCCATGTATTAAATTTAATATATGAATAGAATCCTTACCTGCTGCTTCCATTGTTCCTCTACAAGAACCACAATAAGATATAATATGTTCAGAATTAAAATCTCCAGCTCTTCTATTATATACTTTTTCATATAATTCAGGATTTGAGCTACAAACCATTCCCCCTACACCACAACATCTAGTGTTTCCTTTACTTCTTTCAATTTCTGCGTACTTATATCCAAGTTCCTCAATTATCCATCTCACACTTTCATGATGTGATGATACATTTCTAGTTACACATGAATCATGTATATTAAACACAATATCAGAATGTAGCCCTACATTTTTTTGATTTTCTGGTATTCCTATACTTTCCTTCATTAAATCCCAATAAGAAATAACCTTTTTATCTGTTGTACTACTATAAACATTATAACATGATGGACATATTGTAATAATTACATCTGCATTTGTTTCATTAATCTCTTCTACTGCTTTTCTATTTCTTTCCTTAAACTTTACAGTCTCACCAATTAACTTAGTTACTTTACCACAGCATTGTAACATTGCTCCTACTTCTCCATCTAAAGTATCTCTTAAATGTGATAATGTCTTTTCTATCAATTCTGGAGCATAAGCTGGAACTGTACATCCCGGAACAAATAAATATTTTGTCTTTTTATCTTTTGCTAAAACTGTAGTTGAATATTCTTCACTACATTCCATATCTTGTGATTTATCAAATGGCTTTAATAAATCAATTACATTTTCATTATTATTATCTTCATTATATTTTTCCTTAATAGCTATAAAATTAGGAGCTAATTCTAATGATTTAGGACAAACTAATGTACATTGATTACATTCATTACAAGAGAACGCAATCATTTTATCCATATTTTCATATCCATTGTCTAAATATTTTTTAAATAAAGTCTTAGGACAATCTGTGTAGTCATTTAACATTATGCATTCTTTCATGCACTTCTTACATACGCACTGTCTACATCTATCTGCTTCTCTCTGAGCTTCTTCTTTAGTATATCCAAGAGCTACTTCATCAAAATTACTAATTCTTTCTTCTACCGATAACTCCTGCATATCCTCTCTTTTTCCAGATACTTCATCCCAGTTTGTAGGCATATCTAATTTAGTTTTAAAAGTCCACGTATCTTCTAACTTTCTACCATCTACTAAATCTTGTCCCTTTAAAAATCTTACTACCGATTGTGCTGCTCTTCTACCAGTTGCCATAGCTTGTATAACAATAACCGATTCTCCTGAAGCATCTCCAGCTATAAATACCTTTTCATTTGTTAAAGATTGAAGAGTTAATTTATTGCACTCAAAAGTAGAATTTCTTCTTTGTTCTAACTTTCCATTAGCAAAACTACCTTCCACACCTTGTCCAATAGCAAATACTATTGTATCAACTTCAACTTCATATACATCATTCTCATCAAAAGTAGGCGAGAACATTCCTTCTTCATTGAACATTGATATACATTTTTTTAATATAACTTTAGATACCCTATTATCTTGTACTTCTATACTTTTAATTGCTCTTGCATGATTAAATTTTATACCTTCAGCAATTGCCCCTTTAATTTCATGATTTGATGAAGCCATTGAATCGAAGCTATCCTCTAAACAAATAGAATATACTTCTTCAACTCCATTTATTCTTCTTGATACTCTACAGCAATCCATGGCAACATCACCACCACCAACTACAAGAACCTTTTTACCAGCTTTTTTAATGTCTTTAGTTAATGCTGCTTCTTTTAAATATTCTGCTGCAGAAAATACTCCATCTGCATCAAAATTCTTAATACTTCTATCTACTCTTCCTTCATGCTTACCTACTGCTACAACTACAGCGTCAAATTCATCTAAAATTTCATCTAAAGTTATATCTTTTCCAACTTCAAAACCTACTTTGAAAACTACTCCTAGTTTATCTAAATAACTTATCTCTTTTTCTAAAATATTTCTTGGTAATCTATATTCTGGAATACCTACTGCCATCATTCCACCTCTAATTGGTAGCTTTTCAAAGACAGTTACTTCAGCACCTTCTTTCCTTAAATCTAAAGCTGCCTGTAATCCTGAAGGACCAGCCCCAATTACCGCAACCCTTTTATTTAAACTATCATTTATAGTTAAATCCCAATTTTCTTCTTTATCAAAATTATCTGCTGCATATCTCTTTAATGAAGCAATTGCCATTGGGCTTTTTCCTTCGCTCCATTTACATTGTGTTTCACAAGGATGTGCACAAATTCTACCTAAAGTTCCTGGAATAAATAATTTTTCTCTTATTACTTTTATTGATTCTTCACCTTTGCCATCTTTAATTAATCTTATATATTCTTTGGCATCTGTATGCATTGGGCATGTTGCAACGCAAGCAGCCTCTTCTGATCCCATACAATTATCAACTATATTTTTTATATTATCTATTACGTTACTTTTTAACATAAATATCCCCTATTCTATATATATTTCTATTTTTTCTTCTTAAATGATTTTGGATCAATGGCGAATATAAATACCCCAAGTACTATTACGCATCCCCATATTGCTAATGGTAATGTTATTTTTGCACCAAAAAGTAATGCTGAAAAAATTATTGACCATAATGATGCTGTACTATTTAAAGCAGTTCCCATAGCAGCTCCTATTAAATCAACAGCTTTATACCAAGCTAAATATGTTATTGCTCCAAGTATTGCAATTCCTGCATATTTAAATACTAAGCCTGAACTAACAACCTTAGCTGCTACTCCATATCCACCTATTAATGGAACTACTACTAATGCATAACTAGCTAAAGAAGTAAGATATCTAACACATAAGAATTGTTGTGGTGTAGCTTGTATATGTTCTTCGTCTTTGATTTTTTTCATTGCAAATCCAACAATAACTCCTTCTAAAGCCCATCCTGCAACTGCAACTAATGCAAATAAAACACCTTTAAAGAAAGTTTCTGGAACATCAGCTGATGGATTAAAACCTAACATAAATGAACCAAATAAACTAACTGCTATACCTATCATTGCTCTTATTGATAATTTTTCTTTTAAAATAAAGTAAGATAAAATTGCTCCAACTCCTGGATATATAACTGAAATACTTGATGCATATGGTGCTCCAGCATATTTAATAGCTAATAAATATGCACTCATTCCTACTGGCGCCCCAACTATTGCCGCAACTATTGTAACTAAACCTTTTTTTGTTTTTAATAACTTAAATGCACCTAATAATTGTTTTGAGAATACTAACGCTAATGCAATCCAAAAGAATGCAAAACCATCATGAAATAATGCAGTAACTAATGGTGATAATTCAAACTCACTAAACACAACACTTTTACCAACTTCACCCATAAGAACTCCATCAAGCCCCCATGCAAGACCTACTATTACTCCTAATAAAATACCTAATAAAAATTTGTTTTTCTTAAAATTCATCCTTTGTTCTCCTCCTTAAAATACTTTTACATATTTCTTATAAGCAAATTTCATGCCAACTTTTAAAACCGTTAATTTTTCTACAATCTTTTTTTTAAATTTATTTTATTACTTATTTTTTTGTTTTTATATCACTTTTATTAACAATAAAAGTGTCATCTTTATGAACACTGTCATTATTTTTGTTATATTTGATTTATTACATTATTTTCTTAATAATTTTAATATATTTTTTGTTTTCTTTTTCTTTAAAGAGTATTATTATAAATAATATATTTTATACAATGGAGGATTAAATGAATAACTCACAAAAATGTAGATATAATTTTTCTGATATTATAGGAGAAAGTCCCCAATTAAAAAAAGTTATAGAACAAGCTAAGGAAACAGCTAAAAGCTCATCAACAATAATAATTTACGGAGAAAGTGGCTGTGGAAAAGAGTTACTTGCTCAATCTATACATTGTTATAGCGATAGATGTAATCAACCCTTTGTTGCTGTGAACTGTGGCGCTTTACCTAGCAATTTAATAGAAAGTGAACTATTTGGCTATGAAAGCGGATCATTTACAGGTGCAAAAAAAGAAGGAGATATTGGGAAGTTTGAACTAGCCAATAAAGGAACAATTTTTCTTGATGAAATAGCAGATATGCCTTTAGATATGCAGGTTGTTCTTCTTAGAGTTTTACAAGAAAATTGTATAACTAAAGTTGGTGGTAAAAAGCAGATTGACATTGATGTTAGAGTCATTGCTGCTACAAATAAAAATTTAAAAGAAGAAGTAAAAAAAGGAAACTTTAGAGAAGATTTATATTATAGATTAAATGTATTACCTCTAACACTTCCACCTTTAAAGGATAGATTAGGTGATATTCCTCTACTACTAGATTATTTTTTAAAAACAAAAAGTGAAAAACTTAACAAGCCAATACCCAATATTTCTCAAATTTTATTTAAAAAAATAATTTCTTATTGTTGGCCCGGCAACATTAGAGAGCTGGAAAATTTCATAGAAAATCTTGTAGCTTTAAATGGAAGTAGTAGTTATGAAATTGATTTTGAAGAATGTCATTGTCTTAAATACGATAATCTCGGTAACCTATTAGATAATTTTATTTCTGATAACACTTCAAATTCTAATATAAATAACGATACTATTACCCCTTTAATTGTTCTTGAACAAAAAGAGATAGTAAAAGCTTTAAAAATTTGCAAAGGAAATATTTCTCAAGCATCATCTAAATTAGGAATAAGCAGAAATGCTCTTTATAATAAAATGAAACGCTATAACATTACTTATATAGATAAATAATTAAAATTCAACCACAGAAATAAGCTAAACATTTACAGTTATTTAGATTATTCTGTGGTTATTTTATATTATTAATTATAAAATTTTTCTTTTACTTGATGATTTTATATCTAATTCTTCTCTATATTTAGCTACTGTTCTTCTAGATATATAAATATTATCAGTATTTAACAAAGTACAAATAGCCTGATCTGATAATGGCTTTCTCTTGTTCTCTTTTTCTATTATATTTTTTATTTTTGATTTAATTTTATTTATAGATATCTCCTCATCATCAGTATTTTTAGATAATATATTTTTTGAAAACAGATCTTTAATTCTTACTATTCCTCTTTCTGTTAAAATATATTTTTCTTTAATGGCCCTACTTACTGTAGATTCATGAATATTCATTTTACTTGCAATACTTTTTAATGTCATAGGTTTTAAATATAAATTTCCTTTTTCAAAGTACTCCTTTTGTATCTCTACAATACACTTTAATAAATTTAATAAAGTATTATCTCGCTTTTCTATTGCCTTTATCAACATATTTGCTGTAATTATTTTATCCTTTATATATTTTACTTCTTCCTTATTTCTATTTTCTATAGCAAATTCCTTATACAAAGAATTTATACTTATTTGTGGTATAATTGAACTATTTAACAAGACCTCATATGTATCATAAACTTTAAATATATATGCATCCGGTATTATAATTTTCACTTCAGTCCCTGTATAAAACCCCCTTGAAGGTCTAGGTTCTAAAGATTTTATATCCCTTACATATCCTTGAACTTTCTTTTGAGAAATTCCTAATTTTCTACCTATATGTATATATTTATTTTCAGCAACATATTCTAAATAACTTAATACTATTTCTTTAATCCTATCATCTAACATAGATTTACGTCTCAATTGAATAATCAAACATTCACTCAAGTTTCTTGCCCCAATTCCAGCTGGTTCTAAACTTTGTAAAATATCCAATGCTATTTGTCCTTCTTCTTCATTAATCATTAATCCTTTGCAAACACTTTCCAATGATTCTCTTAAATATCCATTATCATCTAAACTATTAATCATATATACTACAGTTTTTTTTGTACTATTATCACATTTTATTGTAACTAATTGTTCATATAAATAATCCCTTAATGTTTTTTTCTCTTTTATAAAATCAAAAACATTATATTCTTCACTATTACTTAGATAACAATTTTTCTGATTTATGTAAATATTGAAATTCTCATTTATAAGGCTATCATTTTCTTTATTATATTCAATATCTATTACTGGATTTTCTTCATATTCTTTATCAATATACTCCCTCAAATCCTGTGCTGACATCTGTAATATATTTATTGATTGCTTCATTCCTTGAGTTATTATTAGCTTCTGTTGATGAGAAATATCTAAGTCAAAATTCAACTTAATGCTATCACCTTCTTAATAATATCAATACTATTTAATATAAAAGTATATTATCATATATTTATAATACTTATAACTTATTATTTATTATATTTTCAATTTTAATGAATATAATTTAAAGAAAAATCCCTAGCTTTATTAAACTAGAGATTTTTCTTTAAATTATATTATTATTACATTTTATTTAAATCATCAAATTATAGATTTAAACTTCTTCACCATTAGTTTCTATAACCTTTTTATACCAATAGAAACTTTTCTTTTTACTTCTATTTAAACTTCCATTTCCTTCATTATCTTTATCAACATAAATAAATCCATATCTTTTTTTCATTTCTCCCGTTGATGCTGAAACTAAATCAATACATCCCCATGGAGTATAACCTATTAAATCAACTCCATCTGCAATTGCTTCTTTCATTGATTTAACATGTTCACTTAAATACTCTATTCTATAATCATCATTAATAGTTCCATCCTCTGCTGGAATATCTATAGCTCCTAATCCATTTTCAACTATAAATAATGGTTTTTGATATCTATCATATAATTGATTTGCTGTAATTCTTAATCCAAGTGGATCTATTTGCCATCCCCATTCTGATGCTTTTAAATAAGGATTTCTTACAGTCTTAAATGCATTACCTGCTGTTTCAACTTCTGGATTAGCACTTGCACATCTACTTGAATAATAACTAAATCCAATAAAATCTACCGTATTATATTTTAATATTTCTTCATCATTTTCTCCAAAATTAATTTCAATTCCATTTTCTCTTAAAAATCTCTTTGCATACCCTGGATATTCTCCTCTTGATTGAACATCTATAAAAAATAAATTTTCTCTATCCTTGTCCATAGCTTTTTGTACATCTTCTGGATTACAGCTATATGCATAAAATGAACCTGCTGCAAGCATACATCCAACCATTGATCCTGGAATCATTTCATGAGCCATTTTAGTCGCTAAAGCACTTGCTATAAGTTCATGGTGAGCTGATTGATATTTAATTTGAATCTCATTATCTCCTTCATCAAATCTAACTCCTGCTCCCATAAACGGAAGATGTAATATCATATTAATTTCATTAAATGTCATCCAATACTTAACTTTATCCTTATATCTTGTAAATATTGCTTTACAGTAATTTAAATAGAAATCTACAAATTTACGATTTTTCCATCCACCAAACTTTTCAATAATTCCAATTGGTGTATCAAAATGACATATTGTTACTACTGGTTCTATTCCATGCTTAATCATCTCATCAAACATTTCATCATAGAACTTTAACCCTTCTTCATTTGGAGTTTCTTCATCTCCATTTGGGAATATTCTTGACCATGCAATTGATATTCTTAAACACTTAAATCCCATTTCTGCAAACAATGCTATATCTTCTCTAAATCTATGATAAAAATCTATAGATTCATGTGATGGATAGTACTCACCCTCAACAGGTCTTAATATATCAATCTTACCTTCCATAACTTTTCTTCTATTTTCACCTGCTGGACAAAGATCAACAGTAGTTAATCCCTTTCCTCCTTCTTTATAGCCACCTTCGCATTGGTTTGCAGCTAAAGCTCCTCCCCATAAAAAATTTTCTGGAAACTTATTTAAATTATTATTCATAATTATACCTCCACACCTTTTAGTTAAAAAGTAAGAGTTAAAAGTTAAGAGTTATTGTAGGAACTCTTTACAGAGTTCCTTAAAACATATTTAATTCTAAATTCAAAATAATTGAATCCTATTCCTAACCTCTGTACTCTTCTCTATTACTTTTCTATAATATTGTAATTACTGTATCTCCTGTATTAACTGATTTAACTTCCTTTGGCACTATTTCTAAATAATCAATAGTATTTGTAATAATAACAGGTGTAATTAATTCATAACCTTCATTCTTAATAGCATCCATATCAAATTCAACTAAAGTATCTCCAACATTAACTTTATCACCATCTTTAACATGTGCTGTAAAGTACTTACCATCTAATTGAACTGTATCCATACCAATATGAATCAAAACTTCCGCTCCATCATCTGATTTTAATCCAATAGCATGTTTAGTTTTAAAAATCATTTGAACTGTACCGTTTATTGGTGAAACTACTTTTCCTTCTGCTGGATTAATAGCTATTCCTTTACCCATCATTTCTGATGCAAATGTTTCATCTTTAATTTCTTTTAAAGGAACAATTTCACCATTTAATGGACTAGCAATAGTAATTTTATTAATTAAAGGTGCTTTATCTACTGCAACTTCTTCTACATCTTGATTAACTTTAACATTTTCTTCTTTATCTTTATATAAAACTAAACAAGCCACAAATGATACAGCTATACTTATTACTGCTCCTATACATGCATATACAAAGTTCATCATTGTTTCTCCACCAATATAACTTGGTAAAGTTAAAAGACCTGGTGAACCACCTGAATAGTTAGATACTCTAAATAGACCTAAGAATAATCCCCCAATTGCTCCACCTATCATTGATGCATATAATGGAGTTTTAAACCTTAAATTAACACCATATAAAGCTGGCTCTGTAATACCACAAACTGCTGTAATACCAGCAGAAGAAGCTAATTGTTTAATTTCTTTATTCTTACTCTTAATTGCTACTGCTAAAGCTGCTCCACCTTGAGATACATTTGATGCTAGCATACCTGGATATATTACAGTGTCATATCCCATAGTCATACGATTGTTTATTCCAATTGGTACAAGCCCATAATGAGTACCTGTCATAACTAATAATGGAGTTAATCCACCTAATAAAGTAGGAACTAACCACCCTGCATAAGATTCTAAAGTTTTTATACCTAACCCAATCTTATCACTTACTATATACCCTATAGGTCCAATTACAACTAAAATTACTATTCCTGAAACAACTGCTGTAATTAACGGCTTTGTAAAGAATTTAATAGCTTTTGGTGATATTCTATCTGCAATAGGTTCAACATATGACATAAACCAAACACCTAATATTATAGGTAGAACACTTGAACTATATGAAGCTAAAGTAATTGGTAATCCAAATACAGTCAAAGGTTCACCTGTTTCCTTTGCAGCATTTACCATTGTCACAAAAGTTGGATGAAGTAACATTCCTCCAAGCATCATTGCTAAATATGAATTACATTTAAACTTTTTAGCTGCTGAACTTGCTAAAAATATAGGTAAGAAGTAGAATGCAGCATCAGCCATAAAATTAAAAACTTGATAACTTTGAGAATCAGTAGAAATTAATTTAAATGCAGTTAATAATGCAAGCACAGCCTTCATCATACCAGCAGCTGTAATTGCAGGTAATATTGGTGTAAATATTCCTGTTACCGTATCTATTACTTTAGCAATAGGTTTACGATTATCTACTTCTTTAGATGAGCTATCACTGTAGCCTTCTATATTAGCAATTTTTATTACCTCTCTATATACATGATTTACATCATTCCCTATAATTATTTGGTATTGTCCACCTTTATCTACAACACCCATCACTCCACTAATATTTTTTATTTCATCTGTATTTGCTCTTGATTTATCCTTTAAATTAAATCTTAGTCTTGTTGCACAATGTGTTAAATTTGATACATTTTCTTGTCCACCGACATTTTTTAATATTTCTTTTGCTAAATTTTCATAATTCATAGCTTAATTCCTCGCTTCCAATATTTTAATTTTTTCAAATCTAAAATTTTGAAGAATTAAGGTTTTGCCTAGCCTAACCTAGTAACAATCCTATGAAACTTCTAAGGTTATATTAATTTATTCCTGCTCATCTCCTCTCCCCCAAAAAAATTATCAGTTAATATTAAAAAGTTATATAAAAAAAACCCAAACTAATTATTAAAATTTAAGTTAAATACATTTAATTCAAGCTTGTTTTTACAAAACTTAATTACAAATTATAACTCTTTAATACTAAGATTATAATTCAATAAATTGCTTTAACTTAACTTTAATTATCAATTTAGGTTTTGCCTGATCGAATCAGTTACAATCCTATAGGAAAGTATTAAAGTTTTCTTAAAATTTAACAGTTTTCATTTACTACTCTAGCTGTATGTATTATTAAATACAACATTTCTTCTTTAGTTAATTGAGTATTATATTTTTGCTTTACAAACCCCTCTATTCTTTTAGTACACTCATAAGATTTAGGATACTTAAGTTTTATCATTTCAAACAAATCATTATCATTATCTTCATAATATTTCCCACTAGATAATCTTTGAGTAAAGAATTTTAAATGAGTTACAAATCTGTAATAATTAATTGAATCTTCATCAAACTCAACATTAAAATGATATTTTACAATCTTTAATATTTCTTCAATCAATTTAATCATATCTACTATTTCAGGCATTTCTTGATCGAGTTCACCATTTAATATATGCATTGCTATTGATGCAGCCTCATCTTCTGGTAACTCAATACTTAAATTCTCTTTAATAACCTTTAATGCATGGATTCCAATTGAAAACTCTTCTTTATGAAGTCTTTTAATATCCCAAAGCATTGCATTTTTTATTTCTAAGTTCTTTTCCGCTCTGCTAATTGCAAAACTAATATGATCTGTAAGAGTTAAATAAATATTTTCATTTAATTTTGTATTTAACTTATCTTCAGCATATCTTATTATATCCTCTGAAACTTCTAAATACTTTGCTGGAATATCATTTACTAATGTAAGCAACTTTTCATTTATACTTTTACTTTCTAGGACGAATATTTTTTCTACTTTACTCTCATCAATCTCATCGCCTTTTTTCTTTTGGAAAGCTATACCCCTTCCCATAACAACTGCTTCTTCACTATTTTCATTTATAATTGTCACAACATTGTTATTTAATACTTTATTTATGATCATATCAGTATAATCCCCTCATTTTATATTTCTTAAATTAAGATAAAAGCCTTAATTTAGATTATACAAAAAAACCTAAATCAATATCAAATAATGCATATAATTATTCCTATAAAAATAATCAATATACATACATTTGGTATCAATTTAGGTTTTGCCTGCTTACTCAGTAACAATCCCAAAACGGATTCCACTATTAACTTGTCTACATTTTATCAACTAGTGTAAACATTGTCAATATGTTTTTATTTTATTTTTCATTCCATAGCTAACCATTGCAAACATTGTCTCTCACTAATTTGTGTGACATATAACAGCTAGTAACTTCCTAAATATTGATTCAATTTATGCAGCTCCTACAAAACATATACTTTCAATTTTTTGTTTCATTTTTTTATTTATATATGCTACTATTCTTCCTACTAATAGAGCCGATAAAATAGTTCCAATACCTAATCCATCTAATCCCTTATTATTAAGAATTAATATTGTTATCGATAATGCTACTACAACACAATCAAAATATATTTTTGATTTTCCAAAATCTATATTAGCCTTCTTGCTTATAGCTTGAGCTAATCCATCTGGAGCTACTGGCATAATATTAGCTGTAATAGTAAATACAACTCCAAACGCAGTAATAAAAAAGCTTAATATACAAATTAATATTCTTATATAAAAATTTTCAACATTTATATTAATAATTACATTAAAAAAATTCATTATTTGTCCAAATAATATAGCAAATATTACTTGAAGTAACTGAATTATCTTGAAATCCTTTCTTAATATTAATATTTGTATCCCTACATAAATAGTAAATAATATTGTCGCTGCTGTTCCTAAACTAATGCTACTAACTTTACTTATACTTAATGGTAATGAACTTACAGGTGATGCCCCTAAATTTGATTTTATTGCTAAAACTCCGCCTAAAGCCAATAAAAATATACCACAAATATAAATAACTATTCTGTTTATATTTTTCATCTATATCTCCTAACTATATCAACACTTATATAAATTGTCCTATAGATATGATCATAAAAATAATAGATAGTATAAATAATTTAATTATTTATACTATCTATTTATTATCATTTACTTCAAAAAAAGTCAATTTATTTATGCAATTACAGTTGATTCACTATTTATTTTTTCTTTACCTTTAAGAATAAAATCAACTACTTTTTTCCCATAAGGTAAACAGAATTGAATGAATGGTCCTATAGCTAACATTGAAATAACAGTACCTACTCCAATCTTTCCTCCAAGGATAAATCCAACAATTAAAAATGTTGCATCCATAGCTATTCTAATCCATCTATATTGACATTTAAGTTTATCTTGAATTATAAAAGGAACAATATCATTTGGCGCTACTCCAACATCACTTGCTGACATTATTGAAAAACCAATTGCAATTATAAAACATCCTGCTAATACTAATAACATTTTTATAAATATATTAGCTGACTCTACTGGGAAATATGAAACCACCTTTACACCTAAATCAATTATTGGACCTACTCCAACAACACAAATTAGTGTACCTATCTTTATTTTTTTCATATCCACTATTAATATAGCAATAAATAATACTACCAATATTATCATATTAGCAACACCAGGAGTAACTTCTGTACTTCCTGAAATCATATGAACTATTGATAACTCTTTTAATCCTGTTTTATTTAGAATCGTTGCCAATCCTTGCGTAAAAACAGTGAATGGATCTGACCCAATGCTTGTCTTTAGAAATAATGCTACTCCTAATTGGATTATGCTCATTCCTAAGAAAAATAATACTAATCGTTTAACTAAATTAATTGCCTTATTCAAACTTTTCACCCTTTACTAATTTGTTTTTTACTTCAACTACTACTGCGTTTTTTATAACATTTACATTAATTTAAAGTCACTTATCATTTTATCTTAAAATATATTGCTTGTCAAAAAATTATCAATTCATTTAGAAATAATCCTAGAGTAGTGAAAAAATACTCTAGGATTATTTCTAAATTAAATATCTATACATTTTTCTTTCATAGACTCCACTCCTATAATTTTCTGTGTTTTCATCTATATTAACCATTAAGTCACTTGATAACACCTTATCCTTTGCAGAAACTCTGACTGTTATATCAACTGAAATCTCTTCTTCAGGACTAACTTTATCTATTCTCCAAACTAATTCACTTCCTATTTGATGTACTGCTCCCTTAGAAGCCTTTACTCCTTTAACTATCAATCCTCTTTGTAAAACGTCTGTAACTATAACATTTTTAGCAATATCGGGTCCATTATTTCTGACCCTTATTGTATATTTAGCTTTTTCTCCAATGTCTACAAAAGATTTATTATTATCCTTTTCTGCTACTAAGTCACATACTCGTGTACTTATCTTAGTCAAAAAAACAGATCCACCTTTATAACTACTTTCACTAATTTCAATATCATTCCTTATTATAGAATCAGAATATCCCGTGATATATGCATTTAAATCATTATCTATTGCAATTGATAATGCAACATCATATCCATTTTCACCAAAACAAATGCCACTTAATAATGCTAATCTACCTTCCTTACTTACATCTAACTTAAATAAAAATGAATAAAATCCCAAATCTGAAATTATATTTTTATAATTTTCTAAAGGTAAATCCTTAGAATTTGTAAATCCAGATATATAAACATAATTATTACAATCAATCTTTATATCAGAACATACATTAATTCCATTTCCACCTAAATAGCTTCCATACAAAAGCCCTTCTTTCCCATGTTTTTTTGTATCTAACTTAATTAGAAATCCTGTTTCTTTATTAGTAGATAATTCAGTTAGAAATGCATTAATTGTTATTGGGAACTCTTTCCTTGAATTCGTAATTCCTGTTATATATGCACACTCATTAGAATCTACTGCTACTGAATATCCAATATTTTTTCCATCTCCACCTAAATAAGTAGAATATAAAAGTCCTTCTACTCCATTTTGTTTAATATCAAATTTTATTAAAAAAGAACTTATTTCTTTTCCATATCTGATTTTTTCATATCCATTATCGGTAATTGGAAAATCATTAGATTCAGTAACTCCAGTTATATAAACATAATCATTAGAATCTATAGCTACAGAATAAAAACTATCATTATCACTACCACCGAAATATGTTGCATATGACAAAGCTTCTTTTCCCTTAATATTAGTATTTAATTTAATTAAGAAGCCATATTTACTATTTTCAGAAATACTTATTTTATATGCATTTTCGGTTATTGGAAACATACTATTTGATGTTGTATCTCCTACAATATAAACATTTTTATTTTTATCTAGTGCAATTGAATATATATAATCATTTCCCTTTCCACCTAGATAAGTTCCGTAACATAAACTAGTTATTCCAACCTCCTTTGTATTAACTTTTACTAAAAAACCTGTAGTTTCTCCTCCTGGATAACTAGATAGATATGATTTTTCTGTAGTTGGAAATCCCGCTGTTGAATTTGTAGTTCCTACAATATATGCTGCTCCACTATAGTCAACAGCCACAGAAACTCCTTCATCAACTCCATTTCCTCCAAGATATGCTCCATATACTAAAGCCGCTTGCCCACTTTTTCTTGTATCTATTTTTATAATATATGCACTATAATCTTTTTCTGAATAAATAGTTTTATATAAACTTTTTTCCGGAAAATTTTGTACACTTGTAACTCCAGTTATATAAATACACTTATTATTATCTACAGCAATTGAATTACCTCTATCAATCATTGCAGCTGCTTTAAATGTTTCAAATAAAAATGGTACTGTTATTATTAATATTTTATGATCCTCATAATTTGAAACATTAAATTTAACTTTAAAACCATCTTCTATCTCAAAATTACATTCTATTTTCCCTTCACTAAACTCTTGAAATGCTTCTAACTTTAATATTTTTAATAATTTATTATCTATCTTAACTAATAAATTTCCATCTTCATCTACTTTTATTTTATCTGCCCCTTCAAAATTTAGCTTTATATTATCTATACTTTTATTAGGCTGTATAATAAAATCTAATTTTATGTTGCCTTTATTCCCATAATAAAGCAGATCTATACCCGAATAAATTTCCTTATATAATAACTTTTCATATATTGGTATATAACTCTTCCATTCTGATTTAACATTTCCCTTAAAATAATTTAACTTACAATTAAACTCATTTTCGCCTATTATTTGTGGAATTTTATTAGAATCTTCAAAGTTGATTCTTAAAACACTTATCTTATATTCATCTAAACTATTTAATGTTGTGTTTACTATTGAATTACAATCTATTTCTTTAAATTTATTAATTTCTTCATTACTTCTAAATGCTAAAACTAATTCTGTATCTGTAAAAAATGTTGTACATTGATTATGATTTAAAATGAATTGTACTCTTTCATCATGTTGTCCCATATTTCTTTCAAACATTAATGGTAAACTACTTAAAACATTTGATACATTTAACTTTTCCAACTCTATCATCCCTTTAATACTATTTTTAATATATATTAAAGTATGTTTATCAAAATTGAATTATCACTATATTTAAATAATAAGTAAAAGGAAACTAACATTAAGCTAGTTTCCTTTTACTTACTTTATATTAATTTATATCTTTCTAATAGTTCTTCAATTACAGTTCCATGAATTTCCTTAAACAATTTCTTTTCTACAAACTTAGCTTTTAAAGGTAATTTAATATCTGTCAACTTTTTACCATCCATCATTTTAGAAGTAGAATCTAATAATACTCTTATATCATAGCAAGAATTAAATACTTCTGGAACCCCACGATCAACATCTAATAATGTATATACGGCTTCCATAGCTGTTCTTACAGAATATTCAGTTGTAAATACTGTATCACGAACTGTATCTGCAAATTGTCCTAAGAATGCAAAATTAACACAACCTTCTGGTACAACCTTTGGCCTATCACCAGCTGTTCTTGGCATAAAGAATGCTGTTATATATGGCATCATACAAGGAATAGCTCTAGCAGAATTCTTAGCCATATCTGGAATTTCATCTACTGGAACTCCTAAGTGATATAACCATTCTTGAGTAATTTCATATCCTGTACATTCCTTCATTGGCTTCTTAATAAAATCACCTGGAACATCTGTAAATAAACCATAAACCCAAACAACTAATTGGTTACCAGGTTGTGATTTAAAGTGTGGTTGACGGTTTAATGTATAACTCATTAACCAAGAAGAATCTTTTGCAGTTATTATTCCACCAGTAACTACTTTTCCACTAAAAGGATTACGTTTGCATACTTTTTCAATATATGGAGGTATTCTATCATCTAGAGTTGTAACTGTTGCTGATTCCCAATTAGTAGCTTTAACGTTTGTACAGAACTTATCTGGATGTCCAAAGTCTTTATCTTGAGCAGCAATGTTTCTCCATAGCCTCCAGCAACCACCTTCTTCCGTATTTAAAACCGGAACTGTGTCATGGTCTCCTAATGTAGCATTTTCTGTACAACTTCCATTTGTAACAAAGACTAAATCATCTTCTACTAAATCAATAGTTTCTTCTTTCCCATCATGAATACAAACAATTTGTTTTGCTATTTTTTTCTTTCCTTCTTTTTCAAATATTACATTAGTAACTTGTGTATTATATTGAAAATTAACTCCATGTGATTCCAAATATTTAACCATTGGTAATATTAAAGACTCATATTGATTGTATTTAGTAAACTTTAATGCAGAAAAGTCTGGAAGTCCTCCAATATGATGAATAAACCTTTGAATATAAAGCTTCATTTCTAAAGCACTATGCCATTCTTCAAAGGCAAACATAGTTCTCCAATATAACCAGAAGTTTGATTCATAAAATTCTTCTGTAAATACATCTTCAATTTTTTTATCATATAAATCTTCATCCTTAGTGAAGAATAATTTTACTATTTCCATAGCTGCTTTATCTGATAATCCAAACTTACCATCTGTATGAGCATCTTCACCCCTGTTTACTGTAGCTCTCATTAAAGAGTAATTTGGATCTTTCTTATTTAACCAATAATACTCATCTAACACAGACACACCTTCAGTTTCTAATGATGGAATTGACCTAAATAAATCCCATAAACATTCAAAATGATTTTCCATCTCACGTCCACCACGAATTATAAATCCCTTTGTTGGATCATTAATTCCATCACAAGCTCCACCAGAAATATTCATTTCTTCTAATATATGAATATGTTCTCCTTTCATTTGTCCATCACGAACTAAAAAACATGCTGCAGCCAAAGATGCAAGACCTGCCCCTACTAAATAAGCTGATTTTCTATCTACATTTGCTGGTTTTTGTGGGCGAGCAAATGCTTCATAATTACCATTACTATAATACATGCCTCTTCCTCCTCTTATATAAAAACATTTTTTTCACTTTATATATTTATAGTATTACTTTCTTATTTTGCCTTCTATAGACAAAATCATACTTATGTCCTATTTTTAAACAAACTGATAAAATTGTAAAAAAATAAGACAAACTTTAAAGTTTGTCCAAAATTTATAATCAAGTTTTATTTATGACTTAATATTATGTCTGTTAGTTCTATATCTTTCTAAGGCAGTTTCAATATTTCCTGAAACTAACGTGTTTAACCTTTCAATTATATCCTTTGGATTTTCCTTCATACCTTTTCTTATCCATTCAATAACTAAACCTACAAATGCAAATTTATAAAAATCTGCAATAAATGACTTATCTTTTTCTCTAACAGACATTCCTTTTGATTTTTCTTCAATTACTCCTAAAAGTAAATAATAAGTTTCATTATATAAATATCTTTCTAAATATTCTCTACTTACAGAATTATAAGTATTTAATACAAAAATCTTATTTTCTAAAATATATTCAAAAATTTCATAAAATCCATCTTGCCAGGTATCATATGTTTTCTTATCACCTAAAGCTCTTGTAGCTTCATTAGTATAAATCCATTCTAACAAATCATATATATCCTTAAAATGATAATAAAACGTTTGGCGATTCACTTCGCAGTCTTCTGTTATATCTGAAATTTTTATTTTATCTAGGGATTTTTGTGATAATAATTTTTTTAAAGATGCAGCAAATGCTTTTTTAGTTTTCTGTGCCATATAACTTCACCCTTCCAATACCAACTTTGTTATCAATCATTATATCATCTACAACTTTCCTTATCTATTGAAATTTAAAATAGTAATTTTAAATTTATAAATTTTCTATACTTAACTTTAACGAAAAAGACCTAATATATTCAGTGAATTACCACCAAATTATTAGGTCTTTCTTTAATTTATTATATATTAAAATTATTATAATCTTTTACTCAAATATAAAACTAAATTATTAGTTGTTGCCATATCTATTCTTTCTAAATCAGTTGGTTGAAGCTTTAATCCAAAACTTTCTTCAATCTTAACTAATACTTCTATTATTCCTAATGAATCTAAAAGCCCTGATTCAAACAAATCTAAATCTAAGTCTTCTCTTATTTCATCAGTACCTGTTACTTCTTCAAATATATCTAACACCTTTTCTAATATAACTTTATTATCCATATTAAATTCCTCCTAAATTATCTAAATAAATATCCTGAAAACAATAGCAAACCAAAGCATGCTACATTAAAGTTAATAATAATCTGTACTCTTTGAAACCACTTTTCCTTTTTATGCTTCTTATAAAATTTTGATTTTCTTTGATATATATCAGTTAATACTAATACTATTCCTTGATACAAACCATAAATTACATAAAACAATTCAAATCCATGCCATAGCCCCATAATTAGCATTGTTATCATTTGTGCAAAATGTGAAGCCCTAAATCTATTTTTAAATCTTTTTTTTCTAACTGAATCTAATAGTATTCTTGAATATAAAAAATCTCCAAACCATTTTGAAAGAGAAATATGCCATCTTGTCCAAAATTCTTTCATATCTTTACTTATAAATGGCTTATTAAAGTTTTCTGGAGCCTTTACCCCTAAAATATAGCTTGTTCCTATTGCAAAGTAACTATATCCAGCAAAATCAAAGAAAAGATATAAACTATAGGCATACATATAGCTTAAAGAGTTTAAAAATGTAATTTTATCTGGAATTAAATCCATCCAAAAAGTACTTATTAAATATGCTATAACAAATTTATATCCAATTCCCATTACTATTTTTGATATTCCTGTTGCAACATATTCTTCTAGATATACTTTCTTATCTATAGCCATATTTACATCTTCATCAAACCTTCTTGATCTATCAATCGGCCCTGTACTTAATGTAGGAAAAAACATTAAAAAGTATAGTAAATCAATAAACTTAATTTCTGTTATTATTCCATCATATATTTCTATAATCATCTGAATAACTCTAAAATTTAAATATGATAAACCTACAAATCCTATTGCTCCTATTGGCATTATACTAGTAATTTTCAATATTAATACTGGCGCCATGCTTAGCACTAAAAAAATCTTATATATTATTTTAGAATCAGTTTTACGTCTAACCCTTAAATAAATCATTATTAATAGTATTTCTGCAATAATAAATGTAATAAATAAATATATACTATTACCTCTAGTTCCTATAATTATCAGCGCCATAAAAAATGAAATAATTAAACCGTAATATTTTATTTTTTTACCTAAGCATCCTAAAATTATAGCAGGGATAAAAGAAAGTAATAGAATATATAAATAAAGGTAACTTCCATACTGCGTTAACTCCATTATTTTATGTCCTCCATTAATGCTTTTCTATCAATTTTCCCATTTATATTTATCGGAAATTCATCTATAGTCTTTATATTTCTTGGAATCATATATGCGGGAATATAATCCTTTAATTTATTCTTTATAGCTATTGAATTTTTTAAACTACTTAATCCATTAGATTTTTTTAATGTTATAAAAGCAACTAAATGTGATATTTTTTCATCTTTATAAACTGGTAAAACTACAGCATTATTAACATTATCAATCTTTCTTAAATTATTTTCTATATCCTCTAGCTCTATTCTAAAGCCATTAAGCTTTATTTGAAAATCCTTTCTTCCACAATAATAAATAACACCCTTATTATAATAAGTTAAATCTCCAGTTCTATACCCTCTTATTATTTCTCCATTAATAACTTCATCGAAGAAAACTTCATTTGTCTTTGATTCATTATTAAAGTATCCTTTACTTATACTCTTGCTTATTGCTATCAGCTCACCTTTTTCCCCATCTTCAACTTCATTTCCATTTTCATTAACAATTTTCAATACTCCATTTTCTAATGGATATCCAATTGGAATTGATTTTTCATCAATTATCATTTCATCTGTTATATCTATAGCTGTTAACAAAACAGTCCCTTCCGTTGGTCCATACCCATTGATAATTCTTACACCTGGAAATCTCTTTTTTAATTCAACTACTAATTTTTTAGTTAGAACCTCTCCTGCAAAAAAGAATGTATCAACTTTTGGCATTAATTTATTATTAAATGAATTATCCTTAATACACATCTCTGCTAAGGCAGGAGTTGTAACCCATGTTTTAATATTAGACTCATTTAATGCCTTAAATAATACTTTAAAATCTTCTAGTGTCTTCTTTGATAAACTATATAGGGTTTTTCCATTAATAAGACCTATATATATAGGAATTACAGAAACATCAAAAGAATATGATACCTGATTCATTATTACATCATTATTTGTATCAATATTTAAATACCCAGCAAACCAACTAATAAATGAATTTAAATTATTAGCAGATATTTGTACTCCCTTTGGTTTTCCAGTACTTCCTGACGTAAATAATATATATGCGTTTTCATTATCTTTAACCCAAAATTTTCTATCTATTATATTTCCACCATATTTATTTATAATTTTCTCTATCTCATTTTTACTGTAACAATTGTTATCTCCTAAATCTACTTCTGTAAAATTTATTACTATTTTAGCTTTAACTTCTTTAACTATATCTTTTACTCTTTCCTTAGGAAATGTAACATCTAAAGGTATGTAAGCTCGTCCCGATTTTAGTGCTGCTAACATTAATATAATAATTAAATTATCCTTATTACCATATATAACTATTGGAGTCCTATCTTCGTTATAATTATCTAGAAAATATTTTGCCATTGCATTTGATTTTTCTTCTAACTCTGTATATGTTAAATCTTCACCATCACATCTAATTGCTATACGATTTTCACTTGCATAACTTCGAACCTTTTCTAGTACTTCCATTTTATTCTCCTTTAAAATATTCTGATAGTTTTTCACTTACATCTAGCCAGCCTGTCCACCCTAAATGCATTGTATCTATTAAATAATATTTTTCATATTCTTTTTCTTGTAAATTTAATACAGAATATCCCCTTTCCTCTGCAATACTTTGAAGTTTATTATAAAATTCAACCCGTTCTTCCTTAGATATTCCTAAATAATCATAATACCAACCGTTTGCATTCATTAATATTACATATGGCTTAACCCCTAAGTCATCACATACATCAAAGAAGAAGTTATAATCATCAAACTCTTTTGATCCCATTAAATTTATATCTTTATCTCTATCTTTATATACTTTTTTATTGTTCCTTAAATTTTTATTATAAAATTTATCTTCAACATTAAATGGATTTTCATTAGTCACTTTCGAGCTTGCCTCTTTAAAAGCCTTTTCATATTCTTCATTAAAATCAATTGTCTTAATATTTTTCTTCGTCTTATGTTTAAGCCCTATTAACTCTTTATATGTTTTTAACTTGTCCCTAGTATCAGCCAATTCTAATTTTAATTTAAAATATGGTAGTGTTATATAATATAGTCCCTTATTAATAATATTCTTACTCAAATATAAATCTGCAAATATTTTTTCTTCCTTAAAACTATTTCCTGTAAGTTGCTTTATACGATTAGCTGCATATTCCTTATTTGCTTTCGATATTTTATCATTATTCATAAATTTGTAAAACTGTACATCTGAAAAAACTGATTGAAACTGTTCATCCATTAACCCCTCTGTTTTATTGAACCATTGTAATGAAACTATTATAGCCAGTTTACTTTCAGAATCAATTTTACCACTTGATCCAATTCTAATAGCTTGATTTAAATCCTGCATATGTGCTACACCATAAATACTTACATCATAATTCGAGTCATTAAATGGAAACATATTTACTGGATTTCCTGGCACTTGTCGTCCTAACTCTGAAGAGCCTAATAACAGTAAATCATCCTCTCCTGCAAAATAGTCTAAAAGATTAACTCCAGTATCTCTTGCTTTATTATTATAAGAATGCTTTAAGATTGTTAAATCTTTTTTAGCTAATAACTTATCTATTCTCCTATTTAAAGTAAATTTAAATAAGATACTAAATAAAATTACAACTAATATAGGTATGAATGTATATCCTATTTTTTTCATATTTACCCCCCACTAAAATTGATTATATACAAATGGTATTTCTTTTACAGACTGTAAAATTAAAAGTAGATAAGCACTAATTAATATTAGTGATAAATAAATTATCTTAATAATCTCCTTACTTTTCTTATTATCATTTTTTTTCATAACTTCTCCTATATATAAGCTCTAAAGCTTAACCAAGACCAAATATTTCCTTAGTAATTATAGACTTCTCTATATAACTTTTTCATTACTTTTTTATTACTTTTTTCTTAATATTTTCTACTTATATTAGTTTTTTTTATAAAAAAAGAAAAGAATATTAGCTACTAAAACTAATTATCCTTTTCTTAATAAATAAGTTTCTATTTTTTATTCTTTATTTCATCATTTAGTCTCTCAATAAAGCTATTTAAATCACTAGAACCTTCTTCTCCATTATCTCTGCTTCTTACTGAAATAGTTTTATTTACTTCCTCTTTTTCTCCAATAACAATCATATAAGGAACTCTCTCATTTCTAGCTTCTCTTATCTTATATCCTATCTTTTCAGTACGTAAATCTATTTCCACTCTTATCCCAGTAGCCTCAAGCTTTTCTTTAACTTTATTAGAGTAATTAATAAATTTATCTGAAATAGGAAGAATTTTAACTTGAACTGGTGCAAGCCATGTTGGGAACTTTCCAGCAAAATGCTCTATTAATATACCAATAAATCTCTCAATACTTCCAAATATAACCCTATGAATTACTATAGGTCTATGCTTTTCACCATCACTTCCAATATAGTCTAACTCAAATCTTTGTGGTAATTGGAAATCTAATTGAATAGTTCCACATTGCCATGTTCTACCTAAACTATCCTCTAAATGAAAATCAATCTTTGGACCATAGAAAGCTCCATCTCCCTCATTAATCTTATAAGGTAATTTCATTTCATCTAAAGCCGCTCTTAATGAATCTTCTGCCATATTCCACTCTTCATTACTACCCATTGAATCTTCTGGCCTTGTAGAAAGTTCAACACTGTATTTAAAACCGAACTTTGAATAAACCTCATCAATTAGAGATACAACACCTTTAATTTCTGATTTAATTTGATCTGGAAGCATAAATATATGGGCATCATCTTGAGTAAAAGCTCTTACTCTCATAAGACCATGTAATGCTCCTGAAAGCTCATGTCTATGAACTCTTCCTAGCTCCCCAACTCTCATGGGAAAATCTCTATATGAATGTGTTTCATTTTTGTAAATTAACATTCCTCCTGGACAATTCA
Organism: Clostridium sp. D53t1_180928_C8; assembly: GCF_015667795.1. Classification (GTDB taxonomy): domain Bacteria; phylum Bacillota; class Clostridia; order Clostridiales; family Clostridiaceae; genus Clostridium. Next base: position 29,202 of record NZ_JADPEL010000030.1, read on the forward strand.
TAGGCTTTAATGCAAATTCTTCATCATCAATCATTGAAGTATACATATTTTCCTTATAATGATCCCAGTGCCCTGAAGTTTCCCATAATTTTTTATTTAACATTATTGGTGTTTCAACTTCTACATATCCAGCCTTTTGATGTAATTCTCTCCAATAATTAATTAAATTATTTTTAAGAACCACTCCTTTAGGTAGGAAAAATGGGAATCCTGGTCCATCTTCAACAAAAGTAAATAACTTTAATTCTTTTCCTAACTTTCTATGATCTCTTTTTTTAGCTTCTTCTATATTATCTAAATAAGCTTTTAAAATATCTTTATTAGCAAATGCTACTCCATAAACTCTTTGAAGCATTTTATTTTTTTCATTACCTCTCCAATAAGCACCTGCAACACTAGTTAATTTAAAATCTTTTATTCCTTTAGTAGATAAAAGATGTGGTCCTCTACAAAGGTCTATAAAATCACTTTGTTTATATAGAGAAATTGTTTCACCTTCAGGTAGTTCTCTTATAAGTTCTATCTTATAAGGCTCAACTCTACCCTCCATTAACTTCAAAGCCTCTTCTCTACTTACTTCCATTCTTTCTAGAAAAATATCTTCTTTAATAATCTTATTCATTTCTTCTTCTATTTTAACTAAATCTTCGTTATTTAAAGGATTTTCTATATCAAAATCATAATAAAATCCATTTTCTACTGTTGGTCCTATAGCTAGTTTTACATCCTTATATAATCTTTTTACCGCTTGAGCCATTACATGTGAGGTAGTATGTCTCATAACCTCAATTCCAGCTTCATCATCATAAGTTATTATATTTACCTCATCATTATCTTTTAGCTTATAATCTAAATCAACTAAGGTTCCATTTACTTCACCTACTACTGCAGATTTAGCTAACTTTTTGCTAATTAATTTAGCTAAATCTAAAACAGTTGAATTTTCATCAACTCCTCTTATAGATCCATCTTTTAATTTTACGTTAATCATATTCATTCTACCTCCTTAAGTGAGATTCCAAACTTAAATTTGGTTAATCATATTTTTGATAAAAAAAAACATCCATCCCTAATATTGGGACGAATGTAATATCCGTGGTTCCACCCAAATTGAATTAAAGTAATTCAATTCATCTCAAAAAGTATTATCGGTCTTCACCGATGGCATTTCTCACTCTGTGATACTAAACCATAACTCCAGGGGTAGTTTTCTTATAGTCATATTTTAAAAGTACTTTCAGCCTCCGATACTTTCTCTCTTTAAATTGTAGTCTATAATACTCTTCCCTATCAACATTTATAAATATTATACTCAATTACTATTATATTCAAATTTTATTAAATTAATACTATCACTTTTACATTTATTTGTAAACATATTTTCTGTGTTGATTAGCTGTCCACTTATTTTTCTCCATAATTCTTATAATACATAATCTTCAAATTTATACTTGGATATCTTTCAGCAAATTGGCTAATTACATAATAACAGCTAGGACATGGTTCCCATTTACTATATAAGATAATACTACCTTTATCACTTAACTGTTTTTCTTGTATAAGCTTATGTATTTCTTCAAAAATCTTTTTTTCACTATCATTAACTCTATTATATCCAATTCCTAATTTTCCAAGTTTATTAACTTTACAACTTTTAAAATATTCTTTACCTAATGGTATTAATGTACAGCTATTTTCAATATCATTCTTACCACTAACAGCTCTAAATTCTTTATTATTAAATACTGCAATAGCCATGTTTACTGAATCCTGAATTGCAATACTTTGATTAATTTTAAATACCCCATTCCCTTCTTCTATAATATAATTATCCAAGTTTTTAATAAGTCTTTTCATCCTAGGAATATAACTTTTTATATGTTGATGATACTCGATTGATCCCTTTTCTGATTTTACATAATCAAATGTAATATTTTTTGGTAACTCAATAAATAAAGTTTTAGTTTGATTATTTTCATCATATTCCTCTCTTATATTCTCGTTGTTATAAATAATCATTTTTTTTAATAATTCTATATCTTTTGCATATACATAATCTCTATTTATCTCTTCTTCTAATAATTTTAATTTTAATTTTCCTTCTTCATTAATTCTAGTTGATATAGAATTTTTCATATCCTCTACTATTTTTAAAATATGCTCAACATCATCTTGAGTACTAGGAATTCTTTCATATTCAACTCTATCTATATGTAGCACTTTTATCTTATTTATCTTTTCACATAAACTTTTATGTTCATTTTCAAAAATTATAATATTATTTATATAATTTATTAAATCATAAACATCATCTACTTTATAACTAATTACTCCTTCATTAAGACTTTTATATAATTTAATAAATACCTCTTCACTTACATTAAAAATATTTATAAATTGATGTTTTAAAAAATCATAATTCACTAATTCTACATTATATCCTTGTATCTTTAACAATTTTTTCAAGTCACCTATATTACTAATTTTTATTCTTTCATTTTTTCTTTTTTTTATCTGCATATTTACCTCTTATTGGGAGTTACTATTATTAATACTTCTAATATTATAATCTAATAAACTATTATTTAACACTATTAACATTTTACATTATCCGCTTAAAGAAAAAATCTAGTAAAAATTAAATTCTTACTAGATTTATCTTTTTTATTATTAGTAAATTATATAACTACAAAAGGCCCTGTAAAGCTCTCTTCTATTTCACCTTTATCAGCTAAATACTTTTTCATTGCATCAATCGCTGTTATTTCTAATTCTTGACGGTTCTCTCCTAAATATTTAGGAACTGCTTGCTTTGTTATATAACTTACTTTATATGTTTTATCCTTATCATACTCTTCACCATCAATAAACAGCTTTTGAATTCTGTATTCCTTAGGATTTTCTATCATAATATAGGCTTTTATCCCAATAGCCCTTTGCATAAATCCTCCAGTTTGGCCAAATGGATTTGTATTGTATGTTTTATTTATCTTTAAGTTTAATAATTCTAATATTTCATAACCCTTCATATCAACATTAATAATCTTAGGATTCATAGGTACCATATTATATAAATCTTTTACTGTTATTTCCCCTGGTACAATAGGTGTTCCATATCTCCACCCATGAGAAAAGCATACTTTATTACCTGTTACATGTGATATTGAATGAAGTAAAAAGTTATCCATTGTAGATTCTAATGATAAATCTCTACATAATAATGTTTTGGTTTTACCTACAACTACATCAAGCTCTTCATTATATGGCTCATAAGCTTCTTCAACCAACTGCTTAATTTTACTATCTTCCTTTATAGAAGATTCTACAGTTATTAATTTATGTTTATAATCTACTACTTTTCCATTAACAATATCTAAATCTAGTCTAGTAATAAATGAACCATGACATCCTGATTGAATTAATATTGAACCCCCAACTTTTATTGGGTAATTTAATCTATTATGTGTATGTCCACTTACACATACATCTACTCCACTTACTGTTTTTAGTATTTCATAATCTGTTGGCATTCCTAAGTGAGATAAAAGTATTATAAAATCTACTTTTTCTTTATTTTTTAACTCTGATACTATCTTAGGAATTTCTTCATACTCTGGAGACATATAAATCCCTTGGCTAAACTTTGGTGGGAATCCTTGTACTACATGTTCACAAGCCATTCCCATTATTCCAATTCTCATTCCATCTATTTCTTTAATTATATATGGATCAAATAATCTCTTTTTCTTATCATAAATATATGTATTAGCTGAAATCACAGGATAATTTAATCTATTAGATAACTCCCTTAAATGTGAAGGAGTATACGCAAAATCCCAATGTGCAGTTGCAGCATCTATTCCCATTGCATTCATTATAGGTAAGATTGCATTTCCCTGTGTTTGTGTAGTAATAAACGTTCCATGAAAGGTATCTCCACAATCTAAAAGTAATGTATTTGGATTTTCAGACCTTATTTCGTCTACAAGAGTCTTAATTCTTGAATATCCTCCTGCTTCTCTGACTTCAAGACCATCATTTTCAAAAAACACTTCATTATGTGATTCTACATGTCCATGAACATCATTAATTTGAATAATAGTTAATTTTTTCATTTCCATCAATCATATCTCCTCAAGGTTTAATATAAGCAAATCCTTCTAACTGCTTTTTAGTTAATTCTATAACTCCAGCAGGAACTATGGTAACAAAAGAAATTAACTTTTCATCTTCTATAGCAAATTTTTTTAATGCATTTTTGCAAGCTGCAAATACAACCTGTTCTGTAGAAAGTTCTTGAAATTCTAAATATAACTTAGAATTAATTGCTACTTGTTCTTGTAATGCTATTACTGCATCTGCATTAACTAAAACCTCTATAGTAAATTTTTCTCCTAATTCATTTCCGGTCTTAATCATATTCTTTACATTTTCTAAAACCATTTTCCACTTACTATTATTATCAATATGATATATAACTTTCATTTTTTAACTCCTTTAACTTTCAATTTCTATTAGTTTATGTAGATTTCTAAAAAAAAATCATTATTTCTATAAATAATAATAAAAAAAAGGCTAGTATAATTTATACTAACCTTAAATATCCATTTATCTAACTATATAATATGCAGCTGAAAATGGCTTCATATCTATTGATATAAACTTTTCACTAACAGAATTCTCTATAGACTGTTTTCTTGCATACTTATCATTAATTTTCTTATTTACAACTCTAAAATCACTTATTCCATCTCCTCCATATTGGCACATGTTACTATCTAGCATTAAGCCAATATCCTCATTGGAATTTATCTTAAATCTATAATCTCTTTGTTCTTCATTTGAAAAATTAAATACTGCTATTATTTTTTTATTATCACTAATTCTTTCAAATGAATATATACATCTTTCCTCTTGATTACAATCTATCCACTTAAATCCATCAGTACTATAATCATATTTGTATAAACAAGAATCTTGAAGATAAATATGATTTAAATCTCTAATAAATTTATGGAACTTATTATGAATATCATATTCTAAAATTTCCCAATCTTGTTCTCTTTTCTCATCCCACTCTCTAAATTGTGCTATTTCATTTCCCATAAAATTAAGCTTTTTTCCTGGATGAGCATACATATACATATATAACGCCCTAGCTTGTTTAAATTTTTCTTCATAATCCCCGTTCATTTTTTGAATTATTGTACCTTTTCCATGTACTACTTCATCATGTGATAATGGCATTAAAAAATGTTCACTATAAAAATACATCATTGAAAATGTTAGCTTATGATAATCTCTTTTCCTATCATATGGATGGATTTTAAAATACTCTAAAGTATCATTCATCCATCCCATATCCCACTTATAATCAAATCCTAAACCACCATTTTCTACTGGTTCTGTAACCTTTGGGTATGCAGTGGAATCTTCTGCTGCCAGAATTGCTGTAGGATGTAAATTTTTTAATCCTTTATTCATTTCCTTAATAAACTCTATAGCAGCTTTATTTTCTCCTCTATCAGAGTTTCCTTGCCAATAAATAATATTACTTAATGCATCTACCCTTAGTCCATCAAAGTGATATTTCTCAAGCCAATAATTTGCTGCTGATTGTAAAAAACTTCTTACTTCACCTCTTGAATGAATAAAGTTTTTACTTCCCCACTGACTCATGGCAATATCTTTATATGGATATTCATATAATGCTGTTCCATCATAATTAGCTAATGCAAATTCATCAATAGCAAAATGAACTGGTACAAAATCCATTATTACACCAATATTATTTTCATGACATTTATCTATAAAATACATAAGCTCTGTAGCCGTTCCATATCTTGAAGTTGGGCTAAAAAAACCTGTATTTTGATATCCCCATGATTCATCGCAGGGGTGCTCACTTAATGGCATTATTTCAATATAATTATATCCATACTCTTTAACATATGGAATTAATAACTCCTCTAACTCCTTATATGTATACCAAGTATTATCATTCTTTTTTTTCCATGATCCTAAATGTACCTCATAGATATTTAAAGGTTTATCTTTGCAGTCACTTCTCTCTTTCATCCATTTAGAATCATTAAATGTATATTCTTTTAAATCTCTTATAATAGATGCTGTATTAGGTCTTAACTCCATTCCAAATCCATATGGATCACAATGATCTATATGACTACCATCTTCGCTATAAATTTTATACTTATATAACATTCCTGCCTTTGCATTTTCTATACTGCGTTCAAAGAAATTCCCATCCTCACTTCTTATCATTTCAGTTCCATTCCAATCATTAAATTCACCAATTAACTCTATTTTTTTAGCATTTGGAGCAAATGTTCTAAAAGTAACTTCATTTTCCTTTACATGGGCACCTAAATATTTATATGCATCAAAAATCTTACCCGAATAAAACCCCTTAATATCCATACTGCTCTCCCCTTTAATAATAATATAGTAATTTCATTACCAAAATACATTTTACATTATTTGTAACTTAAAAACTATAATAAGTTTTTATATTTTTTAATTATAACAAAAAAATTACAATTAAAAATAAAATATTGGTTAATATAAAATTGTAATTTCATATCAACCAATATTAAAAATCTATATTCACTTTTATTATTATTAATTCTTAAGTTTGCACAATTAAATTATTTTCTTTTTTCTCTTTTAATTTACTTTTAACAAATATCTTATTTGCAACAGCCATCACTGTTGACCTTAATATTTCACTTTCAACTGTATTGGTTCCTGTAGATCTAGAATATGAAAAATCCCTTGTAGAGAATACAGCATTTATAGCTTCTTCTACTTCCGAACAGAAATAATCATAAGCTACTTCTATTGGACAACTTTCAATTTGAATATTAATAAGCTCGCATATTTCATGTAAAGAAAATACTTGCTTTAATAAACAAACAACTATTAAATATGCCAAATGTTTCTCATTATACTTTTTATCCTTTGGCGGTGAAACAACCCTTTGCTTAACATAATTATTAAGCATTGTTGGTGTTAATATTTTTTCTTCATTATCTATATTAATTTCTTTAACCAAATTTTCTAAATAAGTAATTACCTGATCTTTATAAAGCGGAACCCTTGGCAATTCATTAAATCTTGGTATATGAAATTCCAAACTTTCCATTACTTCCTCCTAATATTCTATTTTAAAGACTCATGCTTTCTTATATATTGTATTGCTACACATCCTGGCCCACCTTGAGTTGTGAATGCAGGACTTAATAAGTTTATTTCTATATCAGCATTTTCTATACTATTCATTATAACTTTTTTTGCATCTTCTGCCAAATCTTCCTTGCATGCATGTGAAATATAAATTTTACAATTTGAATCAACATTATTTTCTAACATTTGTTCAACTATTTTTTTTACAGCACTTTTAAATGTACGCTTAGTTGTAAATTTAACTAAAGATAGCTTGTCCTCTGCCATTGTCATAACAGGTACTAACTTTATCGCACTTCCTATTTTACCTACAAGCGCTGAAACCCTTCCACCTCTAACTAAGAAATTAAAATCGTGAGGAATTAAATATGATTTTGTATCCTCTAAAGTATTATTTATTTCATTTACTATTTCTTGTTTTGTTTTACCTTGCCTTACAAGTTCAGCTGCTAAATTAACTAAATATCTATGTGGCCCACATAGTGTTTTTGAATTTATAACTTCTATTCTTTCTGGATTTTCTGCCATTCCCTTTGCCATACAAGCAGAATTATATGTACCTGATAATCCATCCGCCATTGAAATATTAATTATCTCATCATCTTTATACTGGTCATATATTTCTAATACTTCTCCTATGGAAGGCTGTGATGATGATGGAACATGTCCTTCATTTATTATCTCTATAAATTTATGTGTATTTATATCTTCGAACTCTTTATAAGTTTGTCCATTTATATTTACTGCAAGTGGAGCAATAATAACTCCTTTTTCTTTTCCTTCATTTTTTGAGTAAAGTGATGATGAATCTGCTACTATTCTGATCATAAATTTTCTCCCCTTTGTTTAACTTATTATTAAAAAACCATCTTGATTAACATTCTAAAATATGTAGTTTTAAAAACTATTTGTTTTAGATTATCACCCTAAATAGTTTTTGTCAATAATCTTTAGATATTATTCACATTCTTATTTTTCAAATTAATAAATAAGGTCCTGCAGTTTTCTGCAGGACCTTATAGTTATCTATCTTCTCTAATCAAATAATCATTTCCATCTTGATCTTTAAATTTAAACATACTTCCATATGGCATTTTCATTATTTCATCTGTTTCTATACCATTAATTTTCATTTGATTATAAGTTTCTTCTATATCATTAGTACTTAATATCACATTAGGATGTAATACATTAGCTTTCGGATTTTGCGCTAACATTAAGTTCTTTTCATAAATTATAAATGTAGTAAAGGATTCCTCTGAAGGTCCTACTTCTAACCATGTTATATTGGATCCCATAGATTGCTCTAGTTTAACTACAAAATTCATTTTTTTAGTCCAAAATGCTTTTGCTTCCTCTTGATTATTTACATATAAAGTTATTTTCCCAATCTTCTTTATCATTTGTATCTCTCCTTTTTGCTATAAACTTCTTCTTGGAATAGTAAATTTTATTTGTTTTTCTATATCATTTAAAATTCTTGAATCTTTAGGATCCACAAATAAACATGTATATCCCTTTTCTCCTGCTCTTCCTGTTCTTCCTATACGATGGATATAAGTTTCTACCTTTTCAGGAATATCATAATTATATATGTTATCCACCCCACTTATATCTAATCCTCTCGAAGCTACATCCGTAGCAATTAAGTATTGAATATCTGCATTTCTAAAAGACTTCATAATTCTTTCACGTTTATTTTGAGGTATATCACTATGGATCACCTTACAATTGTATCCCTTTCTATGCATTACTATTTCTAGCTCATCAGCTCTTCTTTTGGTTCTACAAAATATAATAGCCATAAAAGGGTTATCCTCATCTAATACTGTGCATAAAGCTTCTCTTTTTAATCTGTCTGTAGTTTCCACAACCTCTTGTTTAATATTATCTAAGGTTATTTCTTCTTTTTTAATAGAAATAACTAGTGGTTCCTTCATATATCTATAAGCTAATTTTTTAACTGCTGCATCCATTGTTGCTGAAAAACATAAAGTTTGAACTTTTTTAGGTCTTTCCTTCATTATTGAATCTATTTCATTTCTAAATCCCATAAGTAACATTTGATCTGCTTCATCAATAACTATAGTTTTTAGCTTTTTTAAATCAACTGTTTTTCTTTTTATATGATCAAGTAATCTTCCTGGAGTTGCAATAATTATTTGTATATTACCTTTCAGCTTATTAAGCTGTGATCCAATATCCTTTCCTCCATACATAGCTAAAACTCCAATATCTTTACCTTGCTTTAGATTTTCAGCTTCTTCAGTAATTTGTAATGCAAGCTCTCTTGTTGGAGTAATTATTAAGCATTCAATATCCTTAGAGTTTGGTTTTATATTTTCGAATATAGGTAATAAAAAAGCTAAAGTCTTTCCAGTTCCTGTTTGTGCTTCTGCTATTATATCCTTACCATTTAATATATCTTTAATACTTTTTTCTTGAATTTCAGTTGGATTCGTTATTCCGCTAGCTTTTAATATTCTCGTTATATTATCACTAATTCCTAATTCTTTAAACGTCATTTACTTTACCTCTTTTGTTTTATTTCTGTATATTATAACATACTTTCATTTTGAATTTATTATATTCTTTTCTTTTAAGTAAAAAAGCCCTAGCTTTCGCTAGGACCCTTTATTTATATCAATTATTGATTATTTAGCTTTTTTTTCTTTTTTAGTTGGAGCTGCTTCAGCTTTTGCTTCGCTTTTAGCATTTCTTCCGTAGTAGCTAGTGATATACATTTCTTTTAATTCTTTCATTAATGGATATCTTGGGTTAGCCCCTGTACATTGGTCATCGAATGCTTGCTCAACCATTTCATCGATTGTTTCGAAGAACTTAACTTCGCTTACACCAGCTTCTTGGATTGTTTTTGGCATATTAACTTTAGCTTGTAATTCATCTATAGCTTTGATTAATAATTCAACCTTTTCAGCGTTAGTGTTTCCACCTAATCCTAGGTAATCAGCAATCTTAGCATATCTGTAAGATGCATTTGGATATTTGTATTGTGCAAATGCTGCTTGCTTAGTTGGAGCTTCTTCAGCATTGAATCTTATAACTTC
>NZ_JADPEL010000031.1 GCF_015667795.1 Clostridium sp. D53t1_180928_C8
TACAAATTAAAGATTTTATAGAAGAAATACTTTCTGATATTAAAAATAAAATGGTGATAAGTTAAATAATCTTTATTTAACTTATCACCATTTTTTATTTTAAAATTAATTCAACAGGACAATGATCTGACCCTAAAATTTCAGTATGTATTTTAGCATCTTCTAATCTATCTTTTAATTTTTCTGATACTACAAAATAGTCTATTCTCCATCCTGCATTATTTTTTCTTGCATTAAACCTATATGACCACCAAGAATATATATCCTTTAAATCAGGATAGAAATATCTAAATGTATCTATAAATCCTGCCTCTAATAGCGCCGTAAACTTTTCTCTTTCTTCATCAGTAAATCCTGCATTTTTTCTATTAGTTTTAGGATTCTTTAAATCTATTTCTTTATGTGCAACATTTAAATCTCCACAAACTATTACAGGCTTACTTTCTTCTAATGATTTTAAATAACATTTAAAGTCATCTTCCCACTTCATTCTATAATCTAATCTTGCAAGTTCATTTTGTGAATTAGGTGTATAAACTGTAATCATAAAGAAGTCCTCAAATTCTAATGTAATTACTCTTCCTTCTTTATCATGTTCTTCAATTCCTAATCCATATCTAACTGATAACGGCTCTTTCTTAGTGAATATAGCTGTACCACTATATCCTTTCTTTTCAGCATAATTCCAATATTGATGGTATCCCTCAAGTTCAAGATTTATTTGTCCTTCTTGTAGTTTACTTTCTTGTATACAAAAAATATCTGCATCAACTTCATTGAAAAAATCAACAAAACCTTTTTGTACACAAGCTCTTATTCCATTTACGTTCCATGATATTAGCTTCATTCTTATCCTCCAATAATTTTGTGAAGTAATAGAGAAGAAGTAAAAGTGAAAAAGTAATAAATACTTATAAAAAGTAAAGGTTAAAAGTGAAGAGGTAGAAATTATGTTCTTATTAAAACCTCTACCTTTTCTCTTATATTTCTTATATCTTTTCTAGTATATTCCCTCTTCTCTCTTAATTCTTAACTATATAAAGGGTATTTAGCACAAAGTGTTTTTACTCTTTCTCTTAGTACATTTAAATCACTATTTCTATTTTCTATAGCATCATTTATTATTGTTGCTATTTCCTTCATAGCTTCTGTATCAAAACCTCTTGTAGTAACTGCAGCCGTTCCTATTCTTACACCTGATGTAACAAAAGGACTTCTTGTTTCATTTGGAACTGTGTTTTTATTAACAGTAATTCCAATAGAATCTAAAAGATTTTCTGCTTCTTTACCTGTGATATCCTTATTAGTTAAATCTACAAGTATTAAATGATTATCTGTCCCATTAGAAACTAATTTAAATCCATACTTAACCAACTCTTCTCCTAAAACTTTACAATTTAAAACTACATTTTTCATATATGTTTTAAAGTTAGGATCTAATGCTTCTTTGAAGCATACAGCTTTAGCCGCAATTACATGCATAAGAGGTCCACCTTGCATTCCAGGGAATATGTTTTTATCTAATGCTTTAGCATATTTTTCTTTACAAAGAATTAATCCCCCTCTTGGTCCTCTTAGAGTTTTATGTGTTGTAGAAGTTACAAAATCAGCATATGGTACTGGTGAAGGATGCTCACCTGCAGCTACTAATCCAGCTATATGTGCCATATCAACCATGAAATAAGCTCCAACTTCATCACAAATTTCTTTAAACTTTTTAAAATCTATAATTCTTGAATATGCACTAGCTCCTGCAACAATTAATTTAGGTTTATGCTGTAATGCAATCTCCCTTACTTTTTCATAATTAATTGTTTCAGTTTCACTATCAACGCCATATGAAACAAAATTGAATAATTTCCCAGAGAAATTTACTGGTGACCCATGCGTTAAGTGACCACCATGACTTAAGTCCATCCCAAGCACTGTATCTCCTGGCTCTAATATAGTAAAGTACACAGCCATATTTGCCTGTGATCCTGAATGTGGTTGTACATTAACATGTTCAGCTCCAAAAAGCTCCTTAGCCCTATTTCTAGCTATTTCTTCAACCTCATCAACTATTTCACAACCCCCATAATAACGCTTGCTTGGATATCCTTCTGCATACTTATTAGTTAAATGAGATCCCATAGCTTCCATTACAGCCTCTGATGCAAAATTCTCAGATGCAATAAGCTCTATCCCTTCTCTTTGTCTTTTTAATTCTTTTTCCATTAAGTTACAAATTTCTTTGTCCTCAATATTTAAATTTTTAAAATTCATTTAATCACCCCAATTATCTTTTTATAAAATTATAAATATAAATTGTAATTAATTCAACTACTTTTTAATATAAATATACATTTTTCTTATATGTTATGTTATAATACATAAAAAATTAAAAAAAAATAGGAGTTTTGTATTATGAATGAAATACTTCAAGTTGCAATGATTGCCGGGCAGATGATTTTGGAAAATGGTGGCGAAACTTATAGAGTAGAAGAAACGATCTGGCGTATTTGCAAAATATACGGTGCTGAAGAAGCTGAAAGTTTTGCAACACCAACAGGAATTATGGCTTCAATTTGTCATGAAGGTAAAATATACTCCTTGACACGCCGTGTTTCTAATAGAACTGTTAATTTAGATAAAATTGATAAAGTAAATGATTTATCTAGAAGTATATTATCAAAAAAACTGTCTGTTACTGATTTTAAAAAAGAATTAATTAAAATAAATAAGGAAGATATCTATCCCCTTCCTGTTATTATAATATTTTCAGCCTTAGGTGCTGGTTCATTCTCCGTTCTCTTTGGCGGAACCCTTAAGGATGTTTTTGCAGCATTTTTAATAGGTTTAATAATTAAATATATTACTGTAAAATGGTCTGAAATAGGTATAAACTTATTCTTTGTAAATAGCATATGTAGTGGAATTGCAGCTCTTTTAGCAATAATTCTTTATAAACTAGGCATTGCAAGTCAAGTTAATCAAACTATTATCGGAGCTATAATGCTATTAGTTCCAGGACTCGCTATAACAAATGCCATTAGAGATACTATATCTGGAGATTTACTTTCAGGTATAATTAGGGCTGCTGAAGCATTTTTAGTTGCAATATCTATAGCTGTGGGTACTGGTGCAGTCTTAAGCTTCTGGATATCAAACTTTGGAGGTATTTAAAATGATTATTTTCGTTACACTTGTATCTTTTTTTGCTACATTTGGATTTTGTATTGCATTTAATATACGTGGTAAAAAAATATTTTTTGCCGCACTTGGTGGTGCTATAAGTTGGTTTTTTTACTCATTACCTTTACAAATGGGATTATCTGAAATATCTTCATTACTTATTTCATCTATAGTTTTTAGCATATATAGTGAAGTTTTAGCTAGGATTTTTAAAACACCAGTTACAACATTCGTAGTTTGTGCATTAATTCCATTAGTACCTGGTAGTGGTATGTATTATACTATGAGAGAAGCAATTTCAGGAAATATATCTAAATCATTAGAATTAGGATTAAATACACTGGCAAGTGCTGGAACTTTAGCATTAGGAGTGTTATTTGTTTCTACACTAACAAGATTAATTCTTAGTGCTAAACGAAAAAAAGAAATGAAAAAATATGCTCAAAATTAACTTTACATAAAAAATAATCTCAACAAATTATGTTGAGATTATTTTTATTTTATTAAATACTATTATTTTTTACCTTTTAGCTTCTTGTAAGCTTTTGCATTTTGAATTAAATCTTTCAAATCCTCTGCCATTTCCACTAACATGCTATTCTTAATCTTAGCTTTATGCATTTTTCTACTCATTTTTTTCATCATTTTGTTTTTCATAGTGACTCCTCCTTAGTAAAAATATATAGAGTACTTACATTATTATTTTAATCAAAATGATCTTTTTTATCCTGTCAAATATTCTTTAAAAATATTCCATAATATTCAAAAAAAGAAGCTAGCTTTTGCTAACTTCTTTTTTGAATATTATTATTCTTTATCTTCAATCTTAACAACTAATCCTAATTCATCAATTTGTTTTTGATCTACAACATTTGGCGCTTCACTTAAATAACAGTAAGCATTTTGATTTTTAGGGAATGCAATAACATCCTTGATATTTTCAGTTCCAGCTAAGAACATTACCATTCTGTCTAGACCAAATGCTAATCCTCCATGTGGTGGTGGTCCAAATTTAAATGCATCTATTAAGAATCCAAATCTTTCTTGTGCTGACTCTTCAGTAAAACCTAATGCTTTAAACATTCTTGTTTGAAGTGCAGAATCATGTATTCTTATAGATCCTCCACCTAATTCTTCACCATTTAATACTAAGTCATAAGCCTTAGATCTAACTGCTCCAGGATTGCTTTCAAGCATATCTAAATCTTCATCCATTGGTGATGTAAATGGATGGTGAGCTGCATGATACCTATCTTCTTCTTCATTATATTCAAATAATGGGAATTCAGTAATCCACGTAAAGTTAAACTCATTTTTATCTTTAATTAAATCAAATTGCTTAGCAAGCTCTAATCTTAATGCACCTAAGCTTTGGAATACTACTGAATTCTTATCTGCAACTATAAGTATTGCATCTCCAGTTTCAGCTCCCATAGTCTTAATTATGTTGTCTGTAACATCATCAGTTAAGAACTTAGCAATTGAAGACTTAACACCATCTTCTTTAATTTGAATCCAAGCAAGACCTTTTGCTTTGTATCCTTTAACAAAATCAACTAATTTATCAAGTGGTTTTCTACCTAAATCAGCTCCACCTTTTAAACATAATGCTCTTACGCTTCCACCAATTTCTAATGCAGATTTAAACACTACAAAATCCATATCCTTAACACATTCTGTAATATCAGTAATTTCCATACCAAATCTTAAATCTGGTTTGTCAGAACCGTATTTTTCCATAGCTTCTTTAAATGGCATTCTCTTAATTGGAAGCTTTACTTCATGCCCTAAAACTTCTTTAAATACATGAGCAATTAACCCTTCGTTTAAAGCCATAATATCATCTTGCTCTACAAAACTCATTTCTAAGTCTATTTGAGTAAATTCTGGTTGTCTATTAGCTCTTAAATCTTCATCTCTGAAACATTTAGCAACTTGATAGTATTTATCAAATCCTGATACCATTAATAATTGCTTAAATATTTGTGGTGATTGTGGAAGCGCATAGAACATTCCAGGATAGTTTCTTGATGGAACTAAGTAGTCTCTAGCACCTTCTGGAGTACTCTTATTTAATATAGGAGTTTCTATTTCTAAGAACCCATTATTATCAAGGTAATCTCTAACAGCCTTTGTAGCTCTATTTCTTATCATAAAGATTTTTTGCATATCTGGTCTTCTAAGATCTAAATATCTATATTTTAATCTTATATTTTCAGCTGCATCTAATCCTTCTTTAATGTATATTGGTGGAGTTTCTGACTCTGATAAAACTTTTATGCTTTCACATTTTAATTCTACCATACCAGTTTCCATTGACTTATTTGGAGCTTCTCTTAAAACAACTTCTCCAGTTACAGCAATACAGTATTCCGGTCTTACAGCTTTAGCTTTTTCAAAGCTTTCTGCATTAATCTCTTCACCAAAAACTATTTGCATAATTCCTGTTCTATCTCTAAGATCTATAAATTGAAGACCTCCAAGTTTTCTATTTCTTTGAACCCATCCCATAAGAGTTATTTTTTCTCCTACATTTGCTTCTCTAGGTTCACCACACATCATGGTTCTTTTTAATCCATTTAAAGCCTCACCCATTGGTAAACTTCCTCCTAACTATTTAATAGCATTAGCTATTTCTTGTATATTATCTAAACTTACTTCAAATACTTCTCCATCGCTCATTCTCTTAAGCTTTATTGATTTATTTTGAAGTTCGTCATCACCTAAAATTGTTGTAAATTCTGCACCAATCTTATTGGCATATTTCATTTCAGCTTTTACGCTTCTTCCCATATGATTAACTTCTGTTTTAATTCCAGCTTCTCTTAATTTATTAGCTAAAGTAAATGCTTCAAATTTAGCATCATCTCCCCTAGCTCCAATATATAAATCAAAAAGATTTTCATTTGGAATTTCTATTCCTTCTTTTTCTAATATCATGATAAGTCTTTCAATTCCCATACCAAATCCAACTGCTGGCATTTCAGGTCCACCTAATTGTTCTATAAGCTTATCATATCTTCCTCCACCACAAACAGTAAATTCATCATTTAAGATTTCAAATATTGTTTTAGTGTAATAATCTAATCCTCTCACTATTCCTGGATCTACTGTGAATGGAATATTTAAAGCAGTTAAATACTTTTTAACAGCATCAAAATGAGTATCGCACTCTTCACACATATAATCAAGTATTATAGGCGCATTTTTAGTAATTTCATTACATTTTCTTTCTTTACAATCTAAAATTCTCATAGGATTTTTTTCAAATCTTGATTGACATAACGGACATAAATTATCATAATTTTCTTTTAGGTAATTTTTTAAAGCTTCATTATAATTGGGTCTGCAACTTGGACATCCTAAATTATTTATATTTAAACTTAAGCTTTGCAGTCCTAAAGTTTTTAAAACTTGCATTGCTAAAGCAATAACTTCTGCATCCATAGAAGGTTCTTTTGAACCATATACTTCTGTTCCAAACTGATGGAATTGTCTAAATCTACCTTTTTGCACATTTTCATATCTAAAACACGGAGTTATGTAATAAAGCTTAGTTGGTTGTGCTTCATTAAATAATCTACTTTCAATAAAAGCTCTTCCAGCTCCTGCTGTTCCTTCTGGCTTTAATGTAATACTTCTATTACCTTTGTCATTGAAAGTATACATTTCTTTTTGAACTATATCAGTTGTATCACCAACACCTCTTGCAAATAATTCAGTATGTTCAAACATAGGAGTCCTAATTTCTCTCATCCCATAATATTTTGCAACATCTCTAAATGTTTGTTCAACAAAATGCCATTTATAAGCATCTTGTGGTAGCATATCCTTCGTTCCCTTTGGAGCTTGCATTTCCATTTAATTATTCCTCCTCTTTTAAGTAAAGGGTGTCTAATAGTTTTTTCTTTCCCTCTACCATTTCTTCTATTCTACTACAGTATTCTCTAATATCCTTTATATTTGCAAATCTTTCTATTCTTCCTTCATCTAAGAAAACAACTTTAGAAACAGCATCTGCACCTAAAGCAATAATAGTTTGCTTATCTTCTATCATTTGAATATTATAAATACATTCTGCACCTTTTCTAGAATAACCTAAGTTCTCCATATTTCCAACCATATTTTTTTGACGATACATATAATATGGATGTAATCCTAACTCTTTAGCTAAATTTCTGCTTTCTTCATACATCTCTGCTAATTCACTTTGTTTCTTCACTTGAATACCCTTTTTAAGAATAAAATTCTCATAAAGAATTGATGCTCTTTTTAAAGATAATCCATGAACAGTTAAGCTATCTGGATGTAACTTTAATATTTCTTCCTTTGTATGAAGAACTTCTTTTATTCCTTCACCAGGAAGACCTATAATCATATCCATATTAATATCATTAAAGCCCATACTTCTTGCTAAATTAAATTTCTCTATTACATCAAAAGAATTATGGCCTCTTCCTATCATTTTTAAAGTATTATCATTCATACTTTGAGGATTTATACTAATTCTTGTTACATCAAATTTCTTCATTGTTTCAAGTTTTTCTTTAGTTATACTATCAGGCCTTCCACATTCTACCGTAAACTCCTTTAAGTCTTTCCCTTTAACAAATGCATCATAAGCTTCTTGCATAACAATTTCAAACTCTTCATTACTAACAGCTGTAGGTGTTCCTCCACCAAAGTATACAGTTTCAATATTTAAATTTCTTTCATTAACATACCTTTTCATTTCTCTAATTTCATATATTAATGCTTCTAAATATGGACTAACTAATTTTTTATTTCCCATTATTGGATTAGCTGCAAAGGAACAATAAAAACATCTTGTAGGGCAAAATGCCATTCCAATGTAAATAGCTATATTTTTAGAAGTATTATTTACAAAGCTTACTTCTGTTTTAGCAATCTCTATACAAAGTTTTGCTTTTTCTGCAGATGCTAAATGCTTTTTATCAAATATTTCTATAATTTCTTCTTCAGTTTTTCCTTCTTGTAAATATTTAAGTGCAATTTTAGATGGTCTAATACCAACTAAAATTCCCCATGGATATTCTTCTTTTGTAATATCTTTTAATGAAGAAAATACTAATCTTTTAATGTCTTCTTTAATATTTTCAGATATTTTAGCTTCTTTATAATAAGTATTATTAATAAACTCTACTTTATTATCTAAAATATTAACAATATAATCTCCATCATCTAAAAATTTAATTTCATCTAATGGAAAATAAATATTAAACATTTGATATACGTCATATCTGTATTTCATGTCATTTAATTTAATTTTTATTTCCATGACTTCTCCTTTTATTAGAAAATCTCAAACTCATCTTGTAAGAATGGATTTCTTAGTTTTTCATATCCAATAGTAGATGATTCCATATGTCCAGGATATATTTTTATATCCTTATCTAAAATCATCAATTTTGTTTTTATTGATTGTATTAATTCATTGAAATCTCCACCTATAAAGTCACTTCTACCTACTGACCCCTTAAATAAAGTATCTCCAGTAAACATAGCATCTTTATAAAGATAGCACATTCCACCTTTTGTATGACCTGGTGTATGAATACATTTTATTTCACCATCAGCAAATGGTAAAGTATCTCCCTCTTTTACAAGATTATATTCTTTTGGTAAATTTCCAAAAACTGTTCTATCAGTTTTCATAAAATGAACTTCATTTTCATTCATATATATAGGTGCTTTAAATTTATCTACAACTTCATTCAAAGCTTCTACATGATCAAAATGACCATGCGTTAGTAAAATATATTTAATATTACATCCTAACTCTTCTATATTTTTAATTAATAAGCCTGCATTTCCTCCTGGATCTACGATACAAGCGTCTTTTGATTTTTCATCTATTAAAACATAAATATTTTCTTCATAAATTCCTATAGGATATGTTTTTATAATCATATTTTCACCTCGCAAATTTATCTCATAACTATCTAAAAATCTTTGCTACTATCTAGTAAAATAGTTACTGGACCATCATTTTTAATATCAACCTTCATGTCAGCTCCGAAAATACCAGTTTCAACTTTTAATCCAGTTTCTTTCATCATTTCAACAAACTTATCATAAAAACTTTTAGCTTCTTCTCCACCTAAAGCATTCATAAAGTTAGGCCTTCTACCTTTTCTTGCATCACCATATAGTGTAAATTGTGATATTAATAATAATTCCCCTTGAATATCTAACAAAGATAAATTCATTTTATCATTTTCATCACTAAAGATTCTAAGGTTAATTATCTTATCTTTAATATATTTCATATCTTCTTCAGTATCTTCTTTTGAAATACCTAAAAGAACATTAAACCCTTTGTTAATTTCACCTACAATAGCACCATCAACTTCAACGCTAGAATAAGTTACTCTTTGTACTACTGCCCTCATTTTATATCCATCCTTTAATACAAACTTCAACTTTAAACTTAGAAGTTATAATTTAGTTATTCATTCTATAAACATCCATAACGCCATTTAATTTTCTTACTTTTCTCATTAATTCCTTTAATTGCTCTATGGTATCTATTTTAACCTTTATATTAATATATGCTAAATTACTTTTAGCACTTTTGGCATTTAATGCATTAAGAGCTAACTTACTTTCCATTATAACATTCATTATATCAGAAAGCACTCCGGATCTATCTTCTGCTTTAACTTGAATCTCTGCCATATAAGCAACGCCTTTAGCAGTTCCCCATGCCACATCCACAACCTTTTGCGGATCTTCTTCAATTAAAGTTTGTAAATTACTACAATCTTTTCTATGAATAGATACTCCACGTCCCTTTGTTATATATCCTAAAATATCATCTCCTGGCACTGGATTACAACATTTAGCAAATCTGACCATTAAATTATCTTCACCTTTAACTGTAACACCATAATTATTTTCTTTTTTTCGTTTTCCAGTTTTAGATATATTTTCTTCAATAGCCTTATTTAAAGTTTCTTCTTTAACCTTTTCATCTTTATATAGATTTTCTTCTTTTAATTTAGAAATAAATGAAGATGCTACAATAGATCCAAATCCAATTAAAGCATATAAATCATCCATACAATTTATATTATATCTTTTTATAACTTTATCATAACCTTCACCCTTGGCAATATCAGCATAGTGAACCCCTTGTTTTTTTAATTCTCTTTCAAAAACTTCTTTTCCCTTTGTAATATTTTCTTCTTTTTTAGCTTTTTTAAACCAAGCTCTTATTTTACTTTTTGCTTGATTACTTTTAGCGATGCTAAGCCAATCCATATTAGGACCTTTTGAATTATTAGATGTTAATATTTCAACTATTTGCCCAGTTTTAAGTTGATAGTCAAGTGGAACTATCTTACCGTTGACCTTAGCACCAACACATTTATTCCCAATATCTGTATGTATTCTGTAAGCAAAATCTATAGGGGTTGCACCATTTGGTAAATCTATAACTACCCCCTTTGGAGTGAACAAGAAAATTTCATCTGTAAACAGATTAATTTTAAAGCCTTCCATGAACTCTTCTGCATCAGAAGTTTCCTTTTGCCATTCAAGCATATCTCTAAGCCATACTAATTTATTTTCAAATGACTTTTCTTTATTATCAGAAGTATCTCCTTCTTTATATTTCCAATGTGCAGCTATACCATATTCTGCAGTTTTATGCATCTCAAAAGTTCTTATTTGAATTTCAAATGTCTTTCCTTGTGGACCTATAACTGTTGTATGTAAAGATTGATACATATTAGGTTTTGGCATTGCGATATAATCTTTAAATCTTCCTGGTATAGGCTTATATATAGTGTGTACTATCCCTAATACTTCATAACAATCTTTTACTGAATTCACAAGTATTCTTATAGCAGTTAAGTCAAATATTTGTTCTATACTCTTATTTTTAGTAACCATTTTTCTATAAATGCTATAAAAATGCTTAGGACGACCATCTATATCTGAATCAATTCCAGCCTCTTCAAGTTTTCCATATAAATCTTCAATTATTTTTGCAATGTAAGTTTCTCTTTCAACTCTCTTTTCTGCTATTTGATTTACTAAATCATAATATTCTTCTTCATGTAAATATCTAAAGCATAAGTCTTCAAGCTCCCATTTTACCTTCGAAATCCCTAATCTATGTGCAAGTGGTGCATATATGTCTAAGGTTTCTTTCGAAATTCTTTTTTGTTTTTCTTTTGGCATATATTTTAGGGTTCTCATATTATGTAGTCTATCAGCTAATTTAATTATAATTACTCTTATATCATTTGCCATAGCTAATAACATTTTTCTAAAATTATCTGCTTGTTGTTCTTCCTTGGACTTATACTCCATTTTAGTAATTTTAGTAACTCCGCTAACTAGATTAGCTATTTCTTCATTGAAAATATTTTTAATATCTTCATATGTATAGTCAGTATCTTCTATAACATCATGGAGTAATCCTGCAACTATGGTACTTGTATCCATACCTAATTCAGCCAAAATTATAGCTACATCAATAGGATGAATTATATAAGGTTCTCCAGATTCTCTTTTTTGTTCCTTATGAGCTTCAAACGCTAGGTTAAATGCTTTATTGACAACATCTAGGTCAACATTTGTGCAATTTTCCTTTATTTTTTGTATCAATACCTCAACCATTCAGATCCTCCCTTTAAATTTTCAAATATTATACTTTTTTTATAATCTAAGTTAAAATCAATGGCTGGTTAAATCAACCAGCCACCTTACACTAATTATATATTAAAATTTTAGGCATTTCAATAAATTAAATATCGTATTGAACAAGTGACATTACTTCGTATCCCTTTAATTTATCTCTTCCGTTTAATTCGGTTAATTCAATTGCAAAATCTAAAGCAACAACTTCACCACCTGCAGCTTCTACAAGTCTAGTTACAGCCTCAATAGTTCCTCCTGTAGCAAGTAAATCATCAACTATAGCTACTCTTTGCCCCTTCTTAATTGCATCCTTATGAATTTCTAATACATCTGTACCGTACTCTAAATCATAACTAACTGATACTGTTTCAAAAGGTAATTTTCCTTTTTTTCTAACTGGTACAAATCCAACTCCTAAAGCATATGCAACAGGTACTCCAAATATAAATCCTCTTGCTTCAGGTCCTAATATAATATCTACATTTTTATCTTTAAGATGTTCAGCAATTGCATCTATTGAGTACTTAAAAGCTTCTCCATCTGCTACTAAAGTAGTTATATCCTTAAAACTAATTCCCTTTTTCGGAAAATCTTCCACTATTCTTATGCTTTTTTTTAGATCCATAACAAATCCTCCATATCAACTTATTCTTGTATTTATTATAGTCAAATACCTATGTAATTATATTATACATTTTCTTTAGACTTATTTAAATACTTTGTTATTTGTTCTGCTCTTTCTTTTCTATTAGTTATTAACAGTTCAATTATAATTCTAGCATTATCTGTCATAGTTACAACATTAATAGTTGGAGTAATAACATCTATGATTTTATCAACACTATCATCATTTATATTAATCATTCTATAAGCATCCATAATAGATCTTAAGCCATGATTGTTTGTATTAATTAAAAACCTCATACCCTCTTTTATAATAACACTATTCTCACCCTTTTTAGGTGATTTAGTCCATTTTTCACCTATTAATATTAAGTCCAAATACTTATTTATACTTTTAACATTATAGTAAATTGCAATTGCTTGCATTAACTTAAATGTTAATCCACTTATTGATAAGTTTTTATATCTATATTGACATCCCTTTTGATTAGGATTTATGTATATGTACTCATAATCATAATTTACGTCTCTATTTTCTATAACTATCAAATCTATCCCAAGACTTTTACAAAGCTTTTCTTCTTCTTTTGATTTTAAATCTATTCCTAAAGCTATAAGTATCTCCCCGCCTAAAAAATGAACATTGTTTATTATATCCTTAGATGAAATTTTAGATTTATTTGAAGAATCATCATGGACTACGTATTCAATATCTGCATTTAAGTATTTCAAAACCAGTATAAGGGATGAAATAGCACATAATCCATCTACATTTGGTATCCCATAAACAACAATCTTTTTTCTATTATTAATTGCTGATACCATACGTTCTATTGCTTTATTCATATCTTTAAGTATAAAGGGATTATATCCAGTTATGTAATTAGGACTATATATACTTTCCCAAAACTTACGCATGACAAACTCCTCCACAATAATAAGAAAACATATATATTATAATAGATAAATTGATATAATACAAATGTTTTCTTCAATTACTTGCAAATTATTCTGTAAAACTTTTATTTTCATATAATTGTCCACTTTTTTTATCATTTTTTGTATATTATTCATAAAAAAAGAAGCAGTAATCCCTTACTGCTCCTCTGAACTCTCTAAATATTAAGCTGTTTTTACTTTTTTGCCTTTTGTATTTCTTTTCTTTAATAACACCCAAATAGGAGATGCTATAAATATTGATGAATAAGCACCAGCAGCAATACCTATTAATAATGGGAAAGAGAACTCTCTTACTGTTGGTACAAATACATTAACTGCTCCAATAATTATTAAAGTAGTTAATGAAGTATTTATAGATCTAGCTAAAGTCTTATTTATACTTACATTAGCTATTTCAGTTGGAGTACTTCTTCTCATACTATGGCTATTTTCTCTTATTCTATCGAATACAACTATAGTATCATTTATTGAATACCCTACAATTGTTAACATCGCAGCTATAAATGAACTATTTACAGGAATATTGAATATTGCATAAACTGCTAAAGTTATTAAAACATCATGTAATAATGCTGTTAATGCAGCTACACCAAAATTAAATTCAAATCTAATTGCTATATAAATAAGCATTGCTACACAAGCAACTAAAACAGCAATCACTGCATTTCTTGTTAATTCCTTACCTACTGATGGTCCTATTTGACTTTGAGAAATTAAAGCTGAATCCTCTAATGAATACTTTTCTTTCAATGCATCAAATAATTCTGCAGTCTTAGTTTCATCTAAGTCTTTTGACTTAATTTCATACTGAGTGCTTTCAACAGTTTTTGTTACTGAATCTGCTGCATATTCTTTTACTATTCCATCAACTTCTACTTTATCAAAACTCTTACCAAAATCGACAACTATTTTAGTACCACCTTTAAAGTCTATACCAAAATTTAATCCTCTAGTTGCCATTAAAACTATACCAATTAATATGATAGCTAGGGATATTGAGAACCAAATTTTTGACTTTTCTATTATTTTAAACATCTCATTACCCCCTCTTCACTCTAAACTGCCAATTTGACTTTAACATTCCCATATTAACAGCCCACTTCATTAATGTCTTTGTTACAACTACTGCTGTGAACATACTTACTACTATACCTATCATTAATGTAACCGCAAATCCTTTAACGCTACCTGTACCCATGAAATAAAGTACAAGTGCGGCAATTACAGTTGTTACATTTGAGTCAACTATTGAAGATAAAGCATTACTAAATCCTTTATCAACAGCTGCCTTTACAGACATTCCATTTTTCAACTCTTCTCTTATTCTTTCAAATATAAGTACATTAGCATCAACCGCCATACCTACCGTTAAAAGGAATGCCGCAATTCCCGGAAGCGTTAATGCTACATTTGCTTCAACGAATACTAATAATACTAAACATACATATAAAGTTAATGCTATACTTGCAATAATTCCTGGTACTCTATAGTAAAGAATCATAAATACAAATATAATAGCAATACCTATAAGTCCTGCTTTAACTGCATTTGGAAGTGCTTCAGCACCTAATTGTGCTCCAACATTTTCTATTTGTATAGCTTTAACGGTTACAGGCAATGCCCCTGCATTAATTAGACCTGCTAAATTTTTAGCTTCATCTAAGCTACCGCTTCCTTCTATAATAGCATTACCATCAGTTATAACAGCATTTACTGTTGGACTTGATATTTCTTCTTCATCCATATAGATAGAAATTTTCTTATGAAGATTAGCTTCTGTAGCTTGAGCAAACTTTTTAGCACCTTCATCTGTTAATTTTAATGATACTACTGGTGAGTTGCTGTTGTTATCAATAACAACGCTAGCTTCAGCAACATCTGTACCATTTAAAACTTCATTTCCATCAGCATCTTTAAATGTTAAGTTACCAGTTTTTGACAAACTGTCAACTAAATCTTTTGAATCGTATTCACCTGGAATCTCAACTCTAATTCTTCTTTCTCCTTCAGCTGTTACTGAAGTTTCAGCAACACCTAACTTATTAACTCTCAAATCAATAAGTTGTCTTGTCTTTTCTAAATCCTCTTTTGTTACATTATCATCTTGTATCTCCATTAACACCGAAACTCCACCTTGCAGGTCAAGTCCCTTAGTAATAGCTTTATTGAATGATTTAAATTCCCATCCCGCTACTTCAACACCTCTACCACCAGCATAGGCAAATGCAACTATAACAACTAAGGTTAGAATAAATAATATAGCGCTTCTAACTTTTGTGCGTCCTTTTTTCATGATTTTCCCCCTTCTGTACTTTTTATATCACTTTAATTATATTATGTATACTTTCCAATATCAAGTAAGATTAATATTTTCTCCATTTTTTACATATATTTTTCACACATAACATCATAAATATTCATATAAATACATTTTTTTGAATATTATTCACTTACATTGTTACAATTAACAACGTCTTTATTATTTTTTTTACAAAATCAAAAGATGAAACTGTACGTTTTACAGTCCATCTTCTGTTTGTAAATTTTCATTATTTATTAAAATTCTTTAATAAATCTGCAAATGGATTATCATTAAATTCTTCTGCTTCCTTTTGCATTTTTTTCATTATTCTTTGAGTTTCTCTTTTATCAACTTTTCCCTTTTTATCAAACCTTTTTTCAAAGACAGATGCTTTTTCTCTAAAATTGCAATTAGAGCCAGTACAAATATATATTTTACCTTCTCCTTGACCTCTAACTTCTAATTTCTTTTTACATTCAGGACATCTTGCATTTGTAATTCTAGCAACATTTTCTCTATATCCACATTCTCTATCTTGGCATACATTCATAGTTCCGTTTTTACCTTTTACTTCTAAAAGATATTTTCCACAATTAGGGCATTTCTTTCCTGTTTTATTATCATGAACAAATTTACTCTTTGCTCCTTTTACATCTTCAACAAGAGCTACAGAGTAATTTTTCATCTCTTTAACAAAACTATTCCATTCTCTTTTACCCTTTGCAATTTCATCCAATTGACTTTCCCATTTAGCAGTTAATAATGGAGATTTTAATTCTTTAGGTACTAATTCTATAAGCTGTCTTCCCTTTGAAGTAGGAATTATATCCTTTCCTTTCTTTTCTATAACAAAGGAATTGAATAATTTTTCTATTATATCAGCTCTAGTTGCAACTGTTCCAAGACCTCCAGTTTCTCCTAAAGTCTTTGCTGCTTCTTTTCCTACATTAATATATTTATGTGGATTTTCCATTGCAGATAAAAGAGTACCTTCATTAAATCTTGCTGGTGGTTTTGTTTCTCCTTTATTTAAAGAAACACTTTCCACAGTAAATTTATCACCTTTTTTAACGTTTGGTAATACTTGTTCCTTAATATCATCTTCAGAAGAATCTTCATCTAACTTGTCATAAAGTTTTTTCCAACCCTTAGATGAAATAACTTTACCCTTAGCAATAAATCTCTCACCTTCTACTTTACCTTCTATTGTAGTTTGAACATATTCAAAAGGCGGTAATAAAACACTTAAAAATCTCTTAACAACTAAATCATAAATTTTTCTTTCTTCAGAACTTAAGTTAGAAAGATTAGGTTTTTCTTCTGTTGGAATAATTGCATGGTGATCACTAACCTTTGAATTATCTACAAATGACTTATTTCCATTTATTTTCCCCTTTAATAATCCATCTGCTGTAATTCTATACTCACCTATTGCAATAGCTTTAAGTCTATCTGGAATTGTAGCTACTATATCAGTAGTTATATATCTTGAGTCTGTTCTAGGATAAGTTAAAACCTTATGGTTTTCATAAAGCCTTTGCATGATATTTAATGTTTGCTTCGCTGAATATCCAAAAATCTTATTAGCATCTCTTTGAAGTTCTGTTAAATCATAAAGAGCCGGAGAAAACTTCTTTTTATTTACTGATTGAATATTAACTACTTCACCTTCTACACCTTTTACTTTAGCTATTATTTTATTAGAAAACTCTTCATCAAAAATTCTACTATTATTATCTTTATTAACCCATGATAAATTATACCCTTTTGTTTTTGCACTTATTGTATAATATGTCTTTGACTTAAAATTTTTAATTTCTTCTTCTCTTTGCACTATCATAGCAAGAGTAGGAGATTGAACTCTTCCTGCAGATAATTGAGCATTATATTTACAAGTTAAAGCTCTAGTAACATTAAGTCCAACTAGCCAATCAGCTTCCGCTCTACAAACTGCAGCTCTATAAAGATTTTCGTACTCTTTACCATCTTTTAAATTTCTAAATCCATCTAAAATTGCCTTATCTGTTTGAGATGAAATCCATAATCTCTTAAGCGGCTTTTTCACACCTGCTTTTTCTATAGTCCATCTCGCAACAAGCTCACCTTCTCTACCAGCATCTGTTGCTATAACTATTTCACTAATGTCATCTCTATTCATCAGCTTTTTAACTTCATTAAACTGTTTACCTGTCTTTTTTAAAACTACCAACTTCATATGCTTAGGTAACATCGGAAGTGTTTCCATTTTCCACTCTTTATATTTATTATCATAACCTTCTGGATCCATAAGACCTACTAAATGTCCCATTGCCCAAGTTACAACATATTTACTTCCTTCTATATATGAACCCTTGTTATTATTACATTTTAAAACCTTTGCTAAATCTCTTCCAACTGATGGCTTTTCTGCCAATACTAAAATTTTACTCATACTTTCTCCTTCTTCGTCTAGGAATTTTCTCCTTATTATATCATACTTTATATTAAACCACTAACAAAGTTTGGAGTAATGATTAGGAGCTATATCAAAATTGATATAGCTCCTAATTTTATAACGCTAATTTATATATTTCTAAAGCTTCTTTTTCTCTAATTTCAACAAAGCTTCCTACATGTTTTCTATCTGAGACAAGCTTTTTAGCCATCTCTTCAATTCTATCAGATGATAAATTTGCATCCTTAAATGATACTGGTAATTCCATATCTTTAAAGAATTCTTCTAGCTTTTTAATAGCTAGAAGTGCTGTTTCTTCAGGATTATTTAAATTAATATCTAAATTAAACACTCTATTTCCAAACTGTGCAAATCTATTTATATCATGTTTATAAACAAACTTCATCCAAGCTGGGAATATTATTGAAAGACCAGCTCCATGTGCAATATCATATATTCCACTTAATTCATGTTCAATATCATGACTTGCCCAATCCCCTCCTCTTCCAATATCTAGTGATCCATTATGTGCTACTGTTCCACATAACATTATTTCAGCTCTTGCATTATAATCGTCTGGATTTTTCATCAGCCTTAAACCGTTTTCTATAATAGATTTCATAGTTGCTTCACATAATCTATCTGTTAAATCAACATGTTTTTCATTTACAAAATATCTTTCCATAACATGTGCAATCATATCTGCTACTCCACATGAAGTTTGATATTTAGGTAATGTAAATGTAAGTTCTGGATTTAATATAGAAAAAACTGGTCTCATATCTTCATGACCTACAGCTCTTTTCATCCATCCATCTTCATTTGTAATAACAGAACCTGAACTTGTCTCACTTCCCGCTGCTGGTATAGTTAATACAGTTGCTAATTTTATAAGTTCATGGTTTATAGGTGTTCCTGTGAATAAATCCCATACATCTCCTTGGTAATTAACTCCTGCTGCAATAGCCTTTGCAGAATCGATTACACTACCTCCACCTACAGCTAATATAAAATCAATATTTTCTTTTCTGCAAACTTCTATACCTTTTCTAACTAAAGAAACTCTTGGATTAGGCTTTACCCCTGATAATTCAAAAATCTCTATATCTTCTTTATTTAAGGAATTAATTATTCTATCATAAAGACCGCTCTTTTTAATAGAACCTCCACCGTAATGTAATAATACTTTTTTTGAATATTTTTTAACTTCAGTTCCTATACTTTCTTCTGTATTTTTACCGAAGATTAATTTTGTTCCATTTTGATAATTAAAATTTAACATAATCACACCTCCAGACTATATTCTACCATATTTTTATTCATTCATATTATCTTATTTTACTAATATTAAAAGGATTATATCAAATAAATCTGATATAATCCTTTATGACTATTCCTTAACTATCTCATCATCTTTTTCAACCCTTTTTAAATTAGATATTTGATTTAAAATTTCATCTTTTATTTTCTTAACTTCCTTACTAACTTCTATATTATTGTCAACTTTACCTTCTGTAAGCTTTTCACTTAATAAAAGCATAAACATTGATTCAAATGCATTAACCCCTGAAGATGATTCCCCATTACCTGCATTTACTAAAGTCTTAGGAACTATATCTATCTTTCCTTCTTTAACTGCATTTGCAAAAGATGACATAACATCGCTTACCACCTTATATTGTGGACCACCATATGCATTAACTTGCTCCTTTGCAGCTACTGCTTTAGAAATACCAACTCTAGCTTCTTTTTCTGCTTCTGATTCTGCTGTAACCTTAATTCTAAAGGCTTCTGCTTCTGACTCCTTCTTAACTTTATAGGCATCAGCTTCTGAAAGCTTTTGAATCTTTTCCGCATCTTGCCTTGCTTTCATAAGTTCAGCCTTACCTTGGTTTTCTTGAATCCTTATATTAATATCAGATTCTGTTAGCGAAGTTTGTTGCTTAGCTATTGCTTCAGCTTCCCTTAATTCCTTTTCCTTTTCAGCAGCCTTTTGTTGAGTTTCATAAGTTTGAAGTTGCTCTCTTGCTATTTGTCTACTTCTTAATTGTGTTAAAATTATTTCAATCTCATTACCTTCCTTTGGACTTGCTGGTGTTCCTATTAGCACCTCTTCAAGTTCTAAATTATAATGACTAAACTTTTCTTGCATTTCATGTGAGCTTTGAGCTTGAATTTCATTTCTCTCTTGAATTAATTCTATAAGAGTCTTAGTTTGTCCAATATTTTTAAAATATGCTGATATCATAGGGTCAAGAGTTTGGTCAACTAGCATTTTTATATCTCCAAACCTTTGAATAACAAGTGGTGCTTTTTTGTAGTCTATATGAAAAACTACAGATAAAGGCAAATTAGGCTCAAAAGCATCTTTAGTAATTAAACTAACTTCCTTAAGGTTTTCATCATATTTATGATTACCAATTTGATTAGATATCCATTTTAATATTACATTAGTTGTAGGAACTTTAATTATATTACCTGCATAAGTATTAAATGCATATTTACCTGGCATTAAGGCTTCGTTCCAAACACCCCTATACCCTTTTTTAACAAGTTCACCATGCTTATAGTCTACCCCTGAAAAGTCTTCTCCCTTAGATCCTGTATAAGATACAACAACCCCAACAAATCCAACCGGAATAATAACCTTAGGAATATATTCAATAGTTGCAAATAATCTATTTATAAAATACGTACCATCAGCTAATACTTGATATTGCCTTCCTCTATATCCTCCAGCTCTTAAAAAAGCATCAATATCTTGAAAGTTATTATGATAATTAATATCAGAAGAATCATCACCAACTGTAGGACAGATAATATTTTCTCCCCCTAAAGATGGTCCATCATGAACAGTAACTATTCCAACTAAATCCTCATTTCCTTGAATTATAACAGGTTCAAAACCTTTTCTTGCATGTATAAGATTTGCCATTGCTTTTAAGGTCTCTTGTTCTGCTTTTGTTCCTGTTTTTAAACAGTAAGTCACAGTATCAGTAATAATTACAAATTGAGCTAAATTAAATGCATATGTTCCTTCCCTTATGATTCCTCTTTGAGGTCCCTTTTGTCCCCCATTATTTAAAAACGCTCTTACATCTTGAAAGTTGTTACCCTCTTTAACAACTCTACCTAATGTTTGTGTAGGGTTTAGAGGCATACCATCTCTTGCAAAAACATAAGCAATTTTACCTTGAGGTATAGTTACTAATGGAACAACATGAACCTTATAAATTAGAGGGCTTCTAAAATGAATTCCTCCTCTTAATAACTCTGGCTGATAACCAGCCTCCCCATTTAACGCAATAATTTGTTCATTTAATGATCCTTTTCTACTCCACCACTTTTCAACTATTCCAACTTTATCATTATCTATAATTTTGAATCCTAAAATCCAAAGTATAAATAGTAAAGCAAAAATAACCCCAATTACAGTAAGCCCAATTCTAATATATTCACTCATACTTTCCTCCTTAAAACAGTAAGATTTACTACCAATATATTAAATTGAAATATACTATATTCTTAATTATTTTCATTTTATGTAAAACATTTTCATTGGAATTAATTCCTTATAATAGTATAATAATTTATAAAGTGTATTTAAGGAGGAAATTTATGAAGAAACTAAGGAATTTACTCTTGTTATTGCTAATAACAATTGTGATATTTTCAATTAGCTGCTCAAAAATAAATAAATATGAAGAAACATTTAATACATTTAAAGAAAAATGGATTAATAAGGATTTTGAAGCTATGTACTCTATGCTAAATCAGTCATCTAAAGAATATATAGATAAAGAAGCATTTACAAGCAGATATAAAACAATATATTCAGCAATAAACTTAACTGATTTAGAAATAACATCAAATGGTGATCCTATTAAAAATGAAGGATATTATACTATACCATTTACTTTTAAGGCTAAAACTGTAGCTGGAGAATTAAATCTAACAGATTTTAAGTTAAATATTTATAAAGTTGATAAGGATTATCTTATTGATTGGAATGAAAGTTTAATATTGCCAAATATGATTGAAGGGGATAAGCTTTATGTTAGAAACTTTAATCATACACGTGGAAAAATACTTGATAGAAATAATAACGTATTAGCTGAAGATGGAACAATGTCTGTAGTAGGAATATATCCATCTAAATTTGATAACGAAAATCGTGATGCTAAGATATCTGAACTTGCAAATACCTTAGATATAAGTGAAGAAACTATTACTAACAAACTAAATGCAAATAAAAATCCTGAACATTTTGTTCCTATAGTTAACATACTTTCAACTGATGAAAAGCTTTCTACCTTAACTAACAGGTCTGAAGAAGGTATCATTATTAATGAAAAAACATCTAGAGTTTACCATGGTGGAAATGCTTTTGGAAGATTAATTGGCTATGTAGGTTCAATAACTGCTGAAGAACTAGAAAAAAATACTGATAAAGGTTATACTCAAACTAGTTTAATTGGTAAGGCTGGTATTGAACAAGTTTATGAAGATACATTACGTGGTGAAAATGGTGCAGAAATTTATCTTTTAAGAGGTAATGACGAAATATCAATTTTGAAAAAGGATGTTTCAGATGGTAATGATGTTAAACTTACTATTGATTCAACTTTGCAAACTAATGCCTATGAACAATTAAACGGAGAAAAAGGTGCAGTTACTGCTGTTGATCCTAAAACCGGTGAAGTTTTAGCATTAGTTAGTGCTCCATCATATGATTCTAATATATTTACCACTTATGTAACTAAAACATTAAAATCTGAAAGAGAAGCAAGTAACAATGCTGATGAAATTAATAGATTTAGTAAAACTTATGCTCCTGGTTCAACTATGAAACTTATTACCGCTTCAATAGGACTTAATACAGGGTCTTTAAACGCTGATGATCCTGTTACAATTGATGGTTCAAGCTGGCAAAAAGATGCAAGTTGGGGAAACTATAATATTACTAGGGTTCAGAATACTACTACTCCAATGACACTTAGAGAAGCTGCTAAATACTCTGATAATATATATTTTGCTCAATTAGCATTAAAAATTGGTAGTGAAAATTTAATTAACGGAATTAAAAACTTTGGGATTGGAGAAGAAATGACTTTTGAATATCCTATGGCTAATTCTAGTATTTCTAACAACGGAAATCTAGATAAAGAAATTTTATTAGCAGATACAGGATATGGACAAGGTGAAATTATGGTTACCCCTTTAAATATGGCATTAGCATATAGTGCTTTAGCTAATGATGGTAACATTATGAATCCAAGATTAGTTTTATCCTCTGATAGTACTCCATCAATTTGGAAAGAATCTTCAATTAAATCAGAACATTTACCAACATTAATTGAAGATTTCTCTGCTATGGTAAATGATGCTGATGGTTCTGCTCATGGAGCTCAAATTGATGGCTATAATATAGCTGCTAAAACTGGAACTGCTGAAATTAAAGCATCTCAAGATGATACAACCGGAACTGAAAACGGATGGTTTGTAGCTGTTGATACTACATCTTCTAAGCTTGCTGTAGCAATGATTGTTGAAAATGTAAAGGATAGAGGCGGAAGTAGTATTCCTATTCCTAAGGTTAAAGCAATTATGGAAGAGTACTTAAAACGATAATAATAAAATATTAAATTATTGATATTCAAAGGGGGATAATCTTATATAAGTCATAAGATTATCCCCTTTTAAGTTTTATTTATTTTTAAATATTAGTCTATTTCCCAACCTAATTCTTTTAATGAGTTTATTGTACTTTCTAATACTTCACTGAATTTTATTTTAATTTTATCCTTAGTTTTAATATTTTTCTCATATATTTATCCTTTTATATTTATAAAATACCCTTAAGTAAAATTATATAATATTAGTTATACAAACTTAATAGATTATGCAACAATTTTATTTTCCATCTTAAATATTAATGTCCTAAATCAATAATCAAAGAATCACTAATACTATTGTCAATAATAAACTTAACTAAATTAATCCATCCATCACATTTATCCAAAATAATAGAATCACTTGAAACTACAAAATTACTTTTTTCAAGAATAACATCAGGATTAGTTACAATCTCAACATTTAAATCAATATCCCATTTATCAGCAGCTTCACAAATCGCAGTTTTTAATTTTCCTGAATTTGAAACTGGAGCATCAATATAAAAATTAACACCTTTAAGCTCAAGTTTACTAAAAATATCTCCTAACATATCTAATACTATATAAGTTTTATCAATTAATCTATACGTTCCCCTAAGTCCAGCCAAATCTCTTATAGCTCCATCCATACATTTTATTAGTAACCCCTTAGATAAAGCTACTTCAAGAGAAATTAGAAAATTAAATGCATCTATGTTTATAGTTTTTCCCTTTAAATTGTATACATTAATTTCCTTTGCTTTTCTTATTTCTAAATCTCTATTAGAACAACTAGCTCTTCTAAGCGCCATACGTTGTCTTACTGAAAATTGATGTCTTCCACCAACAAAATCAATAATATTACTAATAGGATAATTTCTATTAAGTAACCATACAACTTCTTCCTGTGAATATCGTAATTTTTCTATTTCTTCGTTTGAAAAAAATCTTTCATCCTTATCATCTTTTCCTCTTACTGTAATCTTTCTTACTTCTTCCATCTTATATTACCTTTCATAGTCATTCCTTATTATTGTAATATTTATAATTTATATTATTTTCCCCTATATATTTTTAATTAATAAACTTAAATCATGTATTTTTACCTACCAATATTGCCATACTATAATTAAGAAAGAGATTCCAAAAGATTCTTTTTCTAAAAAGATAAAATACTATCACATTGCTCTTATGATGATAGTATTTTATCTTTACTATTTATACAATAATTTTTCATTTCTCATTAAAATACATAAGTCATATTTTGTGGCTCAAAATATGATAATCCATGAACCTTAGCTATTTTCTGAATAAGTTCATTTAAATATTCTGCATCTTCTAACATACATCCAATGATTACAAATCCTTCTCCTTTACTAATTTCAATATTAAGTTTTTTAGATCTTAAATCATCATAAAACTCATCAATTAAATCTATATCCCCAACAAGGGAAGTATTTCCTTCACAAAGCATTTCATATAAGACCTGAGCGCCTACTGCACTACTTACACTATCACTATTCCATACTGCACAATACCATTCCATTACTCTTCTCCTTTACCTTCCTAACTTTTTATAATTTTATCATAAAGGCATAATAAATCCTATTCTTCGCTAAATAATTATTTTTTATTTTAGTACCTATTGATAAATTAAAAGAATACTTTATTAGTATATAGTAATACTTTAGAGGTATTTAATGACTTTTATTTACTTACTAATTATTTTTCTTATATTACTACTTTTATCAGAAATAATAGCAATATTATTAAAGCTTACTGGGCTAGATATGGAAAAAGCACGTTTTCAAGTAATTTCAATAATAACACATACCGGTTTTACTACTCGTGAATCTGAACTTATTGCCCAACATTCAAAACGACGTAGAATAGTAAGTTATCTAATGTTATTAAGCTATGTAGTTCAAGCAACCTTTTTTTCTATTTTAATATCATCCATTAAAGATAAAGGCTTTTTTAATATAATTCTTATTTCCTTTTTTATTATATTAATTATTGTACTTATATTTAAAGCTAGTAATTTATTATTAAAATTTGAACCTTTTTTATACAATCTTATATCAAAAACTCAAAAAAAATCATTAAATACTAAATCTATCCAAAATGTATTATATATTAGTGAAGAATATGAAGTTATTGAATTTGTTGTAATAGCTAAAAATCAGCTCTGTAATATACATTTAAAAGATTTTTCCTTAGACTTTATTAAGGTTCTTTTAATCGATAAAGGACATACACTAATACCAATTCCTAAAGGAAATGATCTTGTTGAAGAAGGGGACAGAGTAATTGTTTATGGACGTGTTGATAAATTAAAAGAATTGATACTTTAAGTACTTATAAAAAAAGGATGAATTCTCAATTAAATTCATCCTTTTTTA
This sequence comes from Clostridium sp. D53t1_180928_C8, assembly GCF_015667795.1. GTDB lineage: Bacteria > Bacillota > Clostridia > Clostridiales > Clostridiaceae > Clostridium. The sequence continues at coordinate 26,221 of NZ_JADPEL010000031.1, forward strand.
TATAATTAATTATTGAACTTCACTATTATTAACTATCTTTGTTTTAGCCTTTTTATTTTGTTTAGGCTTTTTTTCATTTCTATTCTTCGCCAAAACCTCGTCTCCTTTCTTAAATAAATAATATACCTCATTTAAGAGTTATATTTAGTTTCCTCTTATTTAAGAAAAGAATACTAGAAATTATAACTGCTACTGCCAAACTATGCTTCTTCTAACTTAAAATCTCTTGTTACATTTCTTACCCATTTTCCACTTAATACTCTTACTGATGCAATTATTGACTTAATGATTTCATCGCTTTTTACAACAAAAAATACTGCTGCAATTGGCCATTTCAACACAAATGCAGTTAAGAATCCACATGGAATTGCTACAAGCCATAAGAAAATAATATCATTTACTAATACAAACTTTGCATCTCCTCCACCTCTTAAAACTCCCATCATTAAAGTAACACCAAAGCTTTGGAATACTACTATAATTGACATAGAATTCATGATTTGAATAGCAATATCCTTTGTTGTTTGTGATACATTATAAAAATCTACTACTATTGGTCTTATTATTAAAATAACGCATCCAGCCATTATTCCCATTATAATACTTAATACCCCAACAGTCCGTGAATATTCCTTAGCCTTTTCATTTCTACCTTCACCTATTGTATTTCCTATTATTACTGCCGTTGCATTTGAAAGTCCAAATATAAAAACAGTTACAAATTGAAATACAACATTGCTTATACTATTCGCAGCAACTGTTTCTGTTCCAAGTCTTCCTATTATTATAGAAATCATTGTAGATCCTGTAGACCATAAAAATTCATTAAATAATACAGGTGTACAATTTGTTAAAAAATCTTTTAATATTAGCTTATCTACTTTAAATAAATGTCTTAATTTTAAAGATATCTTATTTTCAAACTTAATCATAAAAATTAATACTATAGTAAACTCTGTTATTCTTGCTATAACAGTTGCAATAGCTGCTCCCTTTACACCTAAAGCAGGTGCTCCAAATCTACCAAATATTAATATATAATTAAAGAATGCATTAACTATTAAAGATGCACTATATACAACTAAAGATATTTTTACTGTTTTTACTGAACGCAACATCATTATAGTAGCATTTGTTATTGCATAAAAAATATATCCAATTGCTACAACCCTTAAATATGTAGCTCCTTCTTGTATAACTCTAGCATCAGTAGTATAAATCTTCATAAAATTTACTGGAAAAATAGTTGCAATAGCTATAAATATTGCTGCAATTATTATACAACCCCTATACATTATAGAAAGTATTTTATGAATTGTCTTTACATCACCTTTTCCCCAGTATTGTGATATTAATATATTAGATCCCCCAGCAAGTCCAAAAATCAATATCATTAAAATAAAGAATAAGTTATTTCCTATTGAAGCAGCTGATAACTGTACTTCCCCTAACGATCCAAGCATCATTGTATCGATCATACTTACTGCAAATGTAATTAAGTTTTGTAGTGCAATAGGTAATGCAATGCTTAAAATCAACTTATAAAAGTTTTTTTCTTTACTTATTAGCATATTTATCCCCCTCTTTCTTTTGTAAATTTTATTCCAATATAATCTATATCATATTTACTATAATTCTTCTACCATAATTTAATAAATTATCGTTTTTATTCATTATTTCTTGAAATTTTATAAAAACTATTTTAAATCATATATATTAACCTCAAAAATTTCTTCAATGTATCTAGTTATATCATAAGCTCCAAACTCTTTATTAGCTAGTATTGTAACTTCTAAATTTTCTTTTAAATATATAGACGATCTAAAATCCACTCCTGGATCACTTCCAGTTATATAATATTTATATATTTCATTTTCTTTTTTTTGTATCCAAATTCCATATCCATAATAAATATCATTATTTACTTTAATATGTGAAGTAAGTATTTCATCTGTTATTTCTTTATTTAATATCTTATAATTTAATAATCCATCCCATAATTTACTCATATCATGAGCGTTTATAAATACTCCTCCATCACCTCCACCTGTAACTGGTATAGAGTATATATTACTCTTGAAACTTCCATCATCATTTTTTATATACCCATTAGCACAATTTTTAGGCATCATATCCATTGAAAAATATCCTGACGAATTCATATTAAGGACATCAAATACATATTTTTTAATAAATTCTATGAAAGTCATATCACTTACTTTTTCAATAACTAAAGCTAAAACTACAAATGCACTATTATTGTAAGAAAACTTTTCTCCTGGCTTATTTTTCATTTTGCCATTAGATAGTAATTTTATAAAATCTCTAGGTTCCCTTAATAGATACATAGGATGTTCTATCCATAACTCATTAAAATCACTCATTACCTCTTCATCAAAATAATCTGGAATTCCACTTGTATGAGTTAATAAATGTTTAATTGTAATATCATCACTATATATATTAAAGTTTACATATTGCTTTAATAAATCATCAAAATTTATCTTTTTTTCTTCTACTAATTTAGCTATACCTATAGCTGTTAATAACTTTGCCCCTGAAGCGATACCAAATTTAGTATTTACGTTGTTTTTTCTTTCATTTGATATATCTGCATACCCAAATGATTCTTCAAATAAAATATGCTTATTATTTTTAATACTTACAACTCCTGAAAAACCATTAAGTGTATCTATATACTCTCTAATTATACTTTCCTTCATAATCATTCCCCTTAAACCATTTTTATTTTTAATAAAAAACTTTATCCTTTTATTATATCATAAATCTTACATTTCTTACTGTTTTTCATTATAATTGTTAGTGTATATTAAAAATGTTAATATGAAAGGGGAATACTATGAATAAAACTATAAAACTAACAGCACTAACTAAAAGTTCAGGGTGTGCTGCTAAAATCGGACCAGCTGTATTAGATTCAGTTTTAAATAATTTACCTAAGTTTGAAGATTCAAATCTTTTAGTAGGTTTTGATAAAAAAGATGATGCTTGTGTATATAAAATTTCTGATGATAAAGTCTCTATACAAACAGTAGATTTCTTTCCACCAATGGTTGATGATCCATATACTTTTGGACAAATTGCTGCAACAAATGCACTTAGTGATATTTATGCTATGGGGGGAGATCCTGCGGTTGCTATGAATTTATTATGTTTTCCATCATGTCTAGATCCATCCTTAATGCATGATATATTATCTGGTGGATATAGTAAAATAGCTGAGGCTGGTGCTGTAGTGGCTGGTGGACATACTATTGCTGACCCTACTCCAAAGTACGGACTATGTGTTACTGGATTTGCACATCCAAAAGAAATACTTACAAATAGTAATGCAAAAACTGGTGATGTTCTTGTTCTAACTAAACCTCTTGGTGTTGGAATTTTAAATACAGCTACAAAAGCTGATTTATTATCTCCTGAAAAAATAAAAGAAGTAACTAATGTTATGACTACATTAAATAAATATGCCAAAGATTCCTTAAAAAATCTATCTGTTAACTCTTGTACAGATGTTACAGGTTTTAGCTTAATTGGTCATGGCCATGAAATGGCAAGTGGAAGTAATAAAACTATCAATATATTTTCAGAATCTCTTCCTATAATTGCTGATGCATTAGAATATGCTAAAATGGGGATAATTCCTGAAGGTATGTATAATAACTTAGAATATTTAAAGAACTTTTTTAAATGTTCTAGCAATATTACCCAGGAAATGACAGACTTACTTTTAGATCCTCAAACATCAGGTGGGCTTTTATTATCAATGCCAGAGAAGGATGCATTAGAATATGTATCACGTATGGAATTATTTAATCCTTGGACTAAAATAATTGGAGAAGTTACTGATAAAAAAGATTATTCAATTATAATTAAATAAAATTGCGAATCAATTTATAGTTAAGGGCATTACCAGCAGTTGATTTTTTTGAACAACACTTGGCTAATAAAAAAGAAAAACACCTTCTCTAAACATCGAAGGTGTTTCCTTTCAAAATTAGAATAAGCTACATTAAATCACCTTAACTTGCTTAAGTCCTTTAATTTTTATTTTTTTGCAATTTTTTTATATAGTTATTACTTTTGCTGATTCTTTCATGGCATTAGTTATATCATACATATTACTAATTTTCCCTACTGCCAAATTTTCTTCTAATCCGTAGAAATTAAGACAAGCTCCACAAACTAGTAATTCTACTCCCTTATTTTCTAAAACTTTTAAATGTTCAATTGCTTGTTCATTTAATGTAGGTACTTTTACCCCAGCATTCATAAATAAAATTGATTTAGGTAAATCCTCACCTTCTGAAATTGTGTAAAAGAACATTTTCATTAAAGATACTCCAAGTTCATCGCTGCCAGCACCTATTATCTCTTTATTAACAAATACTGCCCAATCACCTAAGGGCTTTTTCCCTTCAATCTTTTCTAAAATCTCTTCACACTCTTCACATCCATTTGAAAAATCAACTTTAAAATTCCCATTACTCTCTTCAACTTTAGTGACAAAACCTTGACTATTTGCTAACTTTTTTAAGTTTTCAACAGCAATTTTATTATCCACTTCAATTTCAAAGAATTTTACTCCTAAATCAATCTCTTTTTTTGCCATTATAACTGGCATAGGACAATTCTTACCTTTAGCATCTATAAACTTTTTCATAAAAAATACCTCTCTTCTATTTTTAATTTATTTAATTGTTATCCATTGTAACATACATAATCTTTTTACCTAAAAGCCAATAGCTTATATAGCACTAAAAATGAACTCTACCTTTTAAATTAAGTTAAAATACTTACCTTAATCTAAAAATTAACTTTATTTTTATTACTCAGATACATTATTGCTTCTAATACTCCACCACCAATAGACCTAGCTTTATCTGATATAGTAAAACAATGGTCTTTTTCACATCTTGGATCTATATCTCCACTTTTCATACCTTTAAATACTTCTATACCTTCTTGTAGCATTCCTCTAACTATGCCATCTATTTCAGCTAAAACTTCAACCCCATCAATATAAGCAACTACTTGCCCCTTAATAACAAAGTCTCCTATAGATACTACTGGTTTTATCTTACCATCTGCTGAAGCTCTAATAATTCTTTCTTTAGTATATCCTCCTATATTTCCTGGAACACCTGTATTAGGTATTGCAGTACCATGCTCTATTACTTTTCCTAAGTAATGTCCCCTTTTAGTTTCAACTACTAAATGACAATCTACTTTAGCTTCAAAGCCAGGCCCAACTCCAATAACTATTGGTGCATCCTTAATGCTTGTACCTAAATTTTTCTTAGCTATTATTGAGTCAACTACAACTTCTGGCTTTAATTCTTTTATTATATCTGCTTTTTCATCAATTATTATTGGTATATTATTTTTTTTTATTTGATCATAAATCTCATTTATATTTCTAACCTTAATTCCCTTAATACCTTCTATTTCAACCTCATTATCGAATATAGCTTGTGAAAATGCTACTGTTCTTCTAACTGTAGTTGGCTTATCAATTTCTGTCATAATAACATCAAAACCACTTTTCTTTAATCTATACGCTATACCTGTTGCTAAATCACCAGCACCTTTTATAACTACCAACATAAAAACACCCCTAAAATTTTACTATTTTTCATCTCATGGCTATTCATTATAACACTCTAATACCTTTTAAGTTTGAGGTAATAATATCTATGCCTTAAATAATTAATTTTTAGCTTTAGAATCTCAATCTAAGAATTCTGTTTATAACTTGTAATAACTGCTTTTACATCTTTTTCTTTTAAATACTTACATATTTTTTCTGCAGAATATAATAATTCTTCATTGTCTACCTTATTAATAATAGCTCTATACTCTGCCTTATTGCATTTCTCCATATCTTTCTTTTGTCCATTTTCACTACTTAATAAAGTTGCAATATCTTTTTCATTTATTTTATCACACTGATTTTTCCCAAGTATATCACATACATGCTGCGGTCTATGACAAATATCCTTTATACTTTTACTTAATGAATCTATTCCTGCAACGCCAACAATCATAGTTGTATTCTTTAATATAACTGGCTCATGACTAGCTGGTGCCTTTAAAGGTAACATCTTCGAACCATCAGCTTCTATTAACAGAAAATCACATAATTCTATTAAAGTTATTGCAACTTCTTCACCTAGAGATGAAATCTTATCATCTCTATCCTTTATACCAACTGTAATTAAATTGGTTGTTCTAAATCTATTTATTATTTCATTTATATCACCCTTAAAGTTGATATAATCTTTAGGCATATGCATATGTGTTGTAGTCGTAACTAATACTCTCTTGCCTATACTACTTAATTCCTTTGCTAAAGTATATATTGATGTAGTCTTTCCTCCTCCACCAACAAAAGAAATTATACTTTTCTCATTAATATTAATTCCTAATGATTCATATAAATATCTCTTTTCATTTACTTTATTGTCTTCATAACAAAAAACTTTCATATCAATTCCTTACATCATAATTAATTTCTATTATTTTAAATTAATAGTTTTCTTTCTTATTAATTATACATAATTTTGAAGGTTTTATAAATACTCACCTCATTCATTTATATTTTTAAACGCTATCATATTAATTTTCACGAATATTTTTTGTTTTTTTTTAATTATTGTTCTTTAAATTCTTATAAAAAAATGCTATATTAAAGATAATTAAGATTAATTAATAATAATTATCTTTTTTTTAGAAATGGGGGACATCATATGAAAAATAAAAATGTTTTAAAACTTCTTTTAAGCCTTTCTCTAGGACTAATTTTTATCTTAATGATGAATGTAAAAACTACTGGATTATTATTCCACGAAATATTTGGAATTATTATTCTTGCAGGAATTATTATTCATAATATTTTTAATTGGAATTGGACAAAAGGAATTTCAAAAACTCTCTTTAAAAACAAATTAACTTTCAAAGCCAAAATAATGTATATTTTAGTAATACTCTTATGCTTAAGTTTATCAGTAATAACTTTAACTGGTATACTTATGTCAAAATATATCTTAACTTCTATTACAGCTAAAAATATTTTAACAATTAAATTTTTACATAAATACTCATCTTATTTTGCTGTAGGAGCTGTTTCAATACATTTTTTACTACATACAAAATATATTTTTACTTCACTAAAAAAACTTATTTTAAATATTACTGAGAAAAATGTTCGTATTGCAATTTCTCAATTTTCAATTATTATCATCTTAATAGTAATTTTATATTTTCCTATAACTACTTATTTAAATAATAATACTACTTTTTATGAAGATAACGATATTGTCTTTGAGGAAATTATAGAAGAAATACCATCAGAAAATATTGAATTAGTAGATAATACTATTTCTAATACTGATAATGTTTCTGATTCAAACTTAGTAGAAAACGATACTAATGAAACTGAAGAAAATATAAATAAAACTACTAATAATAATTTATCTAACACTGAAAATATAGATAATTCTAATTCTTCAAATTCTACTATTAATGAAAATCAAAATACTCCACAAAGTAATACAACTGTTCAAACTCCATCACAGAATAACAACAGTAATAATAATAATAATAATAGTAATAATACTCAAAATAAACCTATTGAAACTCCATCTGTAACTCCACCTCCAGTAGTTAATCCACCTATTGAGGAAGATAAAAAAGAGGATGACACTACTATTGATAATAGTGCTAATTTAGAAGCTGAATTAATGGCTTATCTTAAAAGATTAGGTTGTAACGGTTGTGAAAGAGGCTGCATGCTTGATAATCCATTCTGCATGATTGGAATTGAAAAAGCTGCAAAAGCAAAGGATAAATTTTTACAATTCCATACATATAATGTTTCAAATGATAAATTCATTATATAAGAAAAGAACTGTCAATTTTGACAGTTCTTTTCTTAATCATCACTACAAACACACATTGAATGCTGTAATTCTATATAATCTTCTTTACTTAAACTTTTTAAATATTCATCATAATGATCTTCATTGCAAAATTTTCCTATCTTATTTTCATAAAACTCATTTTCTAAATTCCTCTTGCAAAATAAACATTTATCCATATAGTAATACTCCTTAAAATTAAAAATAACTATTAAATATATTATATATCTAACAGGTATTTTATAAACTTATTCTTCGTATAAATTATCTTCTAAAATTTTATTTGCTAGAATTCCTATGTTAACTTCCTTAGTATCCATATATACATCAATAATTCTATCTACTAAAGTAACCTCAACATATTCAATCATTTTTCCATCTTCATCTTTATATTTAATAATATCATAAGTTATAATATCATCTTTAAGTTGCTTTTTAGTTATCATATTTTTCTCCTTAGTTTATAATATTTAATAAATCTTCAAAAGATTCAATTTTCTGTTCAAAACTTTCTACATCCCCAAATCCATATTCTGCATATATAAATGGAACATTTGCAGCCTTTGCCGCATTTGCATCACCTTGTGTATCACCTATATAAACTGGATTTTTTAAATTGTTTCTTTCAATAACTAATTTTATATTTTCTGCCTTAGCTAAACCAGTTCTTCCTGGACATTCATAATCAGTAAAATACTTATCTAATTTATGTGAATTAAAAAAACTTTCAATATATCCATCTTGGCAGTTGCTAACTATAAATAATTTATAATTCTTAAATAGCTTTTCTAATGTTTCTTCTAATTTATTATATAAAGTTGCTCCATAATCTCCTAAATATTCATTTTCGAACTCACAGCATTCCTTTATAATCTTCATTTGCATTTCTTCATCTAAATCTGGAAGTAAAATTTTAGCTATTTCATCTAATAACTTCCCCATACAAGGCTTTAAGTCTTCTATAGTTACTTCTTTTCTAGTTAAATTATATTTAGATATTACCATACTCCATGTCTTAGCAACTTCCTCTGTAGAGTCCCATAAAGTCCCATCTAAATCAAATATTATACCATCAAACTTCATCTTTACCTCCTAAACTTACCTATGCTACTAATTATTATATCATTATCTTATAATTTTGTATCATATATTTCAATAATCTACACTATCCTATATCCTATTTTTTATTTAAATAAATAAATTTTATGTAACACAGATTATATTAACTTAATAAAATATATTATAACAAGGAGGTTGCTTATTATGAAAAAATTTAAAAATAGTCTTTTAAATGCTTTAATTAAGTGTTGGAAAGAAATTTCTATTAGTGATAAAGCACTTATTATAATTATGATTATTTTATTAATTCAATGTATTTTTAACCTATTTACCATAGAACCAACTAATTCTAATTCAATATCTATAAATGTAATAATTCGTACATCTGTTGCTGCAATTTTTGGTTATTTTCTTAGCGAAAACTTTTTAAAAAATGAAGTTATCAAAAGTAGTAATTCTGGCATTGTAGTACCTCTTAATAAAAATGATGATGATATTAAAAAATCTCATGATTCAGCTGATCGAATATGTTCTATAGATGAAACTCCTTCAAAAGTTAATAATAAAATAGTTAAAGACTATATTTGTAATAAAACCTTACAAGTTTTAATTGCATTAACTGTATGTATTATATCATTACTTTGCTTAATTATAGGTAATAACTTCAACTTAATTCCTGCTAGTACAAGCCCAACAGTAATTCAGTTTAGAGATTTAATTAGTAGTTGCGTTGGTTTTTTATTAGGTCATTCTAGTAATTCTATAAAAAAATAAATATTAAAAATAAAATTAAGATCTGATTATTTAACTTATATATACATCAGATCTTAATTTTATATTCATAATTTATTTAAACATCTATTGTATTTTATTTCATTATGTTACAATTTTAGGTAGTATAAATTTTTAAAAGAATTAAGGAGGTTTTAATTTTGGAGAAATCTAAAGTATATTTTACTAATTTACGTACAACTGGAAATATGAACTTATTAAATAAATTAGAAAGGTTAGTAAAAAAAGCTGGTATTGAATCTTTAAATTTTAAAGATAAATTTACTGCAATAAAAATTCACTTTGGTGAACCCGGTAATTTAGCTTATCTTCGCTCAAATTATTCTAAAGTCATTGTTGATTTAATTAAAGAAAATGGTGGTAAAGTATTTTTAACTGATTGTAATACACTTTATGTTGGAAGAAGAAAAAATGCTTTAGATCACTTAGATTCAGCTTACGAAAACGGATATACTCCATTTTCTACTGGCTGTCATGTCATTATTGCTGATGGATTAAAGGGAACTGACGAAACAGTAGTTCCTATAGACTGTGGTGAATATGTTAAAGATGCAAAAATAGGAAGAGCTATTATGGATTCTGATATTTTCATTTCTATGAACCACTTTAAAGGCCATGAAGCAACTGGCTTCGGCGGTGCTCTTAAGAATATAGGCATGGGTTGTGGCTCTAGAGCTGGCAAAATGGAAATGCATAGTAATGGTAAGCCTGAAGTTGATATTGATAAATGTGTTGGATGTAGTGCTTGTGCAAAAATCTGTGCTCATTCTGCTATATCATTTGATAAAAATAGAAAATCTCATATAAATCAAAATAAATGTGTTGGATGTGGACGTTGTATAGGTGTATGTAATTTTGATGCAATTACACCTACTTCTTATGAAGCTAATGACATACTAAATAAAAAAATAGCTGAATATTCTTATGCTGTAATACATGATAAGCCACATTTTCATATTAGTTTTGTTATTGATGTTTCACCTAACTGTGATTGTCACTCTGAAAATGATGCTGCTATTATTCCTAACGTAGGTATGTTTGCATCCTTTGACCCTGTTGCTTTAGATAAAGCTTGTGCTGATATGGCAAATAAGCAAACAGTAATCAACGAAAGTTTTTTAGCTAAACAACCCCATATTCACAATGATCATTTTAAAAACACTCATCCTGACACTAATTGGGAAGTCTGTTTAGAACATGCTGAGAAACTTGGCATCGGAACTCAAAATTATGAATTAATTGAAATTTAATATAAATAAAGTCACAGTATATAAATATATTGTGACTTTATTTTATATTAAGTTTTAATTACTCTCCCATTAATCTTCTATATAATTTAGAATATTCTTCTGCTGAATTTCTCCATGAAAAATCTTTATTCATTCCTCTAAATGCTATTCCATTCCATTTAGCTCTTTCGTCAAAATATATATGTTTTGCATAATTTATAGTATTAAGCATCTCGTGAGCATTATAATTTACAAAAGAAAATCCTGTTCCACTGTCTGAATATATATTATATGGTTCTACAGTATCCTTTAATCCACCTGTTTCTCTTACTATAGGAACTGTACCATATCTTAATGCTATTAATTGAGTTAAACCACATGGTTCAAATCTTGATGGCACAAGCATAGCATCTGCTGCTGCATATATTTTATGAGCTCTATTATTAGAAAAATATATATTTCCTGATACTTTTCCTTTTAATTTCCACTCATAATATCTAAACATATTTTCATATCCCTCATCACCAGTTCCTATAACAACTAGCTGAGTGTAGTCATCAACAATTTCTTCTATAACTCTTTGAATTAAGTCTATTCCCTTTTGATCTGTTAATCTTGATATTAAGCCTACCATAAATTTATTTTTATTCTGCTCTAAACCTAACTCTTTTTGTAATTCTAGCTTATTTTTAGCTTTATTTTCAATAAAGCTATATTCGTTATATCTACTAAATATTTCATTATCAATTTCAGGATTATATTCATTATAATCTATACCATTTAATATTCCAAATAATCCACCATTTTTATCTCTTACAACACCATCTAAGCCTTCTCCATAGTATTCACTCTGTATCTCATCTTTATAGCTATTGCTTACTGTTGTTATATAGTTTGCATATACCATTCCGCCTTTTAGCATATTGGCATCTTTTTTATACTCCATATCTGTTGGTCTAAATACATAATCGGGGAATCCTGTAATTTTCTTAAGTGTTTCAACATCCCAAATTCCTTGGAATCTTAGGTTATGAATTGTCATAATAGTACGTATGTTATCATAGAAGTGATTATCTTTAAAGATAGTATGAAGATATACTGGTAATACTCCAGTTTGCCAATCATGACAATGTATTATGTCTGGTTTAAAGTTTATACTTGGTAAAATTGATAGGGCTGCTTTACTAAAGAAGCAGAACTTTTCTATATCAAACTTAGTATCTCCATAAGGTTTATCTACTCCAAAATAATGTTCATTATCTATAAAGTAAAATGTTATTCCATCATATTGAGTAGTCATAACTCCTACATGTTCTCTAATACTTACTTGTCCAAAATCCATATAAAAATGTGTTATATATTTAAAGTCACTTCTATATTGCCATGGAATACATGTATAATTTGGTATTATAACTCTTACATCAAATTCTTCTTTTGGAAATGATTTAGGAAGTGATCCTACAACGTCCGCAAGTCCCCCTGTCTTTATAAAAGGTACACTTTCAGATGCTACAAATAGTATATTTTTCATTATTTTATTTCCTCCCGATTTTTTGATTATATCTTTTACTATGATTATCATATAATGGGTCTTTGCTAAATATGCACTATTTACTTTAATTCTATTAACATTTTAACACATTTCCATTTTTTTGAAATATTTTTTACATATAATTACCAATAAATTTTCTGTAAACCTTTGTAACTTTTCTTTTTTACTTTTATCTTTTCTAATTTTATTAATTTATTAATATTTTTCCTTATTTAATATAATTTTGTATTTATATTTA
>NZ_JADPEL010000032.1:0-29695 GCF_015667795.1 Clostridium sp. D53t1_180928_C8
AGTTATGTTAACTGTAAGAGATAAAATAATAATGATAGCAGCTTTTAATATAGAAATATACTTTTTATCTATATATCTTATAACTAGAAATATATATGCTGATAAACTAAGATATTCAATGGGAAAACATGAAGAGGTACTAAAGAAAGATAAAAGTAGTATTTTATGGAGATTGAAACTTTGGATTGATCCTTATGAAAAAGTAAAAATTTCAGATAGATTATCGGCAATTAAACCCTTTGATATAATTAGCATTGTTATATTTATTGTTTTATTTCAAAATAATATAGGCGGGGCAATTATATTTTTGGTACTTAGAATTAAAACTCTTCTTTTAATTTTAGAAGTAATAATTCCAATTCAGACATCTATTTCAGGTGTATGTACAGAAATAGTTGAAAAGTCAACAAGTAAGGGCTCTAGTACTTATTATGGAATATATATAACCGATTATGAAAAAAGAAGAGAATATATTCTTCGTGTTAATGAGTATCCATATATCAGTACAGGTCAAAAATTAACAGTAGTGCATGGAGCAATATCTAAAAGACCAATTTATGTAAAAGAAATAAAATTGCATATAAGATAATATATTAAATTTATACAGCAGAAAAATGGAAAATATGGAGTAAAAGATATATGAATATTTTTAGATTATTAAATAATGATATTGAAGATTTAAGTGAAGAGGAGAGAGTGCTTGCAGAAAATTTTAATGAAGCATTGAGAGAAAAATTAATAGATGACTTAGCAGATTATGAAGTTGATAAGTTTATTAGAGAACTAAAAAGTGATGAAGATAGTTTTAGGTTGAGAATATCAGATATTTTGGTAAATGGGAAAAAGGGATATATTAAAATGCCTACAAAGACTTTAATAGATATATATCTTGAGAAGAAGGATGAAGGTGAGTTTATAAATTTAATTGAAAGTATAAGTAATATGTAAAATATGCCTCTGAGGCAAATTCATGTATTGGATTTGCATCAGGGGCATTTTTGTTAGAAAAAGTTAAGATTTGTTTAAGTTGCTTTGTAAGAATTATACTTTAATATATAGATATAGTATTTTTGATATAATATAATAAATATAAATAAGATAAAAAAAGAGGAAACAGATGGGTAAATATAATGTTTTAGTAGTTGATGATGAAAAGGAAATAGTTGATGCTATAGAAATTTATTTGAAAAATGAAGATATAAAAATAATGAAGGCTTATGATGGATTAGAAGCTTTACAAATCATAAATGATGAAAAAATACATTTAGTTATTATGGATATAATGATGCCAAAAATGGATGGAATGAGAGCTACTATGAAAATTAGAGAAAATCAAAATATTCCAATAATAATTCTATCAGCAAAATCTGAAGATTGTGATAAGATATTGGGATTAAATGTAGGTGCTGATGATTATATAACAAAGCCATTTAATCCATTAGAAGTAATAGCTAGAGTTAAATCACAGTTAAGAAGATACATATCTTTAGGAAATTATCAATCAGAGGAAGAGAATGAAATAATAACAGTTGGAGATTTAGAACTAGATAAGAAAAGTAAAGTTTTAAAAGTATTTGGAGAAAATATAAAAATTACTCCAATTGAGTTTAAAATTTTAGAGTTATTAATGAGTAATGTTGGAAGAGTATATTCAGCAGAAAGTATATATGAAATTGCTTGGGGGGAACCGTGTTTCAGTACAGATACAGTTATGGTTCATATAAGAAGAATTAGAGAAAAGATAGAAGTAGATTCTAAAAATCCAATGTATTTAAAGGTGGTATGGGGAGTTGGATATAAAATTGAATCAAACTAAGGAAAAAGAGTTTGATATTTATAAAGTTAAGAATATAATATATTTAATACTAAGAAGTATAGCAATAACAAATAGTATTTTAATAATTGGATTAGTAAAAGAATATAAGATTTTATATTTAATTATTGTTTTACTAATATATATTAATATAACTTTATTAATAAAAGTGATTTTAAATAACTTTAGAACAGTAACATTATGGAGAGTGTTAGATAACTTTATAGATAAGATAGAAAATCAAGATATAACCATAGAAAACATATTAGAAGAATTTAAAGCCTTTAAAAATATAATGGGTAAGACCTATGGAGAAATTTCAGATGATATAAAAGAAATAGTAGTAAATATAAATAAATCAATAAAAAATTCTAAGAAAAATGAAAGAATGAATTTATTGTTAGTAAGTAGAGTTACAGATAAATTAGATAAACCTCTGAATTGTATTATTGAAAATGTAGAAAAATTGAAGGATTCAGAAGAGAATGAGGAGGAAATATTATTATCATTAAGCAAAAAGTCTAATAGTTTAAAAAAATTAATTGATGAGCTTTTTGAGTCAGCAAAGGTAGCAAGTGGAGATATTCACCTAGAAATGAATGATATAGAAATAGTATCATTATTAAGACAAGCTTTAATTGAATATAAAGAAGAAATAGATGAAAGTAATATTATATTTAAAGTCAATATTCCAAAAGAAAAGATTCTTGTTAAATGCAATGGTGAGAAAATGTGGAGAGTATTTGGAATATTTATTGAAAATGCTTTAAAACATTCTTTAGATAATAGCAGGGTATATATTAATTTGGAAAAAAGTAATGAAATAGTTAATGTTGGTTTTAAAAATACTTCTAAAAGAGAATTAAATATATCTCCTAAAAATTTAGATGAAATTATTGAAAATAATGATGATAATGTGTCAGGATTAAATTTGGAGATTGCAAGAAATTTAGTTTTAATTCAAAACGGTAGCTTTGATTTAGATATAGAAGCTGATTTATTTAAAGTTAATGTTTCTTTCTCAGTAATTGAAGAGAAAGGAGAAGATATTAATGATTAATAAATTTATAGAAAAGAAAAAGTATTGTAGTAGATGGGTTACTGATAAAGAATCAATAAAAATTAAAACTATTAATGGAAAAGTTTTTATAGAAAGTTTTATAGGTAAAATATTAGTTTTATTAAATTACTTTTTAGTTATAAAGTTAGTACATACTACAGGAGATGAATTTATTCCTAATTATGAAACAGAAGCAAATAAATACATAGTTTTTTTAACTTGGTTCATTTTTTCGATTATGGTTTTAATATCAATTATACAATTAATAACTAGAAATAGAGTTTATACATCGGATATATCATTAAGTGAAGTTGAAGTTAATTATTATAAATATAAAATGTTTAGTAAATTTTTTAGGGTTATGATATTAAGCGCATTTTACATTATGTTATATCAAGTGTTTTTTCAAATTACCATTAAGAATTTAAATATTAAAAGTGCAATTTTATATTGGGCGATAATATTAAATATTTTAATACTATTATATTTATTATCAGTAAATATAAAAAATTTCTTTAAAAGAGATTTTATTAAGGAAACATTGAATTCAATATTAGAAGAAGTAAATAACAATAACTATAATTTAGCAAAAGAAAAAGTTAAAGAAGCTAGAGAAGAAAATTCAGAATTTAAAAGTTTAGACTTAGAAATAACTATAAATGCAATAGAAGAAATAATAATGATTTCTGAAAAGGAAAGCTTTAATAACGCTAAGTCATATAGTAGTAAAAGTGAATTAATTGCTAATATTTCTCATGATTTAAAAACTCCCTTAACTTCCATAATTAATTATGTTAATTTTTTAAGAAGAAGGAATATTACTAAAGAAGATAGAAGGGAATATATAAATATATTAGAAAGAAAATCTACAAGGCTTAAGGCATTAATAAAAGACTTAAAGGAATCAATAGATTTAAGTAATGAAGAAAGTAAATTGGAAAAATCTGAAGTAAGATTAGATGAACTTTTAAAGGAGTCATTAATTGAATTAGAGGATAAAATTGAAGGCTCAAAGTTAACATTTGAATTAGATATAAGAAGTAGTGATGGAGAGTTAAAGAAAAGCTATATCGATTTAAATAAGATAATGAGAGTTTTTCATAACTTAATTTCTAATATTTTGAAATATTCTAGTGAAAACAGTATTGTAATAATAAAATTAGAGCAGGAAGAAAGTTTAGAATTTGAAAAGGGATTTTATACTAGAATAACTTTTAGAAATATTTCCAAGGAAATTCTAAATCTAACTGGAGATGAATTTATGGAGAGATTTAGACGAGGTGATTCATCTAGAAATACTGAAGGTTCAGGTTTAGGATTAGATATAGCAAAATCTTTAGTTGAGTTACATAATGGTCATCTTAAGGTTGATATTGATAACAATGAATTTATAGTAGATATGATTATTTAGAAATGTTATTAGAGGAGAACATTTATGAAAAAAGAGATAAAATTAAATAATTTAATATTTCCAATATGGATACTTTGGTTATTTCCACCTATTATTATTGTAGTTATAATAGGAAATTATATAATTGATAGTTTAGTAATATTATTTACTTTTTTTATATTTAAGGTATCTTCAGTGACTGGAGAAAGTACAAAAAGTCTTTATAAAAGAAGCATATTAAAGGTATGGATATTTGGCTTTTTAGCAGATATACTAGGAACATCATTGTTATTTATTATAATGATGATACTAGGGGAAAATGAAGATTTAGTACAATGTATAAGTTACAATCCATTATCTAATTTAGGATCATTTATAATAGTGTTTAGTACAATTTTAGTTGCAGCAGTATTTATTTATATTTTTAATTATAATTATATATTTAATAAAGTTATAATTGATAGAAAGTCTAGGGTAAAGGTTGCATTAACTATTGCAATATTAACTATGCCTTGGACATATTTAATACCAACAGAATGGTTTTTTAAATATTATTAAAGTAATATTGATACAAGAATAACAAGTGTAAAAATACATTTGTTATTTTTTTTATAAAATTTTATAGTTATTTAAACAAAACTACATTTTCGTACGTCTATATATTAGAATTTAAAATAGTACTATTTATATAATTCTGGATAGGAGAATAAATTAATGATAAAAAATAGGGGTAGGAGCTTAGAAAAAATATTTGAAGACTCTGCAATTAATAATAAAGAAAGATTTTATAGATTAGCATATTGTTATGTAAAAAATCATCATGATGCTATGGATATACTACAAGAAAGTATATTAAGGGGGTATTCTAATTTATCTAAGATTAGAGATAAGGAATCTATAGATAAGTATTTAAGTAGGATAATAATTAATACTTCAATAGATTTTATTAGAAAGAATTCTAAAATGATTTTTACTGATGATGAATGTTTAAAAGACATCATATCAGAAGCGAATTCAACTGATATTAATTATGTTGTTGATAACCTTGAACCAGAGCTTAAATCTATTATAATTTTAAAGTATTTTCATGGTTATAAGATAAGTGAGATTGCAGAAATATTAGATATTTCAATTTCTAAAGTTAAAAATAGAATGCATAAGGCTTTAAAACAGTTAAGGGTAGAAATTAAGGAGGAAAGTTATGAGTAAAAATTATTTTGAGGATGAAAAATTACAATATGAAAATATAGAAATACCTAAAGAATTAGATTTTATGGTAAAGAAGACTTTAAGAGAGGGAAGAAGAAAAAGAAAAGTAAAAATTATATATAGATATGGTATTGGAATAGCAAGTACATTTTTAGTTTTTATATTATTAGTAAATATGTTTCCAACGGTAGCTTATGCTATGAGTAAGATACCAGGAATTGATAAACTAGTAGAGCTTGTTAAGTTTGATAAAGGATTTGATAATGCAATAGAAGATGGGCTTGCTAAAGAGGTTAATTTTGAGGAAGAAAAAAATGGAGTAAAGCTTAAAGTAAATACTGTAGCTGGTGATTGGAAAAGTCTTTGGATTGATTACGAAATATCTAGTGATACAGAAGTTGAAGTTACAGTTAGTGTAAATAAAAGTGGTATAGAAAATGCAATTCCAGTATTGATAGAATTTAGAGATGGAGAAAATGAAGGAGAAAGATATATAAAAATAGGATTTCAGGAGTTTAATGAAAATTTTGATTTGAAATTTGATATATTTAAAGATGATGAAGCTGCAATGAGTGGAAATTATATTTCAAGCTTTAATGTACCTATTAGCTTAGATAATAAAATTTTCAATAGTGAATTAAAGGAAATTACTTTAGACAACAATTTGATTAATACTGAAATAGGAGATGTTGAAATAATAAGTTTAAAAAGTAGTAAAACAAGAGTTGTTATGGAATTTAAATTAAATAGTGATAAATATGAATATATGAATTTTGAAGATCCTAGACTTGTAGATGATAAAGGAAATATATATGAAATAAGTACATCATATATAAGTAGTAGTGATGAAAATAATGAAATTAAAATTGTAGAGTTACAAGGTGAAATAAAAGAAGGTATTAAAAAATTAACTTTTCAGTTTGATTCTATGTATTATGCTAGGAAAGATAATAGAAGTATTATTGTAGATTTAAAGAATAAGCTAGTAGAACCTAATGGGTATAATTTTGAATTTGAAGATTTAATTGGAAATGAACTTATATTAAAGGCCGAAAATGTTGAAAGTGTATCATTTGAAAATATTATACTTGAGAATGGAGATGATTTAATAAGTGAAAGTGGAGTATCTTGCATAAGTGATGAAGAAAATGATAATTATTATATTAAGGCATATTTAAAATTAAATGATGTTAATGTGGATAAAGTTGAACTGAAAATATTTTGGATAATGAAGGATAAGATTGAAGGTAACTCGATAGATTTAATATTAAAATAAAAAATATAACTCATATAGAGGTCGAGATTAATACTCGGCCTCTATGTTTATTTATTAGATAATTTCCTTACTCCAATTAGCTTTTTTATAATAAATAAGTGTAACTATAAAACCTATTATCCATCCAATAGGAATACCAATCCATATACCATCAACTCCTAGTAAATTAGAGAAAAAGTATGAGCCAGGTATTCTTGCAAGCCACAATGATATTATTGAACTAATAAGAGGAAAGAGTGCATTTCCTGCCCCTTTTATAGCACTAGTTAACATAAATGATATGCAGATAAATATAAAAAATGGTCCTATAGTATTTAAATAATGAGATCCTATTTGTAATACTTCACTATCTGAATTAAACATCATTATTAATTCTTTTGCAAAAAGGCTAAATAAAATTGCAACAGAGATAGCCATAACAACTGACATATAAATTGAATATTTTAATCCGTTTGTAATTCTATCAAATTTTTTAGCACCCTTATTTTGTGCAACAAATGTTGAGACAGCAGCTCCTAAATTTATAATAGGAAGTGAAATGAAACTTTCAATTCTAAGACCAGCACCAAAGGCAGCCATAGCAGAAGAACCATAGCTATTTACTAAAGATTGAAGTGCTATATTACCAAATGAAAATAACATTTGCTGAATGGCACTAGGAATACCAAGTTTTAAACCTTTATTGAATATTTTATTGTTAAAATTCATTCCTTTAATTTTAATATTAAACAACTTGTGTTTTTTGTTTAAGTATATAATACTAAATATAAAGGATGTCCCTTGAGCGATTACTGTTGCAAGGGCTGCACCAGAAATATCCATTTTAAAATAAATAATGAAGACTATGTCTAATATTATGTTTAGTATTGTTGCAATAATAAGAAAGTATAATGGATTTTTAGAATCTCCAAGACCTCTTAAAATAGCACTTACACTATTATATCCAGCAGAAAATATAGTTCCAGCAAAAATTATTATAAGATAAATTTTTGAAGAATAAAGAATATCCTGTGGTGTGTTCATTAGCTTTAGAATTGGTTCACATAATGCTATTCCAAGGAATGTGATTATTAAGGAAGATATAAACACAAATATGTAAGTTGTGTCTATTGTATTTTTAACCTTGTCCATTTTTTTTGAACCGTAGTATTGAGATACTAAAATTGAAAATCCAAGAGTAATACCAGTTAAAAGTGAGGTTAATAAAAACATAATTGGATTAGCACCAGATACAGCAGCCATAGCATCTTTACCTATAAATTGCCCCACTATAATTGAGTCTGCGGTATTGTAAAGTTGTTGAAATAATGCTCCGATTAGCATTGGAAGAGTAAATAATAAAATTGATTTCCCCTCATGTCCTGAAGTTAAGTCTCTCATAAAAAAGTCCCCCTTAGTTATTTAAAATTATTTGTATTTATAAAAACTAAAATAATTATATACTAGTATGATAAAATTGTAAAAAGAGGTAAATTTAAAGTGGAAATATAAAAAATTATGATTAGTATAATATCAATATTTAGAAGTAACATGGATAAAATATTAATATAGTATCAAATTAAGATTTAATATAAAATTAAAGTTGAGGTGCTAAAAATATGAAAATATTAATAATGAGATTAGAATTAAGAGCAGAGTGGGTAAATTCATTAAAAGAAAAGAGAATGATAGTACTAAGTTTGACTAAACGTATTTCAAATAAATTTAATGTATCAGTTTCAGAGGTGGATTTTCAAGATATTCATGAGAGAATAGGAATTGGTATTATAAGTGTAAGCACAACAAAAGAGATGTTATATTCATTAAAGGAAAAAATATTAGATTTTGTTGAGGATAATACTGATGCAGAGCTAATTAAGATAGAAGAGGAAATTATAGATTATTAAAATTAAATGATATTAAGTAAAATGGATAAAATATATGTTTATTTTTAAGAAAAATTTTATAAAGAAATTATTGACAAAATATTCAAAGTAATATATATTTATATCAACGACATGGAAAAATTAAATATTTGAATCTTATCAAGAGTGGTGGAGGGACTGGCCCTGTGAAACCCGGCAACCTATTAACTGTTAAAAGTTAGTAGTGAGTAGTTAAAGTGAAAGAAAATTTTTAGAATTTTATAACTAACTACTAACTAAAAACTATTAACTATGTTAATGTGGTGCTAATTCCTGCAGTTTTTTAACTGAGTGATGAGAGGGTAAATTAATAGTGATTTTTATGCGCACTGGAGTTTATTCTCTAGTGCGTTTTTTGTTTAATAAAAAATCGATAAGTAACATGGAGGTAGGTAAGCATGATTAAAATGCAGAATGTAAAGAAAAATTTTGGTAAAACTGAAGTTTTAAAAGATATTTCTTTAAATATAAATGAAGGTGAAATTTATGGACTTATTGGACATAGTGGAGCTGGAAAATCAACTCTTTTAAGGTGTATAAATGCTTTAGAGGATTATAATGATGGGTCAGTAAAAGTTATGGGGAAGGAAGTAAAAGATTTAAGTGAAAAAGGTAAAAGGGAATTAAGAAAAGAGTTAGGAATGATATTCCAAGGTTTTAACCTTTTAAATAGAAAAAATGTATTCCAAAATGTTTCATTACCATTAGAAGTATGGGGATATGATAAGTCATTTATAAACAAAAGAGTAAATGAACTCTTAGAAATAGTAGGACTTTCAGAAAAAGCTAAAAGTAAGCCATCAGAATTAAGTGGTGGACAAAAGCAAAGAGTTGCAATTGCAAGGGCATTGGCGTTAGAACCCAAGATACTTTTATGTGATGAAGCGACATCAGCACTAGATCCAAAAACAACTAAGGATATACTTGCATTACTAGATGATATTAATAAAAAGTTAGGAATAACTATAGTTGTTGTTACACATCAAATGGAAGTAGTAAAACAGGTTTGTCAAAGAGTAGCATTACTTCAAGGGGGAATACTTGTAGCTGAAGGAAGAGCAGAAGAGGTCTTCTTAAAACCAGAAGTATCCTTAAAGAAGTTTTTAGGAGAGGTAGATGATGACACATTACCAACAGAAGGGGTAAATATTAAGTTGTTTTTCCCGAGTGATTCATCAGAAAATGCACTTATAACAAAAATGGCAAGAGAATTGAATATAGATTTTTCTATAGTTGGTGGAAATCTAGAGAAATTTAGAGATAAAGTTTTAGGAACATTAACTATAAACATATATGAAAAGGATAGAGAAGAAGTAATGAAATATCTATCAGCAAAAAATATTATATTGGAGGTGTTGTAAACATGGATAGTAAAATGATTAATATTATGATTGAAGCATTGGGACAAACTATTTATATGGTATTTTTCTCAACATTATTTGCAAGTATTTTAGGATTTATACTTGGAATAATAGTAACTGTTACAGCTCCAAAAGGATTAAAGCCAAATGTTGTAATATATAAGGTGCTAGATTTAGTAATAAATATACTAAGAAGTTTTCCATTTATAATTTTGATAGTATTTATTATTCCATTAACTAGAGCAATCGTTGGAACACCGATAGGTGAAACAGCGGCAATAGTACCATTAACAATAGCAGCAGCACCGTTTGTTGCAAGAATAATAGAATCAGCATTAAAAGAAGTAGATCCAGGAGTAATAGAAGCAGCTAAATCATTTGGAGCATCAAATACTCAGATAATATTTAAAGTAATGATTAAAGAAGCTGTTCCAGCAATTATATCAGGTTTAACATTAACTATAATTAATATAATTGGATATTCAGCAATGGCAGGAAGTGTTGGAGCAGGTGGTTTAGGTAAAGTAGCTATAAGCTATGGATATCAAAGATATCAGACAGATGTAATGATAGTTACAGTGATTATTTTAATAATAATGGTTCAAGGACTGCAAAGTTTAGGGAACTATTTATATAAAAAATTAAGTTAATAAGTAATATTAAAAATAAATTTAGGGGGAATTTTACATGAAAAAGAGAAGTATTTTAACAGCAATAATAGCAGGTATCGTAGTATTAGGATTAGTGGGATGTGGAAATAGTGGAAGTTCATCAAATAACGATGATAAAGTAATAAAGGTGGGTGTATCACCAGTTCCTCATGAAGAAATTATGGAAGTTGCAAAGCCACTTTTAGAGGAAAAAGGATATAAGGTTGAAATAGTTGAATTTACTGATTATGTATTGCCAAATACATCATTAGAAAATGGTGAAATAGATGCAAACTATTTTCAACATATAGCTTACTTAAATTCATTTAATGAAGATAATGGTACACATTTAACTTATACAGCAGAAATTCATTTAGAACCAATGGGGGCTTTTTCTAAAAAGTATAAATCTGTTGATGAAATTAAAGAAGGAGCGACAGTTGCAGTTCCAGATGATCCATCAAATGAAGCAAGATCATTAAGGGTATTAGCAGCAGCTGGATTAATTGAAGTAAATGATGGAGAATTAATTACTATAGCGGATATAACTTCAAATCCAAAAAAATTAGAATTTAAAGAGTTAGAAGCTGCAACATTACCAAGAGTTTTAGAAGATGTTGATATTGCAGTAATTAATGGTAACTATGCATTAGAAGCAGGACTAGATGTAAATAATGATGCTTTCTATGCAGAAGATAAAAATATTGCAAGTTTAAAAGAGAGAAGAAATGTTTTAGCTGTTAAAGAAGGTAGTGAAAATACTCAAAAAATTAAGGATTTAACAGAAGCTCTTACATCGGATGAGGTTAGAGAGTTTATAGAAAAAAAATATAATGGAGCAGTTGTTCCAGTATTTTAATTTAATAAAAGCAATAAATAACTATAATAATTACTTGGGGAATTAATTATTATAAAGGGGCTTAAATGATATAATACGGAGATAATAAAAGATGATTTCTATTAAGGAAATCATCTTTTATTATTTGAGTAAATGAAGTATACTGTATATTATGTATATAGTATATAGAAAAATATTACAAGTATTAGAGGGAGAAAAGAGGACAAGCTATGAATATTTCTAATATAAATGTTGGTTTAACAGGGGAAGATTTATTAAGTATATATAATGATTTTGTATCAATAAAAGAACTTAATATAGAGAATATAGAAATAAAAGAAGATATAAGGATAGTAGGTTCATTTACAAAGGGTATTGTTATAAATTTTGAATGTAGATTTAAGCTAAATTCTATGGAAAATGGATTAATAAATGGTGAGCTTACTGGATTTAAAATTCTTAATATAGGAATAGCATCATTTTTAAGAAAGATTGCATTAAAGTTTGCTCTAAAATCTTTAAAAGATATGGGTATAAGCTATGATAATGGTAAAGTTATAATACAATATAAATATTTACTAAAGGATATTCCGTATGTTGATTTTGATATTAATAGTATATATTGTGCATATGGAGTTTTAAATGTAGAATTAAAAAATATAAACTTATCTTTAGGTGGAGAATTAAAGAAAGAAATAGAACTTATAAGCTTTGAAAAAGAAAATAAATCTGAATTTAATGAAGAAGAAATAAAGAAAACCGAAGATTGTTATACTAAAGGAAGAGAAAAGGTTAGTAGAAAGTTACCAGAAAAGGCTAAAAAATATAAAGATTATATTTTTGTATTGCCAGATATTGCAGCATTAATATATAGATTACTTAAAGATAAAAGAGTAAGCATGAAAACTAAACTTGTAATATCAGGAGCTGTTGCATACATTACAATACCAAGTGATTTAATACCTGATAAAGTTCCTTTTGTAGGTAAAATTGATGATATAGCAATTGGAATATTTGCATTGAATGTTATAATGACAGATGTGCCATTAAATATAATAATGGAAAATTGGCAAGGTAAAAATGATATATTAGTAGTTGTTAAGAATGTAATTGAATATGCTACTAACTTTACTGGTGCTAAGAATATAGATAGTATTTATAGGGTTATGGAAGAAATCTTATCAGTTTAAAACTAGAGTTTAACAAATGAAAAAATATTAGCATTTAATTATAAGGGAAAGGATGATTAGTAGTGAAGTACTATGCTGTTTATAAGGGAAAGTCAGGTGCTCCTAAAATATTTACTTCATGGGATGAATGTAAAAAAGAAGTTATAGGTTTTAAGGGGGCAATATATAAAAGTTTTACTACAGAAAAAGATGCAATTAACTTTATTGCATTAAATGCAGAAGGAAAAAGTGAAGAAAAGTCAGAAAGTCTAATTGAAAATGAGGATGGCTTATTTATATATGTTGATGGAAGCTTTGCAGTTGATAAGGGAAATTATTCTTATGGATTAGTTGCTGTAAAGGATGGAGAAATAATATATAAAGATAAAGGTAAGGGCTTTGATAAAGAAGCAATTGCGTTAAGAAATGTTTCAGGAGAGGTTTTAGGAGCTAAGATGGCTGTAGAATATGCTATTGGTAATAGATTTAAGGAAGTAACGATAGCATATGATTATCAAGGAGTTGAGTCATGGGCTCTTGGAACTTGGAAAAGAAATAATAGAATTACTGTTGAATATAATGAATTTATGCAAAGTAAAATGAAAGAAATAAAAATAAAATTCAAAAAGATAAAAGGCCATTCAGGACATAAATATAATGATTTAGCTGATAAGTTAGCAAAAGAAGCTCTTGGTATATGTAATTAGATAAAATGTATTAGTATAATTTATCGAATGAATGATTATTTTCTTTTAAAATACGCATACTATTTTTATAGATTAATAAAAAGAGGTGTTAGTTTTGGGAAAAGTAATTAAGAGTTTAGCAATAGGAACTGTTTTTGGAGTAGCAATTGGAATGATGGTTTTGCCTGAGTTGGATAGAAAAACTCAAAGAAATATCAGAAGAACTAGCAAAAAACTTAGATGTGCAGCTGGGGATGCTTATGATAATATCTTAGATTATATAAATTAGTATTAAAAACTGCTATAGAATTCTATAGCAGTTTTTGTATTATTTTAAGTATAATTGAAATTAATGCTCAAAAAATATATTTTTTTGGAACTTTATATGGTATAATGGGAGATATAATAAGAAACTTTTTTGAATTTATATAAATGTGGGTAAAGGAAGATTATGCTATGGAGATACTTACTTTAGGAGAGAAAATTAAAAGACGTAGAAAAGAATTAGAAATGACACTAAAGGACTTAGCAGGAGATAGAATTACACCGGGACAAATAAGTTTGGTCGAATCTGGTAGATCAAATCCATCTATGGATTTATTAGAGTATTTAGCAAATTCACTTCAGACTTCTGTAGAGTATTTAATGGAGTCGGAGGAAACGCAAGCTGAAAAAATATGTGTATATTATGAGCAAATGGCAGAAACATATATATTAAATAATGACTACATAAGTGCAGAAAAGTATATAGAAAATGCTTTGTATTATGCAGAAAAATATAATTTAGAGTATAGAAAAGCTAAAAATTTGTTTCTAAGAGCAAATATATGTAAAGAAAAAAATGAATTAGTTTTAGCTCAACAGCTTTATTTATCAGCAAATGTAATTTTTATAAAAAGAAATAACTATGAACAGATAATTAATACATTTTTAAGTTTAGGGAAAATAACATTAAGTTTAAAAGCTTATCATTCTGCAACAAGCTATTTAAAACAAGCAGAAAAGGTATACTTAGATAATAATGTTGGAAATGATTTTATTCTTGGGGAAATATATTACCAAATGGCTGAAAGTTATTTTAAAATCGATAATATAAAGAAAGCTATTGATTATACTTTTTTAGCAAAGCAAAAATTTGAGCAAGTTCAAAATAGGGAAGAATATGGTAAAACATTAATGCTATTATCTAAAGAATATAATAAAAAAGGGGATATAGTAAATGCTATAAAATATTCTAAGAAAACATTAGAAGTATACAGAGAATTAGAAGAAGAAAAAAATATATCTGCTATTGAAAATAGTTTAGGAAAATTATTTTTTGAGTTCGATAATCTTGAAGAGGCTTTTAAGCACTATCATATAGCTAAAGAAATTAGAATAAGAAATAAAGATAGTGAAGTAATTGAGACTTTAATTAACATATGTGAGGGATATATGAAAATTAAAGAAATTAGCAGATGTGAAAAAGTTCTTGCTGAAATTGAAATGCTTATTGATGAAAGTAATGTAGAACAAATAATAGAAAAAAACATTTTAAGCTATAGATTATATACAATTAAAGAAAAATTTGATGAAGCAGAATGTATATTATTAGAGACATTTAATATAGCAAAAAGAAATGGATTAAATAAAAAAGCGGCGGAAATAGCAATACTTATTGGAAGATACTACATTGGTGCTAAGAGAGAAGCAGAAGCAGCTAGATACTTGGATGAAGGTGTAAGTATTTTTAGAAGTTTAGGTATCTTGAATAACTAATAAACTGGGGGTAGCCATGGAAATATTATCAACAGGAGAAAAAATTAAAAGATCTAGAATATATAAAGGAATAACCTTAAAGGAATTATGCGGAGATAAGATTTCCATTTCAAAAATGAGTTGCATAGAAAATGGAAAAATTAAAGCTGATGGAGAATCACTTAAATATATTGCAAATAAATTACAAGTAGATTATAACTATTTAGTAAGAGACGTTTATGATCAAATAAAATATAATGTAGAAGAAATAAAAAAATGTAATTATACATTTGAAAAGTTAGAAAATATAATAAATTATAACTTAGAATATTCATGTAAATATGGATTTAACGATTTAGCATTAAAGCTAACTCATATTTTATTTGAATTATATATTAATAATGATAAAATTGAGAATATTCAACTTTTAATTTCAAAATATTATGATTTATATCAATCTACTCAAAATAATGAGGAAGTAGTTGTTTATTATAATGATATGGCTACGTTCTTTATGAAGACAGAAGAATATCATGAAGCTATAAGTTATTTTTCAAGAATAAGGGAACTTTATGAAAGTAATAATATAGCTGATAGAGGAAACTATATTTATGCATGTTTTTATGAGGGGATTTGCTATAAAAATATTAAAGAAATTGAAAAGGCATATCAACGTTTAAAGAAGATATTAGAATTTGTAGATATATTCACAAGCGATAAGTCTAGAGGAGATTTTTATCATGAGTTTGCAGTTTTAAATATTTTATTATATAAGGAAGAGGCTGAAAGATATTTAAATAAGGCTTATGAATATAAGAAAAATGATACTAAAGAACTAGCTAAATTTAAAGGTAAGAATGGAGCGATGTATTTTAAGGTTCAAGAGCCTGAAAAGGCAATGAATGAAATTAAAGATGCAGTTGAAATTTATCCTAGAGAAGATAAAAAAGGCTGTGGAGAATTTTTAATAGGGTGTATTAAAACTTTATATGAGAATAAACAGTATGAAGAAGCTTTTAAATATACAGAAGAAGCTTTAGATTTAGCTATTGATATTGATGAAATTAAGCTTATAGAAAAAGCGTATTATTTCAAGGGAATGATCCATCAGAGAAAAGGAGAGTTTATACAAGCAGAAATGTATATGAATCTATCTACTGATTTTTTATTTAGATTTGCTAATAATGAAGAGAGATATAAGAGATATAATGAATTAGCTGAATTATACTATAATTTAGGAGAGTTAAAAGAATCTGTTAAATATTTTACATTAGCTATAAATATTGAAAAAAAGTTATAATATATAAAAAGATAGAGAAGTAATTACTTCTCTATCTTTTTATATATTATAATTAATTTATTCACTATCATAATAAAAATTTAGTTATCGTGATGTAAAAGGTTAGACATCCAAATCCAAAATGACCACTTTGATTTAGTATCATTTAATAGTGATGGATTAAAAAATAGCCCTCTCATAAAAAACATCCTTTCATAAAAACAATTTATATTATTAGTATAGCTTAAAAATAAAATTAATGTATTCATGTAGATGCTTTAGTTTTTGTACAATAAGTGTTAAATAATAAAAAGTAAATAAGTAGAAAAAGCATAAAAACACCTAAAAAAGGTGTTTTCGGTACATTATTTTATATTTTTTAAAACTATTAGCTTTGCACCATAACCTTTTAGTTCTGTAATTATATTTAAAACTGAACTTTTTTTAGAATATTTAAATTCTATTTTGGGATAAGATGCTTTATGAAGTATTTCTTTTTCTTCTTTAGCAAGTCTATCAGGAGACCCCATTGCTAGCCAGTAATTATAGGAAGATCCTATAGATTCATTAAGCTCATAGGTAATAATTCTAGTTGAATTTTTAATATTTACTATATTAAGGGAATATTTTCTTTCAAAAGATTTTTTTACTCCACCTTGTTGGTAAATATCCTCATAGCTAACTAAAGTGTTAACATCATCATTGTGTGAGTATAAAAGAATGGAATAAGAGTTATCTGATTTTGTAACAATATATCCATCATCTAGTGCAATTATATCATTTCCTAATTTACTTAATAGATAATAAGCATAATATGATGGTTTTCTAATCCCCATATCATTAACTATACCAGGGGCTCCTATAAATACTTCATTTGTAATATTTATTTCTTTTTCAAGCACATCAAAGGCTTTAAGAAAATTTAAAGAATTACCTTTGAAAATAGTATTGTGAATTATATAAGGAAGCATGTAAGCTGTATCGTAAAGAGAGTTTAGATCAGATTTACATGTAAAATCAATTTCACAAACTTCCAATTCATAAGAATCTTTTATATAATCACGAAGATTATTTTTTATATCATCAGACAATCTAGAATCAAATTGAAACTTAAACTCAGAGACTTCAACAATATCTAATTCTGTAAAATAATCTAAAAAGCTACTTAAAATATTAATATACTTTTCTAAAGAATAATCTAAGTTATCAAGTAAGATAAGAGGTTTTAGATAAATATTAGATAAAAACTCTAATACTCCTTTTGCCTTATTCCAATTATAAAAATCTGAATCTAAAAATACACCCATATCACTATGAAACATTCTTTCAAGACGTCCATATTCAAAATGTATTTCTTCTTGTATTTCCTCTAAGATATCTTTATTATCTTCAATTAAAAGATCAAATGATTCACCTAAATTAATACATTCCTTAAAGTCTTTTTCTAATGGATATAATATCTTATCAACATCAACATGAATATTCCAAAGTTTATTTTCAAAATTAAATCTGTTATAGTTTTCTAGGCTATAAGAAAGACTTTCAAGTGCATCACTAAGAGAAAGCTCTAGATATTGCTTAGATAATTCATAGTCTTTTTCTGTAGTAGCATACTTCTTTCTATATTGAAGAGGCGTGCAATTATAATAATACTTAAAGTTTTTATTAAAATAACGCACATGAGAAAATCCTATTTCATCGGATATTTCAGAAATGCTCATATCGCTATCTAATAATAGTTTTATAGATTCCTCAATTCTAGTTAAGTTAATTAAGTCTGTAAAGCTATATCCTGTAGCATACTTTATCTCATGTGATAAATAGTGTGGACTTAAGAACTCTTTTTTTGCAATTTCTTGCAGAGTAATATTATTATTGTAATTATTATATATATACTTTGAAATTCTATGATATCTAGCTAATTGATCGGTTTTTTCCTTAAGTTCTTCTTTTTCATGAGTTAAATAATGAAAGTTATTAACTAAATGATAAAGAAGTGTTATAAGTAGCTCTTCTATTTCTTCATCGTAATCCTCAAGTTTTTGAACATATTCACAAAGCATTTGAGACAAAAGTGTTTTTAATTCTTCATATTCAGGTCCATTTTGATCTTCATATTCATTAGAATTAGTATAGAAAAATATATTATTTATATCTTTATAATATTTTTCGAAGAAAAATGGATCAATATTAAAAATTAATACTTTATTATCATCAATTCCTTGAATTTCATGAGATTCATCTGAATTTATTATTTCAACTTCACGTTCATTTAAAGTAAATGAATCAGTATCTATTTTTATGTGTAAAGAACCTTTTAACACATATATAATTTCAATTGAATTATGCCAATGAGTTGGATAATTTTTAATATTCAAATATGATATTTTAATAGGTAGCTCAAAGGGATAATTTATATATTCTCTTCTCAAAATTTCACCGTTGCGAAAAATTTATAAAACTTTATAAAATTTCTTTATTTCCTTCTTTATAGAACTCTATTTCAAGGTTGTTTTTAACGCTCTAATCTAGTTTGGTGTAGTTCTCCAAAGGCTTAAATTCGGGTACAACGCACCCTATATAAAACTAGCAATTTCTCAAAATTCACCTATGCTAACTTATAATTACCAAGATTAATCGAAGCATTTTTATCCCTATCAATTTCTAATCCACAATCACATTTGTACATCCTATCTTTTAGTTTTAAGTCATGTTTAATTTTCCCACAACAACTACAAATCTTTGAGCTAGGATAAAATCTATCAACTTGAATAAATTCTATTCCGTTAAATTTACATTTATATTGAATTTGTCTTGTAAATTCATAAAAACATTGTTCTTGTATAGCTTTTGATAAGTGACGGTTTTTAATCATTCCACTTATATTTAAGTCTTCCATTACAATTCTATATGGATTTAATTTAATTATTTTATTAGTAGCTTGATGAATGTGATTATTTCTTATATTTGATAATTTTCTATGAAGTAATTTAATTTGCTTTTCTAATTTAATAATATTATTAGTTTTAACAAATTTACTTCCTTCTTTATTTGATTCATACTTTCTTGATATTTGTCTTTGTAATCTTTTAAGTCTTTTATTTAATCTTCTTACCTTCTTAGTTTTATTAATGTTTTTAATAGGTTTATCTAAGCAATTTATAACTGCTAATTCTTTGATACCCAAGTCTATACCTACAGATAAATCTTTATTTAAAGTAGTTTGCTTTTCTTCTACTTCAAATCCAAAACTCAAATACCAATACTTTCCGTCATAACTGCAATATGGATTACTATATTTACAATTAGGAATATCATAATTAGTTTTGAACCTTACTTTTCCAATCTTCTCTATGTTGCAGACATTATTTTTGAAATATAATCTATCGTACCTAACATAAAAAGATCGTCTTGATTTTCTTTTAGATTTAAACTTAGGATAACCTTTTTTAGTTTTAAAGAATATTTTAAATGCTTTATCTAAATTTCTCATACTTTCAACCATAGTGGTATTAGAAACCTCATTTAGCCATTTAAATTCTTCTTGTTTTTTGAGTTGTGTAAACTTTTTTCTTATATCAGCTATGTTGTATTTAATTCCTTGTTCATATAGATTATTACATCTATTCAATGCCCAATTATAAGTGAATCTACTACAACCTATTGATTTCAACATTAATAATTCTTGTTCTTTACTTGGTAAAATTCTTATTCTGATAGACTTATTCATTCGTGTCACCCCCTTATGTTAATATTATCTGAAATTAACATAATTCGTATAACCATTTTGTATAAAAAGATTACATTTTATAAAGAAAATTAGTTTTATAAATTTTTCTTTTATTTATTATAGAACGCTACTTCTATAATGCCATTTCACTCACGTTAATGACCTCTGCCTTTCGGACAAGAGCGTAGACTATATCACTACCATTCATTAAAATAAATTTAACGTTTTAGGTACTCTCCACTTCCACCACCAATAGCTTATGATGTACTTCCTTTACGGAATAGTCGTTGAGCTTTCCCCTATTCGGGGCTTAGTTGCTGATTATCCATTATTATAGTACTTAGGATTTAACCTTATACTATCTAGTTAATTTTTTCTGCTTTCGCCACATTCACGCTTAGACTTGTTTCATTCTTACGTTGTAGTTTAACTAGCTTTAGGAACTTCCAGCAGTTCAAAGAGTTTTGGGTAAATCTATCATTTACCACTCCATGCTCTTTACGAACATGGGAGGTTTTATACTTATTACAACATATAAAATATTTATATGCTTTTTGTAACAGTTATGTTACCTCTAATTTGTATAAATTTGTCTTGTAAATATTATAACAATAACAGAGATTAAAAACAAAAAAATAAATTTTAAATTTACTTTGACTTTCTTTGACTTTTGTATTAAAATAAAATTAAAGTTAAGAATACTAATTAAGAGGTGAGTATAAATGAACGTTGAAAGAATGACATTAAGAGTACAACAAGCATTAAATGATGCAAATTTAACTGCAGTAAAATATAATCATCAACAAATTGATGTTATTCACTTATTTGCAGCTTTAGTAGAAGTTGAAGATGGATTAATCCCTAATATCTTTACTAAGATGGGAATCAACGTAAAGATGATGAGGGTTGATATAAAAAATGCATTAGATAAAATGCCTAAGGTTATGGGTGAAGGAGCTAATGGATCAGGTGTTTATATTACTAGACAAGTTGATGAAGTATTAGTAAAAGCTGATGATTTAGCAAAGAAATTTGGAGATTCCTATATTAGTGTTGAACACTTAATATTAGCAATAATAGATGTAGATAAAAATGGTCCAACTAAGCAAATATTAAATAAATACAATGTTACTAAAGATAACTTTATGAAAGTATTATCTGAAGTTAGAGGTAGTCAAAGAGTTGATACTCAAGACCCAGAAGGAACTTATGATGCCTTAGCTAAATATGGTACAAATTTAGTAGAGCTTGCTAAAAAGCATAAGTTAGATCCTGTAATAGGAAGAGATGATGAAATAAGAAGAACAATTAGAATTCTTTCAAGAAGAACTAAAAACAATCCAGTTTTAATTGGTGAACCTGGTGTTGGTAAAACTGCTATTGTTGAAGGGTTAGCTGAAAGAATAGTAAGAGGAGATGTTCCTGAGGGATTAAAAGATAAAATAATATTCTCATTAGATATGGGTTCTTTAATTGCTGGAGCTAAATATAGAGGTGAATTTGAAGAAAGATTAAAAGCTGTTTTGAAAGAAGTTCAAAATAGTGAAGGTAAAATTATATTATTTATAGATGAAATTCATACAATTGTTGGAGCAGGTAAAACTGATGGAGCAATGGATGCTGGTAATTTAATTAAACCATTATTAGCAAGAGGGGAATTACACTGTATTGGAGCTACTACTTTTGATGAATATAGACAATATATTGAAAAAGATAAAGCTCTTGAAAGAAGATTCCAACCAGTTATTGTTGATGAGCCTTCAGTAGAGGATGCAATTTCAATTTTAAGAGGATTGAAAGAAAGATTTGAAATTCATCATGGAGTTAGAATTCATGATTCAGCTATAGTTGCAGCAGCAAAGCTTTCTGATAGATATATTCAAGATAGGTATCTACCAGATAAAGCTATTGATTTAATTGATGAAGCTGGAGCTATGATAAGAACAGAAATAGATTCTCTTCCAGCAGAGTTAGATGCCATAAGAAGAAGAATAGTTCAACTTGAAATAGAAAAAGAAGCATTAACTAGAGAAAAAGATGAAGGTTCTAAGAAAAAGTTAGAAGCATTAGAAAAGGAATATTCAGAATTAAAAGCTAAAAATGATGAAATGACAGCTAAGTTCGATCGTGAAAAAGGTGCTATCTTAAAATTAAAAGAATTAAAAGGTAAGCTTGATGAGGCAAGAGGTAACTTAGAAGCTGCACAAAGACAATATGATTATAATAAAGCAGCAGAAATTCAATATGGTGAGATTCCAAGCTTAGAAGCTGCCATTGAACAAATGGAAGTTGAAGTTAAAGAAAATTATGAAGGAGCCTTATTAAAGGAAGAAGTTACAGAGGAAGAGGTTTCACAAGTATTATCAAGATGGACTGGTATACCAGTATCTAATTTATTAGAGGGTGAAAGAGAAAAATTATTAAGACTTGAAGATGAAATGCAAAAGAGAGTAATAGGCCAAGAGGAAGCAATTACATCTGTTACCTCTGCAATTCTTAGAGCAAGAGCTGGATTAAAGGATATTAATAGACCAATAGGTTCATTTATTTTCTTAGGACCAACAGGTGTAGGTAAAACAGAGCTTGCAAAGACTCTCGCAAGAAATCTTTTTGATTCTGAAGATAACATTATAAGAATCGATATGTCTGAATATATGGAGAAACATGCTGTATCTAGATTAGTTGGAGCGCCTCCAGGATATGTAGGATATGAAGAAGGTGGTCAATTAACAGAGGCTGTTAGAAGAAAGCCATATAGTGTAATATTATTTGATGAGATTGAAAAAGCTCATGAAGATGTATTTAACATGTTCTTACAAATACTAGATGATGGTAGACTTACTGATAATAAAGGAAAAACTGTAGATTTTAAAAATACAATAATTATAATGACATCTAATATTGGAAGTAGTTATCTTTTAGAAAACAAAGATGAAAATGGTATAGATCCAAAGATTAGAGAAGAAGTAATGAATGAAATGAAGATGAGGTTTAAGCCTGAATTCTTAAACAGAGTAGATGATATTATAATGTTTAAACCATTATCTGAAAATGGAATTACTAAGATTATTGATATTTTTGTAAATGAGGTTGCTAATAGATTAAGGGATAGAAATATAACTTTAGATGTTACTCCAGAAGCTAAGCATATACTAGCAGTTGAGGGATATGACCCAGTTTATGGTGCAAGACCACTTAAGAGATATATTCAAAATACTTTAGAAAATAAATTAGCAAGATTAATAATTGCTGGGGATATAAATTATGGTTCACATGTTACTATTGATGGCAAAGATGATGAAATTGTAATTACAACTAAATAGAAAAGGAAAAATGAAGTTGGTATACAACTTCATTTTTTTTGTAAATGAAATAAAAAAATGAAAACTAATGAAACAAAATAAAATTTTTTTTTGAAATATATTGAAATACAATTTCATAAATGGTAATATAAGTATAAGAAGTGAAAACGTAAACAAAGCGAGGGGTATTAAGATGATTGTATTAGATAAATTAACAACTGAAAGTAGAAATGAAAATACATTAAATATAGACAAGGTATCAACCTTAGAAATGGTAAAAATAATAAATAATGAAGATAAAAAGGTTGCCTTTGCAGTTGAAAATGAATTAGAAAATATAGCTAAAGCCATAGATGGAATAGTAGATAGAATAAATCGAGGTGGAAGGCTTATTTATATAGGCGCTGGAACTTCAGGAAGACTTGGAATATTAGATGCATCTGAATGTCCACCAACTTATGGTGTTTCAGAAGAATTAGTTCAAGGAATAATTGCAGGCGGAAAAGAGGCTATATTTAGAGCTAAAGAAGGTGCAGAAGATTCTGAGGAATTAGCTATAACAGATTTAAAAGATAAATCTTTAGGTGAGAATGATGTAGTTGTAGGATTAGCGGCCTCAGGAAGAACTCCATATGTTATTGGAGGACTTAAATATGCAAATGATATTGGAGCTTTAACTATATCTGTTACATGTAATAGGGATTCAGAAGTTTCAAAAGTAGCTCAAATTTCAATAGCACCAGTAGTTGGAGCTGAAGTAGTTACAGGTTCAACAAGGCTTAAAGCAGGAACAGCTCAAAAGTTAGTTTTAAATATGCTATCAACAGGAACTATGATAAAACTAGGAAAAGTTTATGGAAATCTAATGGTAGATGTTAAAGCAACAAATGAAAAATTGCTGGAAAGAGCTAAAAGAATAGTTTGTGAAGCAACTGGAGTCGAAAGAGGACAAGCTGAAAAAACTTTAAAAGAAACAAACTTTGATGTTAAGCTTGCAATATTTATGATATTGTCAGGATTAAATATAAATGAGGCAAAAGAAAAACTGTCAAAAAATAAGGGATACATTGCAAAAGCAATGGAAATAATTTAAAAAATATAGGGGGAAGAGAAGATGGCAAAGCAAGGAACCATTACAAATGAAGCTATTGCAAAGAATTTAGTAGAGCTTGTTGGAGGAAAAGAAAATATTAAATCAGTTGAAAACTGTATGACTCGTTGTAGATTAGAGTTAGTAGATCCAATGAAAGCTAAAATTGAGGAAATTAAAAAAGCTGAAGGAACATTAGGTGTTGTAGAGGCTAAAGGTCAATTGCAAGTTATTTATGGACCAGGAAAGGTTAACAAAATAACAGAAGAAGTTAAAAAAATAGTAGGAACTAGGGTTGTAATTGGAGAGGATGCTGTAAAAGCAACAAAAGCTAAGTTAAAAGAAAAGAATAATACAAAGTTTAAAAATATTCTTAAAAAATTAGGAAATATATTTATCCCATTAATTCCACTATTTGTTGCATGTGGACTTGTACTTGCTGTAAACAATATAGCTGGAGTTTATTTTGGAGATGCATATAAAACTACAAATGCAGCTCAAATAATAGGATTAATAGGTAATGCAGTATTTGCAATTTTACCAATATTAGTAGGGGTAAATGCGGCTAAAGAATTTGGTTCTCAAATGCCAATGATAGGTGGAGCATTAGGTGGAGTTTTATCATCATCAGCTCTTGCAAATATAACTTTATTTGGAAAAGCATTAACACCTAGTCGTGGAGGAATTATTTCAGTTATATTAGTTGTTGCATTAGCAGTTTTTGTTGAAAAGCAATGCAGAAAGTTTGTGCCAGATGTTTTAGATTTATTTGTAACACCATTAGTTACAATAACAGTATCAGTTTTAGCAGCATTATTTGTACTTCAACCAATAGGTGGAACTATATCAGATGCTATGGGGATATTAGTAGCGAATACAATTGCTTCAGATAATACTTTTGTTTCAGTTTTATCAGGAGCAATATCAGGTGGATTATTCTTACCACTTGTTATGACAGGAATGCATCAAGCATTAACACCAATTCATGCAGATTTAATTGCAAACGTTGGATTTACAATATTATTACCAGCTTTAGCAGCTGCAGGTATGGCTCAAGTAGGAGCAACATTTGCTGTTGTTAAGAAGACAAAAAATCAAAGATTAAAGAGAACAGCTAAAAATGGATTAATACCAGGTATTTTAGGAATAGGAGAACCATTAATATATGGTGTAACATTACCACTTGGTAAGCCATTCTTAGGAGCTTGTTTAGGAGCAGCTGTAGGTGGAGCAGTAATGGCTTTATTTAAAGTTGGAGCTGTTGCATTAGGAGTATCAGGATTACCACTTGCATTATTAATTGCAGATGGAAAAATGTTAGTATTCTTAGTTGGTGTTTTAGCATCATATGTAGCAGGATTCTTCTTTACATCAATATTAGGATTTGAAGATCCAATAGAATAATTTTTAGACTAGATAAAGAGCAGTAAAGATTTGATATTAATTACTGCTCTTTATTTATGAATTTTTCATACTTAAAAAATATATTATATTAAAGGGTAAATAATTATTATTATGAAAATATTATAAGTAATTAAATAAATTAAGTGGTTTAAGAGGGGTTAGGTGAAGAAATGATATCTAAAAAGAGAATATGTAGTATAGCAATGGCTTTAACATTTATGACATCTATAGTAAATACACCTTATAAGAATGTTACTGCAACAATGAATTATGGAATTATAAGAGATGCGGGTAATATAAATACAGAAGGCTTACAAGCAGATTTAACATTCCCTGATTGTTTGGATTATGTTGATGATACTTTAATAATTAATAATATGTATACTTTCAAAGGATATAAAGGTCAAGGAAAGTTATATATAACTACTGAGAACTTAGAAAGTGTAAGAGTATTTATAAATGGTAAAGAAATAGATGTTACTAAGGCTTATCAAAATAATGGTAAAACATATGAAATAGATTTTTCTGATATATCAGAAAATGATAGAAATACTATTCAAGTAACAAACTTCGTACCTGATACAGGAAAGGTAAAAATACAAATACCATATCCACAGGTTATTGAAGGTAGTGCAGAATCAGTAGGAATGAATCAAAGCACTTTAGATTTAATAGATACACTTATAAATAATGATATTAAATACGGATTTACTAGTGCTCAAGTAGCTGTAATAAAAGACGGTGTTATGGTTAAAAATAGTGCTTATGGTAATATAAATTCATATAATCAGGATGGGACATTAAAAACAGATTCTAATGAAGTTACAACAGATACATTATATGATATAGCATCAAATACAAAAATGTACTCAACTAATTATGCAATTCAAAAGCTAGTAAGTGATGGAACTATTAATTTATCAGACAAGATAACTAAATTTTTCCCAGAATTTGTAGATGGAGAAAATGATCCTATAAAGGGAAAAGCAAATTTAACAATACAAAACATATTAGAACATCAAGCTGGTTTTCCTGCAGACCCACAATATCATAATAATAAATTTAATCAAGAAACACAAAAACCAGATCAAAATGTAGATAACCCTTTATATTCGCAAGATAAAGAAACTACAAAGGAAATGATTTTAAAAACACCACTTCAATACGAGCCAGGAGGTAAGACTGTTTATTCAGATGTAGATTATATGCTTCTAGGTCTTATAGTTGAGGAAGTAACAGGAATGGATTTAGATGACTATGTAGAAAATACATTTTATAAGCCATTAGGATTAGATAACATAGTATATAATCCGTTAGAAAAAGGTTTTGAAAAGGAAAATATAGCTGCAACAGAGCTAAATGGTAATAGTAGAGATGGTGCAATAAGCTTTGAAAATATTCGTGACTATACTATACAAGGTGAAGTACATGATGAAAAAGCATATTATTCAATGGATGGAGTTTCAGGACATGCAGGATTATTTGCAAGTGCAGAAGATTTAGCAAAATTAGCTCAAGTAATGTTAAATGATGGTGGATACGGAAATAATAAATTCTTCTCTAAGAATACAATTGATGAATTTACAAAGAGAAAATCATCAAGCCCAACGTGGGGATTAGGATGGTGGAGAGAAGGAGATAACGGAAGAGTATGGTATTTCGGAACTCAATCATCAGAAGATACTATAGGGCATCAAGGATGGACAGGAACATTAACAGTAATAGATCCAGAAAGTGAGTTAGTAGTTGTATTATTAACTAATAAAATAAACTCACCAGTTATAGATAATACTAAAAATGCTAATACATTCTTTGGAAATAAATTTACAACTGCAACATTAGGAACTATTCCAACATTAGTTTATGAATCAATAATTCATGATAATGATCAAGCAATAGATGCTAATTTAGCTCAAATGGTAACTGAAAAATTGAAATTATACAATCCTTCAAATTATCAATCAGAAGCAGTTTTACAATCAGCTTATTCTATTGTTGATACAATGATAACAAGAGCAGAAGAACGTGGAACTGAAGAAGTGGTTGAATATGCTAAAAAATCAGTTGAAGAATTAGAAGCAATAGTTTCAGATAAGAATGTTATTAAAGAATTTAATGATAGAATAAATAAAATAAGTACAAAAGAGGAAAGTAAAGATTTATCTTTAATTACTTCAAGAAAAATTGATTCGGAATTAAATGCAGAATGGCAATCAGATATAGCATTTCCAGATTGTCTAGGCTACGTAGATGATACTTTAATAGTGAATAATTTATATACATTTACTGGATATGAAAATCAAGGTAAGTTATATGTAAAAGTTAATTCAGGAGTAAAATCAGCTAAGATATTCATAAATGGTGTAGAGATGGATACTAAAGATGCTTGTGGCAATATAGGAAGTACATTTGAAATTGATTACTCAAATATAGCTCGAAATGGAAGAAATACTATACAAGTTACAAATATAGAACCAAGTAACATTTCAATGGAATCAGGAATATCTGTAAAGATACCATATCCGGAAGTTATTGAAGGAAGTGCAGAAACAGTAGGAATGAATCAAAGCACTTTAGATCTAATAGATACAATTATAAATAATGATATTAAATACGGATTTACAAGTGCTCAAGTAGCTGTAATAAAAGATGGTGTTATGGTTAAAAATAGTGCTTATGGTAATGTAAATTCATACAATCAAGATGGTACATTAAAAACAGATTCTAATGAAGTTACAACGGATACATTATATGATATAGCATCAAATACAAAAATGTATTCAACTAACTATGCAATTCAAAAGTTAGTAAGTGATGGAACTATAAAGATTTCTGATAAGATAACTAAGTTCTTCCCAGAATTTGTAGATGGTGAAAATGATCCTATAAAAGGAAAAGCTAATTTAACAATACAAAATATATTAGAACATCAAGCTGGTTTCCCTGCAGACCCACAATATCATAATGATAAGTTTAATCAAGAAACGCAAAAACCAGATCAAAATGTAGATAATCCTTTATATTCTCAAGATAAAGAAACTACAAAGGAAATGATTTTAAAGACACCTTTAAAATATGAACCAGGAACTAAAACTGTTTATTCAGATGTAGATTATATGCTTTTAGGTCTTATAGTTGAAGAAGTAACAGGAATGGATTTAGATGATTATGTAGAAAATACATTCTATAAACCATTAGGATTAAACAACATAGTATATAATCCGTTAGAAAAAGGTTTTGAAAAGGAAAATATAGCTGCAACAGAATTAAATGGTAATAGTAGAGATGGTTCAATAAGCTTTGAAAATATTCGTGATTATACTATCCAAGGTGAAGTTCATGATGAAAAGGCTTACTATTCAATGGATGGAGTTTCTGGACATGCAGGATTATTTGCAAATGCAGAAGATTTAGCAAAATTAGCTCAAGTAATGTTAAATGACGGTGGGTACGGAAATAATAAATTCTTCTCTAAGAATACAATTGATGAATTTACAAAGAGAAAATCATCAAGCCCAACGTGGGGATTAGGATGGTGGAGAGAAGGAGATAACGGAAGAGTATGGTATTTCGGAACTCAATCATCAGAAGATACTATAGGGCATCAAGGATGGACAGGAACATTAACAGTAATAGATCCACAAAGTGATTTAGTAATTGTATTATTAACTAATAAAATAAATTCACCAGTTATAGATAATACTAAAAATGCTAATACATTCTTTGGAAATAAATTTACAACTGCAACATTAGGAACTATTCCAACATTAGTTTATGAATCAATAATTCATGATAAT
>NZ_JADPEL010000032.1:29792-38927 GCF_015667795.1 Clostridium sp. D53t1_180928_C8
CATTCTTTGGAAATAAATTTACAACTGCAACATTAGGAACTATTCCAACATTAGTTTATGAATCAATAATTCATGATAATAATGAAGCCTTAGATGCTAATGTATCACAAATGGTAACTGAAAACTTAAAATTATATAATCCTACAAGCTATCTTGGTGAAGCAGTTTTACAATCTGTATATTCTAAAATTGATACGGCAATAACTATTGCAGAAGAAAGAGATACAGAAGATAATTTAAGATATGCAAGAGAAGCAGTTGCTAGATTAGATGCCGAAAAACATCGTAAACAAATAATTATTTTTAATGAAAGACTTAAAAAGTTAAATCTTGAACCGGTAAAAGTTCCAAGCTATGAAGCAGAACTTAGTGAGTTAAATGAGTTAATTAATTCTACAAAGACTATTGTTGAAAATAGTCAAGATATAGAAGAAAGTATTCATTACCAAACTACAACATGGAATAATATTGTTAGGGCTTATGAAAATGCAGTAACTGTAGCTAACAAAGGTGAGGAAGCTAATAAGACAGAAATATTAGTTGCTATAGAAGAACTATCATTAGCAAAAGAAAATTTAGTATTACTAAATAAAACAGAGCTTAAAAAAGCTATAGAAGCAGCTACTTCAAAAGTAGAAGATGGAATATTAGAAGAAGTAGAAGAAGAAATTAAAATATCTTTCAATAATGCTTTAGAGGTTGCAATTTCAGTTTATGAAAATAAGGATGTAACAGTTCAAGATATAGCAAAATCATATAATGATATTTTAGTTGAATATAAAAAGCTAGGAATTCCAGTTGGGGATATCAATAATTTAGCAGATTTAGTAAGAATGGCTGAAGAAATTGATTTAGATAGATTCCTAAGTGATGGTAAAGAAGGGTTTATAAATGCGTTACAATTAGCTAATGATATTTTAGTTGTAGAAGATGCATCAGAAATTGATGTTTATAAAATTTACGAAGAGCTATATAACGCT
The DNA here is from genome assembly GCF_015667795.1 of Clostridium sp. D53t1_180928_C8. Lineage (GTDB taxonomy): Bacteria > Bacillota > Clostridia > Clostridiales > Clostridiaceae > Clostridium. Next base: position 30,773 of record NZ_JADPEL010000032.1, read on the forward strand.
ATGATGAATTTACAATTAAAGTCTGAAAAAGGTGAATTGTGTAAGGCTATTATTGAAGCTGAAGGCATTGATTTAGAGTTATATACAGAAAATGGTAAAGATGTATTAGTATCTGCAATTGAAGAAGCTAAAGCTGTAAAAGAAAATGAAGAAGCTACTGAAGAAGAAGTTGATAATGCTTTAAGTAATTTAAATAATGCAATGAAGGCTCTTGTAAAAGTGGCAGATAAAAGTGAACTTAGAGAATTAGTAGATAAGGCTAAAGCTATAGATGCTAGTAAGTATACTATTGAAAGTATAGAGTTGTTAAATTCAGAAATAGCTAATTCTATTAGTATATTAGAAAATAATAATATGTCAATAGATGAGCAAGAAATGATTACTGAAGCTATAGATAAATTAAATAAAGCGATTGAAGGTCTTGAATTAAAAGAATCTCATCCAGGAAAACCAGGAAATGGTGTTGAAGATGAAGAAGATAAAAAAGAAGATGATGATAGTGGAAGTGGGAATGTAAATAATGGAACTAATGGTGAACCTAATAATGGTACAAGCAATGGTAGTACAAATAATAATGATAAATTACCAAGCACAGGAGGTAATAATTCAATAATATATGTTTTATTAGGTTATTTGGTAGTAATTGGTGGAGTCGTGTTATTTAAGAAAAAAATATTACACAACTAATAGTTTAAAAAGAAATTAATAGAAAGTGGATAAGTTATTTTAAATAGTTTATCCACTTTATTATAAACACTAATAAATATATTAATTATATAGAAAATTTAAAGAATATAAATTAAATAGAAAATTATATTAGGAGTTAAAGATATGAGTTTAGGTTTTTCAGTTTATTTTGGATTAGATAATACAATTGAAGAAAATATTGATTTATTAATTAAGGCAGAGAAATTAGGTTTTACTAGGATATTTACCTCATTACATATTCCAGAGGCTAATTATGATAAATTAAAGGTTGAAGTAAGTGAATTTTTTAAATTAGCTAAAGAAAAAAATATGGATATAATAAGTGATATTTCCCCTAATACATTTAAGTTTTTAGAATTAGAGAATATGGACTTACAAGGATTGGTGAATTTAGGGGTAAAAACTATAAGAATAGATTTTGGTTATACAGAATATGAAATTGCAAAAATGAGTAAAAATCCTTATGGTATTAAAATTCAGCTTAATGCATCAACAATTACTAAAGAGTTTTTTAAAAACTTAGATAAGTATGAACCAAATTATAAAAATATAGATGCGCTCCATAATTTTTACCCTAGACGTGGGACAGGAATTTCAGAAGAGTGTATGGTTAATAAAAATGAAATTTTGAAGGATAGGGGTATTAAAGTTTGTGCTTTTGTTCAATCAAATAATAGAAAAAGAAGTCCACTAAAAGATGGATTACCTACATTAGAAGATCATAGAGACTTACAAATTAGAGAAGCAGCTAATCATCTATTTGCATTAGGAAATGATTCGGTATTTATAGGGGATTCCCTTCCTAGCTTAGAAGAATTAAAAGATTTATCAAATTTAAAAGAGAATGCTATAGAGTTAGATATTAAATTAAAGGTAAATAATGAAATTACAAAAAAATTATTAAGTGAAATTTATTCATCAAGAACTGATGAGGCTAGAGATGCTATAAGGGCAGCAGAAAGTAGAATTATTTTAGGGGAAAATATAATAGAGCCAGTAAATACAATTAATAAGGAATATGGAGATATAACTATAGATAATGTAAATTATCAAAGATACATGGGAGAATTACAGATATTAAAGGTAAATCAAAGGGGTGATAAAAGAACTAATGTTGTAGCATCTATTTTACAAAATAGACTTTATTTATTAAAATATATTCGAGATGGAAAAAGGTTTTATTTTAATATAATAAATCAGTAATAGGATGTGAAAAAATGAATTTACTACAGTATATAAAGCAGAATTATGATAAATTTACAGATAGAGAAAAGCTTATAGCAGATTATTTGTTACTTGAAAATATTAAAATAGTTGATATGTCGGCAAAAGAAATTGCTGAAGCAACAAAGACATCGGCACCTACAGTTGTTAGATTTGCAAAAAAGTTAGGTTTTAGTAGTTTGAATGAAATGAAAATCAAGTTATCTATAAGTTTAAATGAAAAAAAGAGTAATGGGGAGTTTGAATATTTAGATAAAGATTTAAGTACAAGAAGTATAGTTAATGGGGTAAAAAGTTCTATACACTCAATTATAGATGAAACTGTAGACTTAATAAGTGAAGAAGAATTGGATAAAGCGGTAGAGTTATTAACAAATGCTAAAACAATATATATTTTTAGTGTAGGTGTATCAAGCTTAGTTGGTTTAGATTTTTATTATAAATTAAGTAGAATAAATAAAAGATGTATAGTTCATGAAGATACGCATCTTCAAGTAACATCATCAGTACTAATGCAAGAAGGTGATGTAGCTGTAGTAATATCATATTCAGGGGAAACAAAGGAAGTATTATTATGTGCAAAAAATGCTAGAGAAAATAATGTTCCTGTAATTGCAATAACTAAAGCTAGTATTGACAATAAATTAGAGAGTTTTTCAGATATATCATTGCATGTACCATATGTTGAAAAATCATTAAGAGAAGGTGCTATGACCTCAAGAATATCTCAATTAGCTATAATAGATATGCTGTTTTTAGGTATGGCGAGAAGTAATATAAAGGATGTTGAAGAAAAGTTAGTAATAACAAGAGAAGCTGTAAAAGAATTAAGATAAAAGTAAAAAACACTCAAGATTTAATAAAGAATTCTTGAGTGTTTTTATTATGAGCTTTTAGTATTAATAATTAAGCTTGACTTTAAATAAAGCAATATTATAAAACCTATGAAAACTATAATGGCAGAAAGTAAGAATGGAAGTTTATTTCCTAAATCAAAAATAAATCCAGCGCTTAATGAACCAGTTACTTGACCTACTGCTTTAGATGAATTAAAGATCCCCATAAGGGAACCATAGTTTTCTTTTGAGAGCTTTGTAATAATACTTTGCTGCAATGGAATATGTATACTTGCAAATGATGCAAATATTACAGCGCATGTTAAGAATAAAATAACATTGTTAGATATAACCATTAATATTAATGAAAGTGTAATACAAATAGTTATAACTTTAAATAAATTTATTTCTTTAAAATGTTTAGCCAGTAAAGGAGTAAATATTAAATTCACAATAAACCCTACAATTCCGACAAATGCTAAAAACACACCTATAAAGGTAGGGGGTAGCTTTAATACGTCCTCTATGTAATAATTAATAGTTGAGTTATAGCTTGTTGAGGCAAAGTAAAAGGCAATAACTACAATAAACATAATTATTAAATTTTTATTTAAAATATTAGAGTAGTTAACTTTTTTGAAATTGTATGATTTAGAAGAGGTAGAAGAAGTTGCTTTTTGAGGCTCTTCCAATAATAAATAAACTAAAACACCTAAAAACATACATAAAATAAATTGGAAAAAGAAAGTATATTTAAAGTTATTATTACCTATTACTCCACCAAGAAGAGAACCAAGAGATCCACCAATTGTATTTGCAGCAGCATAGTAGGTAATATATTTTGTCCTATTTTCTTTTGTAGTTATATCAGTTAAATATGCTAGCGATGTAGTTAAATAACTTACTACAAAAAAGCCACCTGTAAATCTAAATATTAGTATTATAAATGGATTAGTGTTAAAACCAAATCCAAGCTGACTTATACCATATCCTATAGCACCTAATATTAAGAATTTGATTCGACCTTTTTTATCTGATAAAGCACCGAATAATGGTGACCCTATGAAATTTCCAATAGACATAGTTGCGAAGAATAATCCAAACATAAAGGTTGGTAAACCAAGCTTAGTGATAAACATAGGCGTAACTGGATGAGCCATATTAAATGCAAGTGAGCTAAACATAGTTAAAAATATAATAAAAAACAGTGATTTATTTTTTCTTTTCATTTGTCCTCCTATTGTTAATATTTATTTTCATATAATAAAGTTTATCATTGTTTGTAGAACTATTCAATGTAAGATATTATTCATAGTATGTATATTATTAATATAAAAATAATAATTTTTTAGTGCTTTATAGCGATAATATCCAATTAAATAAAAAAATGTTATAATATTGAAATGAGCTATGGGTTAAAAGATGTAATAAATAGTGTGTTATTACATATAATCAGAGTTATAAAATAAATATTGGGGAGAGAGTAATATGAAAAATATTGTAAATTTTAGGGGGATAAAATATAAAAGACCAGATTTTGATAAAGTTAATGAAACACTTAACTTATATTCAAATAAAGTTAAAAGTGCAGAAGATTTTGATGAGCTAAAAGAAATTATTAGGAAATTTGAAATGCTTGTAAGTGATGTAGAAACAAATATAGCAATTGCAATGATTAGAGCTTATCTTGATAGTTCAGATGAGTATTATAATAAAGAGATGCAGGTATGTATGCAACGAAGAGCTACTATTGATTATAATAATTTTTATAATTCTATATTAAATTCATCATTTATAAATGAGTTTGATAAGGAATATGGTAAACAGTTTTTAGTTAAATTAAAAGATACTATATCAATTAAAGCTTCTGGAATGAGTTTAATTTCAAAAGAGCAGGAATTAATAATGAAGTACCAAGCATTAAAGGCAACTATTAGAGTGAATTTTAATGGTAAAGCATTAAGTGAAGGAGAAATAGATAAGTATATTAGGGGAGAAGATAGAGAAGTAAGAAGAAAGGCTACAATTGCTTTAAATAAAGCATTTTTAGATAAAAAGGAACAGTTTGAAAATATTCTATCTGAGCTAGTTAAAGTAAGAAATGAAATAGCAAAGGTAAATGGTTTTAAAAGTTTTGCAGATTATATGAATATAGAGAAGGGAAGGCATGATTACGGAGAAAAAGAACTTTTAGAGTTCTGTAAGAATATAAAGGAAGAGGTTATAGAGTTTTCTTCTATGTTAGATAAGGAACAAGCCAAAAGATTAGGATTAGAAAAGCTTGCTTCATATGATAGTCAATATAAATTTAAAGATGGAAATGCAACACCGGTAGGTGATGGTGAAAAGTTAAGGCAAAATGCAAAGAAAATGTATAAAGATTTAGGAAATGATATAAGTGAACTATATAATGCTATGGTTGATTATGATTATATTGATGTAACATCTTCTGCTAATAAAATCTCAGGTATGGGTTTTTGTACAGAATTATTTAATATTAAATTTCCTTATGTTTTTGGAAAATGTACAGGATCAATACAAGATGTATCTGTACTAACACATGAAGTTGGACATGCCTATCAAATGTATATGAGTTTAAATAATCAAAAGCTTATTGGATATTCAGAAATGCCAAATGATGTTGCAGAAATTCCTTCTAAAACTATGGAACATTTTACTCATGATTATGCAAGTTTATTTTTTGGAGATGATGCAGAAAAATTTTGTTTCCAGCATCTTGAACAATCTTTATCTGAACTTACAGCTTATTGCTCAATAAATGAGTATGAAAGTTGGCTTTACAGCAATCCAGATAAGACACCAGAGGAAAGAGCAAGAAGATATTATGAAGGGTTGGTGGAGATTAGTCCAGAAGTTGATTTTTCTGAGGTTGAGGAGTATATGGTAAAGGGGAGTTCATTATTTAGAAGTATGGGTATTTATATGTTCCCATTTTATCTTATTAGTTATGCATTATCAGCAATGTCAGCTATGGAATTTGCTAAACGTATGAGTGAAAATAGAGAAGAAACATGGCAGGATTATAGAAAACTTTGTTCAGCAGGTGGAAGCTTATCTTATGAGGAATTGTTAGAAGTAGCTAATCTTCATTCTCCATTTGAAAAATCAACAATAAAAAGTAGTATTGGTTTTGTAAAAGATAAAGTTTTAAAATATATTCATACATTATAAGAGAAAATATTATAGTAAAGTGGAGGAACAATCAGGATGAAGTTAGTAATAATATTTGGTCCACATGCTGTTGGGAAAATGACAGTTGGTCAAGAATTAGCAAAGTTAACAGGACTTAAATTATTTCATAATCATATGACAATTGATATTGTATCAGATTTATTTAGAAATATGCCAGAGGAAAGAAATAGATTGACTACATTATTTAGAAAAGAAATTTTTGAAGCTTTCTCTAAAAGTGATGAATATGGAATGATTTTCACGTTTATGTGGGCATTGGATAGTAAAGAAGATTGGGATTATATTAATTATGTTGAAGATTTATTTAAGTTAAGAGGGGCGCAGATTTATTATATTGAACTAGCAGCAGATTATAATTTGAGATTAAAGAGAAATAAAACTGAAAATAGGCTTTTAAATAAACCAAGTAAAAGAGATATTCAACAATCAGAACAATTATTCAAAAATTTAGAGTCTTATTATAGACTAAACTCATATGATAATGAAATACAAAAAGAAAATTATATAAAAATCGATAATACAAATCTTGAAGCAGATGCTGTTGCAAAAATTATAAGAGACAAATTTTTATTATAATTAAAAAAAGCTAAAGAATTCAGTTTAACTGTGGTTCTTTAGCTTTTTAAGATTATATTTAATAAAACTTATTTTTATAGTTGTTTTTCTATGCTATTTTAATTTTCTAAGGTAGCATGTTACCAGCAGATAAGTAAATTTCATACCACTCTTGTCTAGTTAGATTTACATTTGAAGCAGTACAGATATCTCTTAAACGATTTTCATTTGTTGTTCCCACAATAGTTTGTATCTTAGCAGGATGTCTAAGTATCCATGCTGTTGCTATGGCAGTTTTACTTACATTATATTTATCTGCTATTTCAGTAAGTTTTTTATTAAGCTCAAGGAATTTTGGATTATCTATAAATGTACCTTCAAAGAATCCATATTGATATGGTGACCATGCTTGTATATTTATATCTTTTAATCTACAATATTCTAAAATTGATCCATCTCTATCAATTGAAGATGAATTTTTCATATTAACATTTATCCCGGAATCAATAATTCCAGTATGCATAATACTAAATTGAAGTTGATTAATAGTAACTTTATTAGTTAAATATTTATTTAACAACTCTATTTGCATAGCATTGTGATTACTAACACCAAAATTTCGTACTTTTCCTTCTTTATATAGTGTTTCAAAAGCTTCATTTACCTCTTCAGGCTCCATTAAAGTATCAGGTCTGTGAAGTAATAATATATCTAAATATTCCGTATTTAATCTTTTTAAAATACCATCTACAGAATTTATAATATAGTCTTTAGAAAAATCATACATACCAGGTCTAATAGAACATTTAGATTGTATAATCATTTTTTCTCTTAGAGATGGTGTTAATGATATAGCCTCATTAAATATTTCTTCCGATTTACCAGCACCATAAATATCAGCATGATCAAAAAAGTTAATGCCACAATCTAAAGCTGTATTTATTAAGCTATTAACAGTGTTTTTATCAAGGTTTGCAATTCTCATACATCCTAATCCAATTTCAGATGCTTTAATATTACCATTTGCCATAATTATTTCTTTCATAAGTATAATCATCTCCATAATATAAAATGAATTCTTAGATTTAGGTGGAGTTTTAAATCCATCTAAAGGTTAGAAGTATTTATCTAGCAGCATAGGTTTTATTAGATTACACCACAAAAAAAGGTGTAATTCTTATAAACTAAAGCAATTAGATAAAATTCTAGTTAATCATTTACATTATAGCATTTAAGTAAAATAATAGTCTATTAAATACTTGGCTAAAAAATAAAATAAAAAATACTAAAATAATATTGACAAAGGTCGACAAAGATAATATACTAAACAACGTAGTCGATAGGCGGGTATCGTATATCGGTAATACTCCAGCCTTCCAAGCTGGAAAGGTGGGTTCGATTCCCACTACCCGCTCCATTTAAAAATGTTAGGAACTAGCAGTATAAGGAAATAAGGAAGATGCACCGGAACTTATATATCATAAGTGAGGAGCGTAGTTACGAAATTGACGAAGTAATGCGAGGTTAATAACGGGTTTAATATGCGTGTTTAGCTCAGCTGGATAGAGCAACGCCCTTCTAAGGCGTGGGCCAGGAGTTCGAATCTCTTAACACGCACC
>NZ_JADPEL010000033.1 GCF_015667795.1 Clostridium sp. D53t1_180928_C8
ATAAAACTTCTACATATATTACATTTACTTACTACTAATATTTTTTATTAATTAATATGCAATTCATTAATATCCTCTATATTCTTAGACCACTATTAGTATAATTTATAATTACATATATGAGTTTTATTTCTTGGATAATAATTAAAAATTCTATACATTACTTCAGTATATTTAACTTTATTAATAAATTCATCTTCTTTACTTTCTATTTCATTAAATTTAGTTCAAATAATAATCCATAAATTTTTGTGATAATCTTTAAAACAACTTTTATAACTTCTTTCACCTAAACTTTTCGCTGTTAACCATTGATATACACTATCATATATACACCATTTGCTCTGTACTAAAAATTACTATTTTTATCCTCTTATACCATTCTATTTTTACAATACTTTCCTAGCAATATTCCCCTTATCCTCACACCACTTCCTAAACTCCTCTCTCTCCCTTATACACAATTCTCCAATACTCCTAGCATTCATAATTAAATACTCCGTAGTATACATAATCTTCCTAACCTGATACCCCTGTACCTGTATCTTATTAGACAACCTAAACCATTCCTCAATATTAAACCTCAAATACATATCATCCGAATCACTTGGCAATTCCTTAATTTCAGATCGCTTAATTAATTCAATATCCTTAACCTTTCCAAAATACAATATTCCAGCATCCTCACCAAAACTTTTCTTTGATTGTACAAGAGCTACATACTTGACTTCTCTCTCCATCAAATTAACATTAGTGCATTTAGTATGATAAAACTTATTTATTAAATTAACTTCTAATTGCTCTCTATTCCTTAAAGATCCAACTAAAACATTTCTATCATTATAATATTCTTCCTTAATATAATTCTCTCGTCCAATAGGTTCTAAATATCTTTCAAAAGTTGAATATGATGATTCATTAATAAGAACATCTAAAAACTCCTCCATTAACTTAGTACTAGACGGTAAAAAAGGTATTCCTCCAATATTAACTTCTTCAATACTTTTATAAAAATCATGTTCCTTATATTTATCTTCATCCTTAAAAGGAAATAATACAAAAGCTCCAAAGACACATTTTTTATAATTCCCTTCGCCTTTAGCCTTATAAACTATTGCATCCCTATACCTATGCATTGTATTAATATCTTCTTCCTTAGGACCGACTCCACCATATCTATTAGCATACGATTCACTATAATCTGCCTTATATTTTGCATCAAAAACAAATTTATACCCTTTAGTAATTCTATCTTTATTAATAGAAAGAATATTATCTGGTTTTTGATTTAATGTTCCAGACTTTGTAGTAGAGTTATAAAGAACTTCAAACCTTTCACCAGTTCTAGGGTTTTCATATACTAAAGTAGATCCAATACCTTTTCTTAAAGCCACAACTATTCCAGCATTATTTATCTTAATAAAATCAGAGCTAATTAACTTATATTTTCTTCTAAGCAATGAATTAATCTTAATAAAGCACCAATACTCATATAACAACGGTAAATCCTTCATTGATATAGCTAAAACATTGCTACTAATATTTAATCCCTTTTGAAGCATTAGATAATATTTATAAACTTCTCTATATCCACTAGCCATACTAAAAACTAATGAAATAGACGTCGTGTGACTTTCTGCAACATCTTTTAAAAAAGTAGTATTTATCCGTCTAATTATTTGCTTCTTCATAGCTGATAATTTTCTAATAACTTCATCATCACTTTTCCAAATGGACTTATTATAATTAAAAATAAAATTATCAATTTTTCTTACAATGCTTAAAAGAATAAACTTAAGAAACTTATTCTCATTTGTATCATAAGTTAAGTTTTTAGTAACCTGAAGCGCCTCACTAGGTATATATCTACCATCTATATTTTTCATTACATGTGGTCTCTTTTCAAGCCACTTTATAGTTTCCATGCTACTATTTCTTAAACTATGATATTTACAAACTCTACTTTCCTTAACTAGTCCATGATGTGGATTATTTATTATTATATCTATTGATTTTAGAATCTTATCATAAACATAATTTAAAATACTATAAAACTCAGTATATGTACTATTAGTATTATTACTTATTTCAGCTCCTAAGTAAGTCCTACTTAAAAATCCATAAGCTAAATTGTAAATTTCCTTATTAACATCATTAAGTAATGCTTTATAATCATCCTTATAATCAATCTTACTTGGAAATACTTCAATAGTTACTTTAAGATGCTCTCTTCCATTTACAAATGCATATAAATCTGAATATCCAATATCACCTCTAAAATTAATAATTCCACTTAACATTTTTCCTGATCTCCCTGTAGGAGTTACTTTATCCCTAATAGTATCATTATCATGGTAAAACTCTATTTTGGAATTATTTTTAGCTTCTATTATAATTTCATAATTTTTATATTCTTTAAAATACATATTTTCATTTAATTCACAAGCAATAATCTTTACTGGTGCATTTACATTTAACTCTGCTTCATTTGATATACCTACAGCATAATCATTACCTTTAATAGAAAAATATATTTCTTCTGTTTCAATAAAAACTAACTCAATGTTATTGCCAGAAGGTTGTAAATCCATCTCTTACAAACCTCCTAATCATGTACACAAGCTTTTCACTACTTAATTTATATTTACTAATCTTACCTTGCTGCATCATCTCATTAATCTGCTTTTCATCTAAATATCCAGTTGCATCAAATTTAGTCTCATTTAACATATTAAATACCTTAACTAAAATCTCAAGTACATCACCATTACTTCCACTTATCTTAGGTAATATCTTTTGAACAATACAGTAATCTAAGGCATTATCAAAATCCATAATATTATTTTTAGTAGCATAAATCATATAAAATACAACTTCATCTCTAACTCTAAATCCAAAGTGTTGATTGTATTCCTCTAAAATATTATTAATTTTAATTAATTCTCCAATAGTCCTACTAGATATTTCTTTTTCACTCTTACATTCTGATATTTTTAAATACTGAGATTTTAAGAAATCATTATTATAAACTCTTTGCTCCATTTCACCTACAAATATCTCTTCAAAATTATAGCTTAAATCAACCTTATTAAACTCAATAGTATTTGCTCTATCTAAAACCTTTTTACTAAATGGGAATGTAGTTTCATCCATATTTACAGTTCCAACTATATAAAGATTTTGTGGTATATAAACATCTCCATATTTATCAAAAGATCTTTCATCTCTACCAAACTGCTCTTTACTTAATAATTTTTCTGTAACAATATTCCCCTCATCATCTATTCTTTTTGTTTCCATTAACGAAAGAATATCACTAAAATAATATTCAACTCTAGCTAAGTTCATTTCATCTAAACAAATAAAGTATGGCTTATCTGAACTTTTCATAGCTTCATATGCTGCTAATGTAATAATACCTGGAGTAAATTTACCTTCAATATTTCTATATCCTAAAAGATCTGTTGCATCAGACCAATCTGGTTTTACTGGAACTAGTTTAAATCTTTTATTTTTATATGTTGCTCCAATAGCTTCTGCAAATAATTCAACAATTTTACTTTTACCAGTTCCTGAAATTCCTGATAAAATTACAAATGGCTTAGTTTTAAGACTTAAATAGAAGTTTTTAATTAAATCTTTACTGTAATCAAATCCTTTGCTAATTATATAATTGTATATATAATCTATTTCCCCTTCTATATTTTCTACTACTCTTACTTCTATTTCATTTTCTGTTTCAACTTCAGTTAATATTATGTCATTAGTTTCATCTACTTCTTCTATATCTTCATTCTTTTTAGGTACTAGCTTCATTATAAAAGTATCTAACTCATCACATTTATAGAAATCAATATATTCTTGATACTCCTCTGGAATTCTATTTGGTTTTTTATCATTTTTCTTTTCATAATCTATAATATAATCGTAACTCCAAGCTAAGCTTGTTCTTAAAATCTCCTTTAAGGCTTTATCAGAGTATAAAAGTCTTACTGCTGGTGTTTTTCTTCCTTTAGAGTTAGGCATATCAATTTTAGCTACATATGTAACATCATCTACTATTAAAGTAATAGGTACACTACTTCCTAATACAAGGTCATTAGATATATTATCTAAAAACTTTTCTTGATATCTTTCTGGAAGAAATGTTCCGTGATTAAACATACTATAATCCATAGTCTTTCTTCCAATAAATTCATTGCAATCTATTTCAATTTCATCAACCCATGAATCTTCTTTTTTCTTTTTCAAACTGCTCTTACCTCTTTCATATTTTTCTTCCGCTTTACTTATATCAAGCTTATTTTCATCTATCAATTCCTTAATAGCTTCACAAAGTTCACTTCTTAATATCCATTGGAAGCTTTGATTATCCAGCTCTTTCCCTACAAATGGTACACCCCAAAACACATCTTTTCCACTTTCCCTTTTAGGTGTTTTAATTTTTAGTTTTTCTAATATTCTTTTACTTAATCCCACAACCCATGAATTATATGAGGATGAATGGGAATTTTCTATAATAGATACTTCCTTAGCTGTTGCTTTTCCACCCATTACATATATCAGTAAAAGTATATTAATATCTTTAATTTTAAAAATTAATTCATTTAATAATAATGACTTCCACTGTTCTTTTGATATTTTTATATCTTTTGCATAATCAAGTATGCTTTCATCTTTATCATACATTTTCTTCTCAATCACTTATATAGCTTTTATTTAATATTTTATCATATAAAAACATTGTTTTATTAATTTTATCTTTTAAATAAATCCTTAAAAGATAAAAGCGTCATCAGATATAAAAACTGTTGACACTTTTTCATAGTTTGTGACATTTAGATTATTTATCTAAAAAAACAATTTAAACTAATACTTCCATTTCCTCATTAATAGAAAGAGTTTGTCTATATTGCTCAGCCACCATTGTTCTATTAAATTCCGCTGTAGGTTCAATTTCTTGAACTAATGCTTCTAGCTCATCAATAGAAACATTAAAGAATTCTTTTCTTAGATTTATCTTATTAGTTCTCTTATCATTTAAAATATCATGTAACTTTTGTTCTAACCCAACAGCGTCATCTGAGAAAATAAAGCTATGAACATCAAATACAAAAGGTACACTAGCATCACCTAACTCATCAACTCTATCCTGTGGGTTTAACCTTCTAGTCATTCCAATCTTAAATCTCTTATCTCCAAAAGAACCTAAATTACTAATTATATAAACATAGCCCGCCTTACCATTTTGTCTTTTAACAATATCTTCTTTTTTATGCTCAACACCATCTAATTGCTCTTGTAATTCTTGTAATCTAGCTTTTAACTTTTCTAACATTTCATTATCTTCTGAACTAGCTAAAGCTTCTTCAACTTTAGACATCTCTGTCTTATATTTTTCTTCTTCTTTTTCTATTTGCTTCTTTTGCTGTTCTAAAAGCTTTCTTTCTTCAGCTTCTTGTCTCATTTGCTCTCTTAACCTAGCCTGTTCTTCTTTTTGTTGCTCTTTTTTTATGTAATATTCATATTCTATTTCAACTGCTCTTATAAATAAAAACTCTATTTCATTTATAAACTTAACCATAGTATTAAAAATACTTTGATTTCCTTCTGCTGCAACATCTAAATATTTTTGAGTTGTAGTCTTTACATCTTCTATAGACTTGTCCAATTTAGAATATTTCAAATTATATAAAATATTTTGTTGCTCTGCCTTTAATGCAATTACCATAAGTTTATATATTGTTGCATTTGCCTTAGTATTATATCTACCCTCATATTTCTTTAAAACTTCATTTATACATTTTTCATTTTCATTAAATGCTTTTCTTAATTCTTTTATATCCATACAATGAAGTTTAAGTTTTACTGTTGGATCAAAATCAACTTCATCATCATGGAATTTCTCCTTTAATATTAATTCTTCTATATTCTCTTTAAATATGTCTTGTTCTTTATACTTTTCTATTATGTACTGAATGCTATTATATAATGGTTTAATTTTATTTAGTTTTTTAGTTTCTCTAACTAATTTCTTATCTAGTTTTTCAGCTTCTATATTTAAATTTTCAATTCTTTCAATTTTCTCTGCTTCTTTTGAAATTTCAGATTTTATATTTTCTATTTTTTCACTAAATTTAAAAACTTCATCTTGCTTTTCTAATCTTAATTTTTCAACTTCCGCATTTACCTCAGTATCCAAATTTTTTATTTTATTTTTCTTTTCCTCTTCTAAGTTAGTTATTTCCTTATTAAGATTATTAATTTGTAAATTTTTCTCCTCAATAGATTTTTTCAATCTAAATAATTCCTTAATATTTTTAAACATCTTTTATCCTCCTAGCGATTTATAGTATTATTATAAATTATTAACATATATTTATATGTCGAAAGAAGTCATAAGATTTCAAGAAAATTTATCCAAATCAAAAGACATCTATTTTTAAGGAAGTCTTTTACCTAAAACGCTCTAAATTTCTATTATGTTATTTTATATAATATAGACTACATTAAGCTGTTAATAAATCACTCTATTAAACTTATCATGTTTTATATTTATATAATTACAATAATAGGTAAAAATATAAAAAGAACTATAGTCATAAAACTATAGTTCCCAAGTCAAAATATTATTTTAACTAAGAAGCTTTTTCTTCATTATCCCACTCTAAAACTTTCTTCTTTGCTGCTTTCTTCTTTTTCATAACAATAGCACCACCAGCAGCCCCTACTGCTAATACCCCAATAACTGTAGTTGTAACAGCCTTAGCTTGCTTTTCCTTTTCTAATCTTAATACCTCTGCTCCCTCCTTATAAGATGCCATTACTACCTCTTTAGCAATAGATAATTTCTCTGGTACAGAATACTCCCTTTCATCATATCCAGCTTTATAAGCAATATTTTTTTCTAAATTTAAATTGCTTACTCCAACAGAATACCCATCATTGTATGAGTTTATCTCTTCTTCATGATTAAAACTTGAAGCATCTGAATCAATACACTTTAATGCTTGTACATATCCAGCCTCATATGCAACTTCTTTTAATTCAGTAGCTTTCTTATTATAAGCAGTTGTATATTTTTCTTTTAACTCAGTTGGAACATTCCCTTCAAAATTTCTCATAACAAAATTATGAGCATCCTCTTCACCGTATTGTATATAAGAGTTTGTATTTTCTTCTATATATACTCTTTTCCCTTCTCTATATCCCTTTAAATAAGAATCACTTACAGCTTGTATAGTATATGTATTATTTTCACCTTCACACTTATATCCTAGTGCATAACCTTCATTATATGCATTACTAACATTAGCTTCTAATTCACTTTTACCTTTTTCGTACCCATTAGAATATCCACTTTGATATTCTGCTGAATAAGTTGATGAATTACTATTATTAAATTCATGACCATTACATCCTGCTGAATATCCAGCATTATATCCTGAATCATTAGCTTCTTTCTTTGCTGCAGCAACAATGGCTTCTTGTGATGATGTACTTGACCCACCACCTGAGCTACCCCCTGAAGAAGACGTACTTGAATAAGGACATACCCCATTATTATGTAAATGAGCTGGGTTGCCTCCACAATGATAGTGATATGAACCAAGGCCTGATTTATTTTTATTATCTTTATGACCTCCGTTAGAATCAGTTCTTCCACTATGAGCAAAAGCTAATTGAGTAGTTAAAGGCATAGCAACTAATAGTGCTATAATTGTTTTTGTAATTTTCTTGTTTATCATATTTATCCCCCGTTTTCTAGCATTATTTATACCTTTATTTTTTGATATAAATAGCCTTTAGCATTATCAAATATATTCCCCTTAATATATCCAACTTTAGTATTATAATAAATAAACAAAACTTTTTATGTCGAATTTAGTCGTTATTACAAAGGTAATTTTCTCCAAAATATTCATCTTACATTATTTGTATAATTAACCCCTTCCTTAATAAGTAAAAAAGACTAGTACAATAATATAATTAACAAAAAATATTATTGTACTAGTTTATTTTTAATAATTAATATATTTAATTTTTTATTATCTCTTTATACTCATCATACCACTTAATATTCCACCCATTCTTAAAACACAACCTATACAATTGCTCTTCATCGTTTACACTTTCACTTGTTATTAAATTATGTGTCTCCTTATTAACTATAAGACCATTCCATATATATTCTGAAACTTCTGGATACATTGTAACACTTCTTATATGTGAAAACTCTGCTTTTCTCTTATCTAATTTTTCATTAGTAAGTTCATCTCTTACTATTTTAAACTTACTAATACGCTGTTTTTTAAGCTTCTTAATATTTTTCCTTTGTAATTCTAATGCTTGACTTTGTAAAACCTTTACATCATTAGAATTATTTATTTCATCTAAAATATTGAAAATAAGCTTTAAGTAATTATTTTGAGGATGATCCTCTATCCTCTTTGCTATTATTGACACAAGGCTTGACCATCTAATATAAGTTGTATTATTAAAGCTTGCTTTATATTTGTTGTCAATTGACTCTATAATATAAGCTGCATCACCTTTACTTTTAACTCTTATTATTGTGTGTAATTTACCACAATCAAACCATATAACACCCTTATTATCTACAATACCACTTCCAATAGCATTAGATATTTTCTTAACAGTAATTTTATCTAAATCCTCAGCTTTTTTAGGCATTTCATATCTTATATCCTTTATATAAGATTTAATAATTACTAATTGCTTATTTTTATTCATGTTTTACCATCTTATTATAAATGCTTGTAAGCTCTGCCATAGCCTCTACGGACTTTTCACAACTACAAATATCAGGATGTATACTTTTAGCTATATTCATATACCATTCTCTCGCAGCCTCTTTATTTACATATAACGATTTATATATTTTAAGCTGTCTCATCCTTTCTTCTCCACTTAGCTCTAATAAGCAAAATATATATTTATCAGCTTCACTTTTAAAATAATTAAAGTTTATATCATTAGCTTGTCCTAAATCTTCTTTTCTATTATAGCTCTTTATATCACTACCATTAAAATTATTTATTATTTTCTTTAATGATAATATCTTTTCATATTGACCTTTCCAACTACTACTACCCATTTTTATAAAGCCCTCTAATTTATTTCTGCCAGTTATTCTTTTTATATCCTTGTTAATCTCCATTTTAACTACTTTTAAATTTCCTATTTGTTTTAATTCTTCAATACTATTAGCTTCATACCACTTCATTTTAACCACACTCCTTAATACAATATATATTAATAATATTCCATTTAGAATTCCATATATTATGCCAGAATATCAAAACTTAATGTTCAATGATCATTTAGAGCAACATTATACAAACTTTACTACATAAAAAATAAGGAGATCACAAATTAATAGATTATCATCAAAATCTTTAATACTTTAATTAATGATTCAATTAAAGTATTAAAGAATAAAGCAAAACAGTTGCAAAATATTTTTGCAACTGTTTTATTTATTCTTTAAATTTTTCTATATTAACAAAGATAAATTCATTACACTCTATAATCTGTTCATTTTATTTTCTCTTCATATGCCTATTTATAAGCCCAATTTATTTTAACGTATCAATTTTCTTATAATAAGCCTTCTTTAAAATAAATTCCACACTTATAAAAATCATAACTATTATTGCAAATTCAACTTCTAACATAATAACACTAACATTGCTAGTATCTAAGAAACTCGTAGCATTTAGAATATTTGATTTGTTTAGTATTAATACTATAGTAGTAATTATAAATGTAAATAATCCTGATATAAACCAAACCATACCACATCTTTTATTAGAAGCTTTTAATAAATCTATATCCTTAAAAAAACTACTATTCCCTTCATTACCTATTCCACTACCTATCATTGCAATAGGTATAAATAAATCTAATATTTTATTTATTTTTTTATTTGAATGTCTATTGTATAATACCCCTATCCAAATCATAATTACTGAAACAATAATATTACAAAACAAAATAAATATCCTCATAATACCCTCCCTCTTATTAAATACCTAATTAATACTATTCTTCATTAATACAATTAATGAACAATTTAACTCTCAAAACAACTTAATATTATATCTATTTAATTGTTAGCTAATATGCTCCCCATCCATTAACTTTCCATTCATTATCTTCATTAATCAACTCAAATGATTTACCTGAAATAGACTTTCCAGGTTGCCAATCTCCTGTTGCTATTGAATTTTCATAACATATAACTTCTACCTCTGCATCTACTATTATCCTATCTGGCTTACTCTCTCTTATTGTGTATTTTAATAACTTTGCAGATTCTAAAGTTTCATTTAACTCACTTATTATACTTTGGCTAAATCCATTCCCCCACTCAATAGTAGAATACATCTTTAAACCATTTATGTCCTTTTTAGATAACGAATCTAAATATTGGGATATTACCCTTTCAGAAATTTCATTATAATTACTTTTACTCTTATCTTGAGAAGTCCCAACATTACAACCAACTAGAGCTAAAAATGTTAGTAATAAAACTAAAGTAATACATACTTTTCTCATAATTTATCTCCATCTTTTAATTCTACTAACCTACAAGCTTAATAATACAATTTTGTACTAAATAAAGTCTAATTTACATATTAATTAAAAATATTGTGTTATTCAAAATTCAAGCTATTTTAATATTATGATAATACAATACCCTTTTCTATTTTGTTTCCTTTTAAAAATTCTTTTACCTCAAGAGGTTTTCCCCCTGGAAACTGTAATATTTCTATAATCAGAATACCGTTATTTGTGGCCACTGAAATTCCTTCATCATTTGCATCTATGATATAACCTGGCGGTTTAGTAATATTTGCCTTTATTGACTTTGATTTAAATATTTTAATTGGAATATCTTTATAATAAGTATGAGCAGTTGGCCATGAGTTTATATTTTTATATGGCCAACAACTCAATCCTCTTATTAAATTATGTATGTTAATACTACTATCATTCCAATTAATCCTTGCCATTTGCTTGTTTAACATCTGTACATAAGAACTTCCATCACTGGGTTGCTTTACCCCAGAAATTTTACCTGTGATAATTCCATTTATTGTTTCCTCTAATAGTTCAGCACCGTTTATTTTTAATAAATTGTACAATTCTCCAGCTGTCATAGATTCAGATATGTCAAACCCACTTGTCATAAGCATCTCACCCGTATCTATACCAGTATCCATTAGTATAGTCGTATTTCCAGTTCTTATTTCTCCATTTATTAAACTCCAGTTTATTGGCGATGACCCTCTATACTTTGGAAGAAGAGATGCATGTAGACAAATACATCCAAGTCTTGGTATATCAAGTATATCCTTAGTTATGATCTGACCATATGCTACAACAATGATAAAATCAGGTTCTATTTCTTTTAATTTATTAATAATTATAGAGTCTGTTTTTATTTTTTCAGGCTGAAAAATTGGAATTCCATTCGATAGTCCAACCTCCTTGACTGGTGAAATTGCTACCTTTTTTCCTCTTCCACTTGGTTTATCAGGTTGTGTTACAATGGCACTTACATTATATTTCTCTATCATTTTCTTCAATGAGGGAACTGCAAAATCAGGAGTTCCCATAAAAACTATTTTCATTATTCATACCTCCCTTTTATACTACAAAATATATTTTGTAATTATTCATTATTTATACAATAACTTACAAGTATTCATTTAATCTAACTTCTAAACTCCTATTTATCTATTAATTTAAAAATTAAACTCACTTATATAACAACACAATTATACACCAAATAAAGTATTATTTTCATATCAATTACAAATATTCCACTGCTTCATTTTAAAAGATTAAATTTTTCAAGTGCAAATATGCCTAATACCCAAAATGAAGCCTTGGAATTTTTAGAATAAAATAAAAGCCTAGAATAAGCTGAACATTTCAATTTATCCTAGACATTTTATTATATCTTTCTGACACCTTTTTGTACTTCTTTATTTAACTTTCATCTTTCTAAATAAAAATATAGATACAATAGTAGAAAAACTTTCTGCTATTATAAACGTTATCCATACTCCATTTATTCCATAAGCTTTTGCAAAAATATAACTTAACGGTAATATAATAATTATCTGTCTAAGTAGAGAAATTATTAAACTATACATTCCTTTTCCAACAGCTTGAAATAGCGTACATAGAATATTATTTATAGCCATAAATATAAAGCTAAAACTTAATACTCTTAAAGCAGCACTACCTGTAATAAGCATTTCTCTAGTGCTATTAAACAAATATAACAATTGCTCAGGGAATACTATAAATATAATGTTCCCTAACACTCCAAATATAATAGAAATAATTAAACTTATTTTTAGAGTTTCCATCAAACGCTTTTTATTTCCTGCTCCGTAGTTAAACCCCATAATAGGCATGGCCCCCTGAGTAAGTCCACTTATTGGCATGAATACAAAGGATTGAAGCTTTAGAAATATACCAAGTATAGATACTCCAACAGCAGAAATTTTAATTAAAATAGAATTTAATCCTACAACTAAAACAGAACCTAAAACAAACATTATTGTTGCTGGTATACCTACTACATAAATTTCTTTAATAATATTTAAATCAAATCTTAAATTCTTTTTCTTTATCTTCACTTCACCTTTTCTTACTACTAAGGTAACTACAGCTAAAACCATGGCAGTTATTTGACCTATTACGGTAGCTATGGCGGCACCTTTCACTCCTAAATTCGGTACACCAAAATATCCAAATATAAAAATGGGGTCTAATATAATATTAATAATTGCACCAACTAAAACAAATACCATAGGGTAAATCATTGAGCCGCTTCCTTGAAGTATTTTTTCTATTACTATATGAATTATAATACCAAAAGAAAAGTACACCACTATATTTGTATATTCAGTAGCTAAATTTAAAATATTAGCTGAATCTGTATACATCGCGAAAAATGGTTTAATAAACAAAATACCTAATATCAAAAATGCAACCCATGTGATAAATCCCAGTATAAGTCCATATGTAACTACTGTATTTGATTTATCTATATTTTTTTCACCTAAAGTTCTAGATATTAAGGAATTTACTCCAATACCTGTTCCTACTGCCGCTCCAAGTAAAATATTTTGTATAGGAAAAGCTAAAGATACAGCAGTTAATGCGTCATTACCTAGCTGAGCGACAAACATACTATCAATTATATTGTACATTGATTGAATTATCATAGACAATATTGCAGGAATAGACATCGATAATAATAGTGGAAGTATCGATTTAGATTCCATTTTATTTTCTTTTAATTCCATTAATAATCCTCCTAGTATAAAAGCATAAAAAAACCACCCTTAACTATTTTGGTTCCAAAAAATAGTTAAAAGTGGCTTTTAATGAAATTTTACTATATTAATCTTAAACTTTCAAGTATACATTTACAATTTCATCCTCTTATTACTGTATTCTTAATTATTTCGACATTATCTTTTAATAACAAACAAACTAAAATATCCTATACAAAATATAATTCCCCAATCTACTAAGCTAATTATTTATATCAAAAAAGCAGTTACAAAATATTTTGTAACTGCTTTCCTAAATCAATAACTTCTATTTTAATTCTTCATAAATTTCAGTGAAAATAACTCCTAATGCATATGCTCCTGCATCTGGATATCCAATACTTCTTTCACCTACAGTACCTGCTCTTCCCATATGTGCAACAATCTCTTCAGTTCCTCTTGCTCCTTCAACTGCAGCTTCAGCAGCATTTTCAAAAGCTTCAATAACTGTTCTATTTAATCTTGCACTTTCACTCCAAGAGTCTGCACAAGGAACAAGTGCATCAATTAAAGTTTTGTCTCCAACTACTGCTCCTCTTCCAAAAGATCTCTTACCTGTATCTTGAATAGCTTTTACAGAACTTTGCATCATATTAGCAAAGTCTTCTATAGACAATTCTAATAATCCTAAAGTACTTTTTCCTGCTGCTCTAAATGCAGAACCCCAAATTGGTCCTGATGCTCCTCCACAGTTCTCCATTATAATCATTGAGCATGCATCTAAGAATTTACCTATTGTTAACTCTTCAATATCTAAAATACTCTTCCATTCTCTCTTAAGTTGCTTAAATCCTTTAGCAACACTCATTCCAAAGTCACCATCACCAGCATGTGAATCTAACTCACAGAAAGGAACTTCATTTCTTATAATACATTCACTCATCTTATCTACTATATAAATTATATTTTCTAGAGTAATTTTATTTTCTTCTATTACTGAATAATTTGAACTTGTTTCAATATCAAAGCATACATTTGAATCATCTATTATATCTTCATTAACATCAGAATACTCTATTGAATCTACATGCTTGCTTACTTTAAATGCTGGAGTATCACATGGTTTGCTTAATAAAGCCTTTAATTGATCATCTAATTTCATTATAGAAAGTGATGCGCCTGCCATATCTATACTTGTCATATAATTTCCAACAAAAGTTTTAAATACCTTTACTTTTCTCTTAGCTAATTCCCTGTTTACTGAATTATTTAAAAGATATAATTCTTGAAGTGGTGTTGATCCAAAACCATTAACTAATAATGCAATTTCATCATTGCTATTTTCATCTATTTTTAAATCATCTAATATTTGATTTACCATTCTTTCTGCAAGTTCATCAGCAGATATTACCTTTTCTCTTCTAATACCTGGCTCACCATGAATACCTACTCCATATTCCATTTCATCTTCGCCAATTTCAAATGTTGGTGTCCCTTTAGCTGGAACTGTACATGAAGTAAATGCAAATCCTATACTACGTACATTATCAGCTGCCTTTTGAGCTGCTTCTTTAACTGTTTGTAAAGATTCTCCCATTTCTGCAGCTGCTCCTGCTATCTTATGAACTAATACTGTTCCTGCAACACCTCTACGTCCTACTGTATAAAGACTATCTTCAACAGCTATATCATCTTCAACTTTAATATAGTCAACATTTATACCATCCTCACTAGCTAAATGTGCTGCATTCTTAAAGTTCATCATATCTCCACTATAATTTTTTATTATAAGTAAAGTTCCTCTATTACTAACTGATGATTTAATTCCTTGATATACTTGTATTTGTGAAGGAGATGCAAATACATCCCCGCAAACTGCAACATCTAGCATACCTTCTCCTATAAATCCTGCATGAGCTGGTTCGTGACCACTACCACCACCACTTATAAGAGTAACCTTATCTCTATTTATTTCTCTTTTCTTCATTATTTTATATTTACTTATAAATTCTAACTCTGGATGAGCCATAACCATTCCATTACATAATTCTTTTACTACAGTTTCAGGTGTATTTATAATCTTCTTCATCTTAATCTACCTCTACTATCTATTTTTATATTCTCTTCCTAATTTATCTGCAACCATTATTGCCGCTGCTACAGCTTCTACTGTAATATCAAATGGCATTGAATGTACTGATTCTTCTGGTATACATGATTTTTTAGCTACCTCTATTAATTCTTCCTCTGAGATTTCATCAACTCCTATATCTGAAAGACACACTGGAAGACCTACTTCTAAACAGAAATCTAATACTTCTTCTATTTCTTCATTAGGTGCATTTTCAAGAACTAATTGTGCTAAAGTTCCAAATGCAACTTTTTCTCCATGGAAATACTTATGTGTTCCTTCTAATATAGTTAATCCATCATGAATAGCATGTGCTGCAGCTAATCCGCCACTTTCAAATCCTAATCCTGATAATAATATATTTGCTTCAATTATATTTTCTAATGATTGAGTTACTAAATTGCACTCACATGCCTCTTTAGCTTTTTTACCATCACTTAATAATGTTTCATAGCATAATTTTGCAAGTGCTAAAGCTGTATTTGTTCCTTTAGCTGGTGCACAATCTCCCTCTCTAGCTCCACAAGGTAAACCTGCATTTACATTAGCATAAGCCTTTGATGTTGCTCTTGCTTCAAAATAAGTAGATAATGCATCTCCCATTCCTGAAACTAAGAATCTTGTAGGTGCTTTTGCAATTACTGTTGTATCTATAAGTACTACGCTTGGACTTTGTTTAAAGTATGCATAGTCATCAAATGCTCCATCTTCTGTATATAACACTGCTGAATGACTAGTTGGTGCATCTGTTGCCGCAATAGTTGGTACTATTATTAATGAATCACCTTCTGCAACACATTTTGCAGTATCTATTGCCTTTCCTCCACCAAGTCCTATTGTGCATGAACATGAATTTTCTTTTGCTAACTCTTGTAATCTTGCAACTTCCTTACGTGAACACTCACCATTAAAGTTACTTTCTATAAATTTAACTCCAAATTTTTCTGCAGTCATATTTAATTTTGTTCTTACACGTTCTATATCATCTTTATGAGCAATTAAAAGAGCTGATTCTCCAAATGTTTTTATAAAATATCCTAAATTTAACAGCTCGTCCTCACCTTGTACATATTTAACTGGACAAATAAATGCTTTTCTCATAAATAAATCCTCCTCTAAAATTCCCTAATTAATTTCTTGTTCTTTCTATGAGCTTATTATAGCAACCATTGTATACATTTACATTGAATTTTAATGACAAGATATTGCAATTTAAAATCGTAATTTCTTGTCATTTTTAATAGTAATTATATATTTTTGATATCATACTTATTATTTATAATGGATACCCCTATAACATTAGTTATTTCAACAGTTGTATGATAAAATGTCATTATATAAGATATAAATTCTTAAAGGAGATTTAAATGAAAAGTGAACAATTAAACTTAAATAAAATTATAGATTTAAATAAATGGCAAAGCCTTCAGGATTCACTTTCCATAGTAACTAAACTTGCTATTATTACTGTAGATTATAAAGGAGTTCCTGTATCTAATCATAGCTTTTGCAGTGAGTTTTGTAATTCTGTTAGAAATAACCCTAAACTTGCTTCTTATTGTCAAAAGTGCGATTCTAGAGGAGGATTAGAGGCTGTCCGAATAAATAAACCTTATATTTACTTATGTCATTATAATATTGTTGATATTGCAATTCCTATAATAATAGATGATAAATATATTGGTGCCATTATGGCTGGCCAAGTTAAATTGAAAAATAAAAAGGATGAAGAATCCTTAGAAAAAATTCTAACACTACCTGGAAATCTTGAATTACATGATTTAAATGATCTTTATTTAAATTTACCTAGCTTATCTTATGAAGAAGTAGAAAATATTGCAGATATGTTATTTAAGTTATGTAATTATATAGTAGAAGAATCATTAAATAAAAGCTTTATTATTGAAATGTATGAAAAAGAAATTTTAAATAAAAACTTGCCTAATAATGATTTAAATTTATCTAGCTATAATGAAAATAATATTAAAAACTTAAAGGACGAACTTTCATATGCCATTACAAACTCCCATATAAAAGATTTATCCTTTAACAAAGATTTTTTATCTAACTCAATATTAAAGCCAGCTATTGATTATATACATAAAAACAAAAATGAAAACGTATCATTAGAAAAAGCTTCAAATTTATGTCATATAAGTCCAAGTTACTTTAGTAGAGTCTTTAAAAAAGAAGTTGGACAAAACTTCTCAACCTATGTTTCTTCTTTAAAAATAGAATGGTCTAAGGAATTACTTGAATCAACAAATATGAGTATTTCTGAAATTAGTGATAACCTTGGTTTTAATGAAGCTGGTTATTTCATAAAAACCTTTAAAAAACAAGAAGGATTAACTCCCTTCTTATATAGAAAATATACTAAAAAATAATATCTTTGTTGGTAATAGTGCATATAAGCAAACTAATTCAGTAATTCAAAAATATTATTGTACTAGTTTGCTTATACTAATTAGTAACCCATTCTCTAATTAAAACTAAGCCTACTTATTATCATAAAATTTAAATCTTACTATTCATAATTACACTAAATATCCTCTAAATATCTAAATACTATATCCATATTACTTAACTTCTTATTAACTCTAACCCTATACTTAAAATTCTTGCTTTCTATAAATATTAAAGTCATAATCTCCCACAACAATACTGTTCCTCCCGAGTCCAACAATGATGTTAACAATGATTCACCTTTAGAACTTTTAATGAAGTACCAACAAGATAAAAGAATTGCTGCGGCAACTATATAATAACCTATCCTTACTACCCCCATAAAACTCAACTTTTTTTCTTTCTTTAAAAATTCCCTATATGAGTTTATTATGCTTTCTTTTGATACTTCTTCTTTATTTTCATCCCTAACCTCTAATGGCATATTTACTAATAGCTCAACATAAATATTTTTCAACTTATATGGTACTCTTAAAATATACTCTTGAATCCATTCATCTAAATCACTATTAATACTTCGTTCCTTAACATCTCTATAATCAAACCCATTAAATAACTCCTCATAATAATTAACTTTAATTGGTATTGTACACTTAATCTTTTCTTCTTGATTATCACTCATAAATTTTGCTCCTAACTATAATCTCCCCTCCCTTACATTTTTTCTTATTAGTATAACTTTTTATACATCTTTTACTTAAAATTAAATGTTAATTTTACTTCTTATCTCCACAAATAATTAATTTAATTCTTATAACAAAAAAGCAAACTAAAATATCCTATACCAAAATATGAGATATTTTAATTTGCTTTTTATTTATAATTTTCTGTTTTAATAACTAACTTCACTTTCCAATCTACTTCTATAATCATAATAAGCATCAGTGCTAGCCCAGTACAATATACTAGCAAAATTAATTAACTTTTTCTTATTATCATAAATATAATTAACCAACTTGCTAAACTCATTATTTATCTCTAGATAAGGTAATTGGGTTCTATTAGGCTCTATTAATATTTGTGGTTCAACCTTAATCTCATTTCCAAATACATCAAATTCCCTATAACTAGCCAACGATAGGGTCATTAAACTTAACTTTCTCTCACTCATACTTGTTGCATTTATTATGTTCATTAATGATCTCTTATTATTTCTAATATCAAATATAGAATTAAGCTCTTCACATATATTAGAACATATTTTACTTACTTCTTTTTTTCTTAATTCAGCTTTAAAAGCATTTTCTATAATTTTATTAACTACCATGCTCTCTATACTTATCCAAATCTCATTATCTGAACACCGTATAACAAACTCTATCATTTCAGCTTCTACTTTAGTTTTTTGCTTACCTTTCATTATATCCTCCCCTTTTCTGAATTTGACTTATTACTATTAATTATAACAATTTTCTTTTGTTTTAATTGTCGAATATAGTTATGCCTTTAATAAAATATTCGTGCTAGATTTTAATTTTTTTGTATTTTATGTTAATATTGTATTATTAATACAAGAAATAATCATATTATATCAAAATATAAAATTTTACTTAAAAGGAGATACACCATAAGTATGACTAATAATTTAACAATATCTTTACAAGATGATTACAGAAGAAATTTTTGGCATAATTCTATAAAAAATATCACATTAGGATTTATGCTAAACGTAATAAGCCTTAATTTCTGGGGATTACAATATATTTTACCTACTATAGGAACAATACTTTTATATATTGGATTTAGAGATTTAAGAAATGAAAATAAATTTTTTCATTCTACTTGGATTTTTTCTATAATAAATATAGTTATTAATCTAACAAACTTAATATACATATCTACACCATTAAACATAGAATTTGAACATACTTTTATACGCTCAGTACTTTTAACAACCTTTCGATTAATTTTTTTAATTGTTTTTAGAGAAGGCCTTAAAAATATATTCCATAAGAATAACTTAACTCCAAGTAGAGATCCTATTTTAATGCTAATTATTTGGTATATACTAGTTATAACTTTAGGCCTAACTCTATTGGGACAACTTTGGCTTGTATTTATAATAATTATTATTTATTACTTTTATACTTTTTACTCATTATATGAATTAAGATATGATTTAGAAGATATTAATTGTACAACTTCAAATCATAATATAAAACTTAGCAATAAAAATATTTTTATATCCTACATAATAAGTTGTGCTCTTTTAGTTACTGTTTGTTGTTTAATTTCAAATCATATTCAACTAAAATCTAAAGAATTTATTCCAGTTGAATCTTCATCAACTATGGATATATTAATAAATAAAGGCTTTCCTCATGATATACTTAATGATATAGCTGATGAAGATATCTCTCTTATTAAAGATGCTTTATGCATTGAAAGTTTCAGTGAAAACTTAAACTTTAATTCTCCTGGTAAAATAAATTTAAAAGCCACAACTATTTTTATAGAACTACCTGATACTAAAATGTATGCTATTGAATTTTTTAACTGGGAAAATGGAGAATCCTATTGGAATGACGGATTTACAATTACTGCTTCCGAAGATTTAGAGCTTATAAACGGAAGGTTATTATATGAAAATGAAGGAATAAAATATACTGCCTCTATACCTAGGTTAAATCATGGGTCTATTATTAATACTGATTTATTTGGACATGTTGAGCAAAGCGATAAAATTAGTGGTGCTATAAGTTATCCATTTGGCTCTACTGATCTTAAAGGATATGTTCTTTATAAAATAAATGTTAATGAAAATACTACTACCTTTGGATGTAATATAGTAAATTATATACATTATAATACTCCATTTAGACTACCCTACATTATACCTGAATATCAAAACGTAATATTTAATAATAATTTAGATCAACATTGTACAAATTTTAGCATTGAAAAAGATAATGAAATTACTTATTAATAAGTTATCATTAAAATCTTTTTTATTTTAACTAATACTTCAATTAAATTAATCTGCCTCGAAAGGAATACCTTTTTTCCCTTTCAGGCAGATTTTATATTTATCCTAAACATTAAATTATTCTATCATACAAATTTAAATTTGTGCTATTTAGGCTTGGATAACGTATTTATATTATCATATAATTCTTGTGTTATCTCCCAAATCTCATTATAAGGTTGTTCAATATAATATCTATCTTCCATTTTATATGCATAAGCTACACTACTTCCACCTTTAGAATGAGAAAACTCTAATTTTATATAATAGCCTACATTTGTTGGTATGTCATTAATAGATTCCTTATTTGTTTTTTTAGAATTCGATTTAATGCTATCAATAATATTTTTTATTTCTTCATTATCAGCAATGGTAATATGTTTATTATTTTCTTCTGTAGATTCTGATAAAACTATGCTTTCTAAATCAGCTTCATTTGGTAAAATAATTTATACTTTGCTACAAGCAACCAAACTTAAGCTCAATAACAAAATCACAATTAAAATACTGAAAATTTTGCTTCTACTCATTATTTAACCCCCGTCTATTTCAATAATATAGTTAATTCTACTATATAGATTAAAATTTATGACAATTCTACATATTCTCTGAATCTAATCTTAACTGGTAAAAATATTTCAGCCATTCTGTTTGATTTCCTAACGCTTCCTTCATATTTGTAAGAGTTCTTTTGCCAATACGTCTATCTAATATAGCAAACATCCTTACCAAAGGATTATCCGAATTTATACTTTCTTGAATACTCTTATTGCGATAATTTTCAAGAGCATCGCAGAATTCATTATCAGTATATTCAGTCCTAGAATGTAAAGGTATTGTATCCATAAGACTCCAAAAATCTTTCCAATAACTTTCAATATCCATAGGTTTAATATTTTTTTTATAATTATTTTTTATAAAATATGTATTAACTGTTTCCCAGGAAAATTGTTTTACCAATTTATTATCAATATAGACTTCAAAAATATGACACCCATCCATACCAACATAGGAAGTGCAGTTATATCTAATCCTCCCATGTAAACTTTCGGCAAGCATTTCTTTTTCAAGATATTTACGCATATTGCTCCAAGAACCTAATATTTTGCCCATACAATCCTCCTACAAATCTCTATTTATCTATTAATTTTAAAATACAACTAACTTCCATAACAACATAATTATATACTAAATAAAGTATAATTTACACATTGATTACAATATCATGCTATCAAATTTTTAAACATTAACTTTTATTAATTAGTTCTCAATATAATAGCTCTGTTTTAAAAGAATATATAAATATAACTAACAAAAAGGATGCCAATGAAGGCATCCTTTATTTTGCATTAATTTAATGTTATTCTATTAATTTATATCTTACTATTAATGGACTTACTGAAATAATTAATAATAAATATATTATATACAATACTAAAACATTAATCTTTAATTCAAATAAATATGTTTGAATTAATAATGGTAACGGTACTAACATCGCTATTATTAATCTAGAT
Organism: Clostridium sp. D53t1_180928_C8; assembly: GCF_015667795.1. Classification (GTDB taxonomy): domain Bacteria; phylum Bacillota; class Clostridia; order Clostridiales; family Clostridiaceae; genus Clostridium. The sequence continues at coordinate 22,402 of NZ_JADPEL010000033.1, forward strand.
ATATTACTAATTTTTAATACAGTATTACAATTTTTACATTCTATTTTTTTATATCCCGAAAATGACCATATAGAAAATAGCAATTCTATATATGAAAAACTCTTTTTACAATTAATACACTTTTGAATAATAACACACTCCCATCCCCCTTTTTTATTGGTAATATGTTAAGATTATTCACCATTAAGAACTCGATTTAAAGCCGCATCTATAGTATCAGTATCCTCTGGATATTTTATATATAATGCTGTTGATTCTGCAATAACAGCAGAATATGCAGTTTGTACTGATTGTTTAACTTTAGGATCATCAATAGAATCAATATAATTCTGTTGCTGTTGCTTAGCTTCTTTTAATATTATATAGTATTCTTCTTCAGTTAAGCCTTGTTTTTCTTTCGGTTGAGTATTTTGTTGTGTATTTTCATTTACTGAACTTTGAAAACTGGATAAATCAAATTTATTACTAAAATTCTTTCCATTTATAGTTAATATAATTTCTAATTCATCAGTAGTGGAATCAGCTATAGGTACTTCGGCTACGTAATGAATGCTTCTTGTTTCTAGCGGGTTTATTGAATCATCTTTTTCTAAATTAGATCCATCAGTACTCTCTACAAGAGAAAAACAAGAATACTCATTATTTTTGATTTTTATTTTTGTAGTTATTATATCCTCAGCCATTTTAGCTTCATTAATCAAACTATATATATCAAAAATTACATCTATATAAATATTACCATTGTTTTCTATATCATAGTAGGAAGAGTTTTCATTAATAATTGAAGGTTTGATTCTTGAGGTAACATTAATTTCCTTTAAATAATATTCGCAAATTCCAGGTACTTTATTACTTCCTCCTGCAACAATAAATAATTCAGGATTGTTAGTATCTTGATTTACGTTATTCTCTTCTTTTTTTATAGAACCTTGAGTTTCGTTATTAGCTTTGTTTGAATTAAATTCAGGAATATTATCTTTTTTCCCACATGAAATAAGTAATAAAGATAATATTAATAATAATAATTTTAAAATTAGCTTTTTATTCATTTAAAACTTCCTCTCAAAATAACATAATTATTCATTAGCTTATATATATATTAATAAAAAATTCAAATCACTTAACATTAATTCAATTATACATTACTCTTCATTATATTCATAAGGATACACGTATAGTCTTTGATTTACACCACGTCCGAAATAAGGTAGTGGATAATTACTATTAAGTTTACGTCCTCCTCCCATTAAACCAAAAAATTGATCAACTCTTACTATATAAGTTTCTCCATCAATTTTGACAATAGGTGTCATGCCATATTTTAATATAACTAAATTCTTTTTCTCTTTATTACAATATTCAATTAATACATTTTTAATATCATCTGTAGTACTAGCTATTCCATTAAAATCTATTATCATTTCACACTCTGGAAGAAATTCTTTTTTTAATTCATTTAATTTCTTAATCATCTTAAATTCCCCTTTACCCTAAAATTACTTTCCTTTAAACTCCCAATCTTCTTTTATTAATATAATTGTAAAATGCAAAGTTAAAATTTTTCCTATAGATGAACTAATAAAACCATTTAGTCAATTCTTTATCTTTTCACAAAATTCTATTTTATTTACTAATTTAAATATCAAACTACTTGTCATAATAATACAATTATAAGTTAATTATAGCATATTTTGTTAATACTATACTATTCAATTACCCAATAATAAAACTATTCTTACCACTTTCTTTTACTTTGTAAAGCAGCTTGTCCGTTTCTTCATAGTTTGTTAGGTAATCTTTATTTAAATCAAGCTTTTTAATTCCCACACTTATAGAAAGCTTAGGATTAAAATTTACACTATTTAAGCTATTAAAAACATCTGTAAATATATCTTCAACATGCTTGGTACAATTTCTATCACCATTACACTGAATTAAAGCTGCAAACTCATCTCCACCTATTCTAAAGAAAGTTGCATCAGCGCTTTCTTTAAGAACACTAGCAAGCATATTTAAATAATTATCTCCCTTTAAATGACCATACTTATTATTTAAATTTCTTAAATCATCTAAATCAATTAAAGCTAAAAAGTAATTTTTCTTCTCACTATATATTTCATCAATAACTTTCATAAACTTATTTCTATTATATAATCCTGTTAAAGAATCGGTTTCAGAAATAGCTATAGCCTTCATTTCATCAGTTATATCACGGGCTATACAGAGTAATCCATTATCAATTTTTTCCTTAGATACTCTAAAATATCTATCTCCTATAGTTTCAATTCCATAATAATACCCACTTTTTAATGCTTTCATATCCCCAACTAAGCATTGTTCGTATAATACTTTAGAAAATAAATTTTCATTTACTAAATCTAAATCAGTCTTTCCAATTATGTAATCCTGATCCTTATTAATAAAATCAGCAAAACCCTTATTTAAATATTCATATTTTAAAGAATTATTTTTAAAAGCCATAAAATCCTTAGATTTATTAGCTAATTTAGTTAAAAAACTTAACTTATAATAACTATTAGAAATGTCTTCTACTTCTAATGTTATATATTTATTCAAATGTAAAGCTATAGTAAGAGAAACTTTTAAATTCAAATTATTTTTCTTAATTTCAAAATCATATATTGTTTTACTTTTCTTTGATTGAAAAACTTCTTTAATTGAATTGTTTAATATACAGCTATTGCATTGACTACCAAGTGAGCATATTACTTTCTCTTTAATGGGAAGATTACAATTAAAATAATTCCCAATAAGTTCATTTTTATTAATCCCTAAGTAATTATTTACTATTTTATTAGTATATAAAACCCTTCTATTTTCATCTAACAAAATGAATCCTGATTGTGAGTTTTCAATTATACTAATTAATAAAGAATACTCCATACAGTAAAATACCTCCTATTTTTTCACACTTTAAACACAAAGTAATAAATTCGACATTATTATATATTTTTTTACATGCTGATAATTCTAACAGATAATTTATATACTTTCTATACAAAATATCCAAAAATATAAATGTAAATATTATCATTGGTAATTTAAAAAATTGTTTTATATAATTTTTCTTTTAAAATAAAAAGAACTATAGCGCTATAACTATAGTTCCTTACTTATTATTACTTTTACTCTCTCATTGTCTTATAAGCTTCCATCATTACAAATATAGCCGTTAAAATATGCATTATCATTCCAACAAAAGGTATCCATCCAATAGCATTACCAACGATTCCCAAAACACTACCTGCAATAGGTAAATTCTCCTTTTTAGATAGCACTAAATTAACAATATGAAATGCTAACATAATAAATAATGGAGTCCATGCTAATCCAAGAATTATACTTGCCCCTAGTACAGGAATACCTAATAAAGCTTCAATACCACCTGCAACCCACTTAGTAACCCTAACTGTTTCCTTCATAAACACTCCTAATATATTTAATTATTAATATAATAATATATATTCATAAAAATCATCATTAATTATTAATATTTACTTACACAATAAAATAGTAAAGCAAAAGTTAGCATATTTGCTGACTTTTTAGTTCGAATAACTTTAATTATCTTTAAAAATACAACGACACCATTTTTTCTTTTTGCATTTATTACAATATAAATATCTATAATACATTTTGTTTTTTAACATATGTAGAAAGAAACTTTTCATATTGTTAAGAATAGAAATTTCAAATTCTTCTCCACAATCATCGCAAACCCACTTAGAATTAAAGGTTTTCCAATTAATTATTTTATTAACAGTCCGATTTTTTTGTAATTTTATATTATTATTTAGCAAAAAAAACAGTTCTAAATCGACTAAAATAGCCGTTTTAGAACTGTGTAATTTTTAATTAGAATTTCTATGTTATTTTAGTTTTTTTATACCCTAAAACCGAACCAGTTGAAAATTTACAGCTACCCTTTTTTATACTAAAATATATATACCTATAGTAACTATTATACATATTCGAAGTTTTCTGGAGCATCAAACCATTTTCCACGGCCTAAATGAAGAATATAACTTATAACTGCTACAACTAAATACCCTGCTACAAAAGGTGATGTTAAGTATATACCTAATGAAGCACTATGTATAAATCCAAATAAAGCAAGTACTGCTGCAAATAGTGCTGTTATAGCTACCTTATCTAATCTCTTATCAATAATAAATGCTGTTATTGTTCCTAAAATAATACCTATTATTATTGCTCCTGATTTAACTTCAGCAACGCCTCTCCACATTACACCATGATCAATTAAGTATTGAGATACTTCAACTGCATATCCCTCTACTCCATTTGGTAATACCTCTGTCCAAACATCGGCAAATCCTACTGATCCTGTAATTTGAGTAAATAGGTAATCTGCAACTGGAGGTACCATCGCTACTGCAATTGCCGCATAATGCTTAACATTACAATGCTTAAATGCTTGTGATACCATAACAACTGAACACCATAAGTAAGTTATTGCTGCAATTGCTGGTGGTACTAATTCACTAAAGAATGTGAATAATCCAAATATACCTGCTAAACCAAGTAAAACTCCACCTAACCATGAGAAACCTATTCCAGCGCCTGACTTCTTAAGTCCAGCATGTCCAAGCCATACAGTGTTTGGTACAACTCCACCTAAAGTAGCAGAGATCATCGTACAAATACCATCTGCAAATTGAGCTTCCCTAATACTATAATTATCCCCAGCTGCATTAGCTGCTTCAACATTATCCATTGTTTCAATAAAGTTATAAATTTCAATTGGAATTATTATTGTTAAGTATGGTAACACTACTGCAAATCCATTAATAAGACCTTGAATAGAGTTTGCCGGATTCGGGAAATAGAATCCTATTCCTGAAAAATCTATTTGTGTACGTCCTAGTAATAATGCATAAATGATACCACCTATAATTGCAAAAACAAGTGGTGGGAACTTTCCTTTAAACAAGTATCCCCCAAATACTCCAACCATAGCTACAAGTAATATTGGAAGTCCTATAACAGGATCACTAAATACATCAAATACACCTTGAGTAGCCATCCATATAAAACCTATACCTGCAACTGTTCCTAAAAGTGCTGCACGTGGAATTCTCTTTTTCATCCATGGCCCAATAAATCCACCGATGAATTCAACAAACCCTCCAATAAAACATGCTGCTACTGCTGCCGACCATGTTAATTCTGGATCACCTAATGCATAATGTAATGGCATTATAACACCATATAATATAACAAACATTGCTGGTGTAGATATTCCTGATGGTAATGCAGTTACATCTGTTCGTCCTTCTTTTTTCCCTAATTTGTATGCCATATAAGCATAATATAGACCGCTTAATAAAAGCCCAATAGACATTCCTGGAATAACACGACCATAAACTATTTCATCTGGCCATGCAAGAACTCCTGATAATGTTGCTATAACTATAAGATAGTTAACTATATTATTTGTAATTGTATATGTTAATCCCCCTACATCTCCAGTACTGAAGAAAGGTATCTTTATATTAATTTTATTCATTATTATCTCCCCTATTAATCTTCTAAATCTGCTTCAATTGGTATAAATTTAAATTGTGTCACATCAAATAATCCCATATCTGTAAGCTTTAATTCTGGAATAACTGCTAATGACATAAAGCAAAGTGTCATTACAGGCTCAACTGTTTCACTTACATTTAATATTTCATGAGCTATTTTATGAATACTCTTAAGTTTTTTATCTACCCATTCACCACTTTGATCACTCATAAGTCCCCCTATTGGCATTGGCATACTTTCTAAGACTTTTTCATCTTTTACAAGTACAATTCCTCCACCTTGTTTTATAAGTTCCTCAACAGCAAATGTCATATCTTCATCATTTACACCAACTACTATAATGTTGTGAGAATCATGTGCTATTGAAAGTGCAATAGCACCTTCTTTTATTCCATAACCTCTTAATAAAGCAACTGCAACATTTCCTGTATTTTCATGACGTTCAACTACAGCCACTTTAACAACATCTTTATCTCCTTCATATACAAATTCATTATTTTCATCACGGTTAATAGTTACTACCTTTTTACTTGTAACTACTCCACCTGGTAAAATATTAATTGCATATGCCTTGTCTGAATTAATAGGTAATCTTAATTTTTCCTTTGAAAAATCTTTTACATGGAAACTTCCCTTAGTATCAGAAATATCATGAAGTACCATTGGTAATTTATATTGTCCCCCTTGTGCTACTTCTTTTCCCTGTATTAAAACATTATCTACATTAAACTCTTTAAGATTATCAAAAAGAACAATATCTGCTCTTAATCCTGGAGCAATAGCTCCTCTATCTTCTAATCCATAACATTCAGCGGCATTTAAGCTTGCCATTTGAATTGCTATAATTGGATCAATTCCCTCTTCAACACACATTCTTAAACTATTATCTAAATGCCCCACACTTAAAATAGTCTTTGGTTGCATATCATCTGCACATAATAAACAACGTTTGCTATTATAAGGTGTAACACCTTTAGCTAAATTTCTTAAATCATGGCAGGCTGAACCTTGACGTAACATAACATAAAGTCCACGAGAAATTCTATCATGCATATCATTAACAGTTGCACATTCATGATCTGTTTTAATCTTCGCTGCTGCATACGCATTAAGAGCATTTCCCTTTAACCCGGGACTATGTCCATCAATAACTCTTCCTTCATTTTTAGCTACAAGAATTTTATCTAATACTTCATCATGACCTAAAACAATCCCAGGGAAGTTCATAAATTCTCCTAATCCATGAAGCTTACCACTTTTCATAGGTTCAATCATATCTTTAGCATCAATTCTAGCACCAGAATGTTCAAAAGGAGTTGCTGGAACGCTTGAAGGTAACATCATTTTAATATCAAGTGCTGTTCCTTCTGCCGCCTTTAACATATAGTTTATACCTTTAAATCCACATACATTAGCTATTTCGTGTGGATCTGCAATAATTGTTGTTGTTCCATGAGGTACTATAAGTCTTCCTAATTCCTCTGGACTAACATAAGATGATTCTATATGTATATGACTATCAATTAATCCTGGAGCAGCATATTTTCCCTCTGCATCAATTACTGAATTTCCTTCATATTTTCCTACCCCAGCAATTAATCCATCTGAAATAGCAATATCTCCATTAATAATAGTTCCATTATATACATCAACAACATTACAATTCTTTATAACTGTATCGGCAGGTATTCTACCCGCTGATATATCAATTAGTTTTTTAAGATCTTTTCTTTCCATCTTTAAGCCACCCCGCTCTTACTTACTTTCTATAAGCTCAAGAATTGGATCGAAAGTATCTAATGCAATACAATCTACTGGTCCAACATCTGTAATTGCGTAATCTGGAATTGCTGTTATTGGTAAAAAGAACATGTACATTAATGGTTCAGGTAAATCACACCCTAATTTATTAGCTGCTTTATTAACACGCTTTTCCCATTCTGCAATTACTTCTGGTTCTAAATCACTTACAATTCCTCCAACTGGTAATGGTAAGAATTCAAGGATTTCGCCATCTGCAACAACAACTTGTCCTCCGCCATTTTCAATTAAATGATTTACTGCAATAGACATATCATCTGCACTTGCACCCATAACAATAAGATTATTATCATCTGGTGCTGCTGTTGATGCCATTGCACCTCTCTTTAAATTCCATCCCGAACAAAATGCTAAAGATTTATTTCCATTACGCCCAAAACGCTCAATTACTGATACCATTACTGCATCTTGAATTTGACTTGGCTGTACTATTCCATCTTTAACTTCTAAAACTACATCTCTTCTCTTACGAACAAAAGGTCCCTTAACATCCATTGAAAGTACCTTTGCACATCCATTTTGTATTCCTACTTTATATTCAAAATCTTCTTTGGTAGTTTTAGCACATTTTAATTTACTAGTTAAAACTGAACTTCTCTTTGGCGCATTAAGAACATAGCTTAACTTACCATTTTCAGCAACTACTTTACCATTAGTTATAACTGTTTTTACATTAAATGTTTCTATATTATCAACAAATAAAATATCTGCTATTCTTCCTGGTGATATTGATCCAACTAAATGATCTATTCTATAGGCTTCTGCACTATTAATAGTAGCCATTTGAATTGCCGTCATTGGCTCAACACCTTCATTAATAGCTAAACGTACTACATTATCTAAATGACCTTTTTCTAAAACATCAGATGCAGTCACATCATCTGTACAAAAACTTACACGTCTTGCAAGAGCCGGATTAACTTCTGTTACTGCTCTTATATTTTCCTTAAGGAAATGAGTTACTGATGATTCACGAATTAGCATATGCATACCGTTACGCATCTTTTCTACTACCTCTTCATGATCATAACTCTCATGATCTAATCTAATTCCAGCACAAAGATAACCATTTAACTCTTTACCTCTAGCCATTGGAGCACATCCAAAAACAGGTAATCTATTTTTAGCAGCAACTTCAATTGCTCCTAAAGTATTTTCATCTTCTTCTGTTACATATTCACGAACTGTTTCCCATACACCATAACATTCTGGCCATTGTTGAACTTGTTCATGTACTTCTTTTGTAAAGTTGAAAGCAACTGTTGATTGTGGAAAAGTATAAGGTGTCTTGTAAGGTGCACCCCAGAATACCTTAAGTGGGCTTGCTTTGATTTCCTTAAATACTTCTTGTAATCCTTCTAACCCTGATACTGAAATGTATTCATCAAGACCTGAAATCATACTTGTTGTACCATGAGGAACTACAGCTTTAGCGTAGCTTGTAATGCTAAGTTTGCTACATTCACTATGGATATGTCCATCGATAAGACCTGGTACTAGATATCTTTCGTTTGCATCAATAATCTTTGTGTCGGTTCCTATATAATCTGTTACATTTCCTACAGCTACAATTGTATCTTCATAAATTGCAACATCAGCTTTGTAGATTTCACTACTCATAACATTTACTAGGTTACCATTAACTATTACAGTGTGTGCTGGTATTATCCCCCTTCCTGCACGAATAAGTTGTTTTAAGTTAGTCATTGTTTGTTTCATTTTTTTACCTCCAATAAATAAAGCTTTAGATACCCCGGCTAAATTAATAGCGAACCAGGTTTCCCGTCCTGCAGTTTGTATCTAGACGAATTTAATGGATTAAAATTCGAGTTATCACTCTATACAACACGATAATTGTTTACTTTTATAAAATAATCATTCGTGTTATCTTGTGGAAAATTCTATCACACTTTTTTATTAAATACAACAATTAATTTCTAATATTTTATTTATATTTGTAATATGTCTTTGTTTTTTCTTTTTTTATATATTAATTTAATTTTTCATAATATATTTTGAATATTTTGGTTTTTTTCAATATTATATCAAACATCAAAAAAATTCATTCCATAAAAAAAGAACCTAGCACTAAGCTAAAGTTCTTTCCTTAATTAATTATATATATTACTTACATCAACAGGTCTATAAGTACCTTTTCTGCCTTCTAATCTTTCTATAAGTCTAGTTGCAGACCTTCCACTCATAATATCTTCAATACGTGGCTTCATATCTAAATATACTAGACCTACACCCTTATCATATACAGCAGTTTCATAATAAGTGTTATCTTCATAACCCTCAATATTTTCTATAGTAGATTTTACTACTACCCTTTTTCTATTATAGCTTGTCTCAATAACAACTTTTTCTATTTCATGATTCATAACATAAATCTTATCATCAATAACAACCTTCTGGCTCCACTTATTACCTTCAACTATTGGTAACTTTAGTATATCCTTCTCATTAACTAAAGATTTTAGTGTGTTTAGCTCTGTAATTTTTTCACTATCTACAGTTTGAATAATCTCTTTGTCTTTTAATATATTTCCAGAAGTTCTCACATTATATTTTATTTGATTTTGCTCATCGATTTCATTTATGCTTATACAACTCATATCTCTATAATATGTAAGATTACCTAATACATCATAAAACTTTTTTTCATCTCCCTGATGAATATAGTCCATTAATTCTTCACTATAACTGTTTTTATCGTATAATCTATCATCATTATTACTAATATCTCTATTATTATCATCTTTATTATTATCATCTGTGTTACTATTATCTTCTGTATTTTCAACACTTTCTTCTTCATCAAGCTTTACGGGAGTTAATAATACTGAAGGCTTACTTTCCTTCCCCTTCCTTTTTGGTGAATTATTCTCAATATTGCTATTACCACAACTAACTAGTCCCCCGAATATTAGTATTGTAGAAATCAATAAAGTAACTAATTCTCTCTTTTTCATTTGTATTTATCCCCTTTGCAAGAATTATAATCCATATAAATTATATTACGCTTTCTTAATATTGTCTAATATTATCGCTATAATACTTTTTTTATTGCATTTATCAACAATTTAATAATATTTTTGAAAAGTATAAAACATTAAAAGAACTATAGCTCTATTACTATAGTTCTTCCTTTAATTTTAATTATTATATACTATTTTAAAGCAAGAGTAATAATTTTATATGGTTCTACTTCAATAAATTTTTCTACTGAATCAAAAGTTTCCTCTAAAACATTACTATTATAAACTGACATATTTGTATTTAAAGCTAATGAAGAATATTCTTCAGATGGATTAAACCATCTTGCAATAATATCTCCACTTTCCTCTGAAAGCTTTAATGATGACCATATACACTCATTACTTTCAAAGTCAAATAAGTTAAGCTTAGAATCTATTACATTATCAGTTTTTAAATTAATTTGTTTAGTTATATCTTGAACTTCGTATAAATTAGCTTCCTTATAGCTGTTATATAAATCTTCCTTATCTCCATGAGGTATAATCATAAATTCAGCTTCTATATTCCCTAAACATTGAGCTTCTGGTGTATAAAATATTCCCCAGTCTCCTAGCTCCCTAACCCCTCTATGAATTGTAACTGCAATTGTATTTTTATCATTTTGCAATATTTCATATTCATTTAAACCTTTAGTTGCAATTGTTAAACCACAGTTCTCATCATGAACATTAACAAAATATTGTAGATGTTGAGTATTGCATGGGTTTTCCCACTCTTCACTTGGGGTATTATCTCTCTTTGCTACTTCAAAAATTGAGTCAGCATAATTATATGGAGTATTTATATCTGTTTCAAATAAAACTCTTACTCTATGATCTAAAGCTTCATTGTTAAAGCTTGTTTTAACCTTTATACCTTTACCTAGTCTTTCTAATGTATAAAGAGTTGTTATTTCCATATCTATCATTTCAGTTGAACGTTTAGCTTCACGATATTTAAATTCTATTAATTCCTCGATTTCCTTCTTTAATGTATCATCTGCAGATTTTGGAATCTTTATAGTATTTTTAACTTCTACAACAGCTCTAAAGCTACTATCTTCTAAAACTTTAATTTTTGCTTCAGAATCACTACTTATTATAGGTGCAACTCCTTTAGGTTCTCCATAAATATATTCATTTCCAACATCTCCACAATCCTCATATAAACAAAGGTTTAAATATTCTTTCTTACTTTCTTTATGAAGAAGATTTATAGATCCATTGTCATTAATCTTTACTTTTACATATTCATTTTCTAATTCTCTTCCTGATATAAATAAGCTTTCATTATTTTCTTCAGCTTTATCTGCTTCTACTAAAGCAAAAGTCTTCCATGAGAATTTATCCATATCTTTAACTTCTATTGAAAGCTTAACTACTTTAGCCATATAAGGTTTTCTAAATTTATCCTTAGGAAGGTCAAAGTTAAATTTTTCATTAACTTCTATTATTTTAGATGGTATTACACAACCATTTTTATTTATAACCTTAAACTCTGGAACATTATATTCTTTTACTTTCTTTACACAAAGTTTTACGTCATTATTGTTATCTTCAAAGTATTCTTTATATACTTCTATTTCTGTTTCTATAACTCTACTCTTTTCAAATCCAGTTGGATTTAATACTAAAAATGGTATTGCATCCTCTGAAATATTTTTAAATTCTGTAATATCAATATGATTTGAAAGATAAGTTAAAGCTTCATTTATTATATATAAAGCAACATTTTCAGCTTTTTCAAATCTAGTTACCATTTCTCTATGAACAGCATCTACACTACATCCACAAATACTATCATGAGGATGATTTTGCATTAAAGTCTTCCATCCATAAACAAAAGTTTCATGTGGATATTCCATTCCTGCTTTATGCGCCATAACAGCTAAAGGTTCTGCTAGCTTTTCAAATAACATTTGACATTTTGCATTCATTTGTTTTAAGTAAATTCTAGCTGATGCCGTATTAGATAAAGTATACCATCCATCTGTTCTTTGACTTCTAAGTTCACCTTTAATTACAGCTAAATCTTCTCTTAATTCCTTATTTACTTCTTCAACATAATCTTCAAAATTAGAATGAATAAATTCAACATTATCATATATATTATTAGCAATATTAATAGCAGTAGATAAATCTGTTTGAACTGGCTGATGGTCACATCCATTCATAAATAAAAGATGATTAGTTGATGCATACTTTTCTGCATCACTTAATTTCTTTTTCCAATACTTTTTAGCTCCTTCTTCATCGGCTGGTACTTCGAAACCATTATTATACCAATTTGCAAATAATATTCCTAAAACCTTGCTACCATCTGGAGATTGCCAGTACATTTCTGAAAATTGTGATTCATAACTATTAGAATCACTTACTTCATTATTAAATCCTGTAGGCTTTACTCCTCTTCCAAATACAGCTGTATTTATATTAGCATCCTTTAAGATTTGTGGTGCTTGACCCATATTTCCAAAAGAATCAGGGAAATATCCAATTTTACATACATCTCCGTATTCCTTTGCATCCCTATGTCCTATTTGTAAATTTCTAATATTAGCCTCACTACTTGTTAACCATTCATCTTGAAGTATATACCAAGGTCCAACATGTATTCTTTTTTCTTTTATTAATTTCTTTAAAATTTCTTTCTTTTCAGGTCTTACTTGAAGGTAATCCTCAAGCATTATAGTTTGTCCATCTAAATGAAAGCTTTTAAACTCTGGATCTTCTTCTAAAGTTTTTATTAATGTATCCATAAACTCTATTTCTAGCATATGGTGATGTTCATATGGTAAATACCACTCTCTATCCCAATGTGAATGTGATATAATATGTGCTTTTTTCATTTTCATCTCTCCTCTATAACTTACTAACTATAATCTTTTATCAAATTCCTACTACATAAACTTAGTGATTATTTAATCTTTTAAACCCTTATGTTATACGTATACATTAGCTTTATAAATTAATAAATTATCTATAATTTCTTAACTTCATTATAGGATATTAATACTTTCCTTAATATTATAAATTTTATAGAAAAACTGTAATAATTATAAGAAATAATGTAGAAATCAATATAACATAAAAAGGATGTCCAATACTGACACCCCTTCGAATCGTAATAGTTTAAAATTCTTCGTCATATCCAATCGATAAATTGAAATTTAACAATAGAATAATTATAGTTACTTTATATTGTTAGGTTTATCTGCATACCACTCTATATATCCACAATTTGAGCATACAAAGGGGAAAACATTACTTGTTTCTTTACTTGTAAAAATTTTTTCAGGCAATTTGACAACTGTTAAGTTTTTTATCCCACCACTTGCCAAACATTTAGTTAACTCATTATTACACTTTGTACAATAACGTTCCATATAATCACCACCTATAATTATAATATTATGTATATGACATAGTTATATTCAACATTTAATGATTAAAAAGTTTAAGATTATCCCTCAAATTTTAATCGCTAAATTGGAATTTATCGAGGAGTTTATAACGTGTAAAAGCATATTGACATCTAATTACCAATGTCAGTTACCATTTATTTCTTATGTATATTCTATAACCAATTATGGTATAATTTAAAAGTAATATTTGAAATGCCGTAGAGGATGGCTACGGTGGTTGTACGTATTCCCACCTTGGGTTATTGATGATTTTCATCTTAGCTTAAGGGGGTGGTATTGGATATGATACTTACTTTGTTAATTGTTATAATATTTTTATTAATAGTTATACTAAAGGCTTTAAGTTCAAAAACTAAACTTTTAGAATTTGAACTGAATATAGGTATTAAATGTTTTAAATTAAGTTTTAAGACAAATGAAAAAAGCACTCCATCCGACCAAGAATAGTTGTGCTTTTTCATAAGATTTCATTTAATTTTAAATAAATCTAACCAATAGCCCTAAAACTAAAAACGTTCTAAGGATTGCTTAGTGTTGTCGCACTAAGCTTTTCTTATTTATATTATATCAAACTTTTATAAAAAATAAACATAAAAATTCCTTAATCCATATTTTTTAATTTTCATTTCTTATAATTAACTTCATTATTCAAATAATAGTAGATTTTATTATTATAGGTTATCTTATACTTGAACCCACTTCTCTCAATTACTTTTTTAGATTGTGTATTGTTAATAAAGTGAGAACAAACAATAGAACTAATCTGTTTATCATTAAATGAATACTGAATGATTTCGTTTATAGCTTCTATTGCTATACCTAGTCCCCAAAAAGCTTCCGCTAAAACAAAACCTATTTCCTTGGCTTCTTTAAAAATATTATCGATAGGTGTATGTACTTCAATCCATCCTACCACTTTATTAAGTTCTTTTAACTCAATTGCCCATATGGTATCATCTGGTTCCTCAGTAAATTTTTCTAAAACAACATTAGTTTCTTTAATATTTTCTTTTACTCTAAACCCAGCTAAATCAGCAACTTTCTTATTACACATAACTTCATGTAGATTATTTAAATCTGCTCTTGACCATTCTCTTAAAATTAATCGTGTACTTTCAAATTTTTTCATCTTAATATCCTACTTTCAATATTCTACTTTAGTAAAATTTTTATTGTTTAATCTCTAATTATATATATCTTGTACTCCCCGACAAATTCCTATTTATCGAGTAGCTTAGTAATCAACTAACTCATATAATATTAAGGTTATTCATTATTATGTTTAAATTTTCTTATCTCATCAATGATGGAATATGTACAAAGTAGCATAGTAAAAACAATTATTGTAGCAACCACAATACCAATTTGTTCCTGGTCAGCTCCTAACATTTCAAACAAGACAACATATACAACAACAATAACAACTGATAATATAAAAGCTTTTATCCAATTTTTTTTATTTCTCATAATCTCTCTCCTCACATATATTAAACTTTTAATTATTATATTTATTGTATACTAAAAACATGAAAATTTAAATAAATTTTACATTTATATACATATAAATCTTCTAATGTTAAACTCCTTTATTAAATAT